>CAZMWA010000358.1:0-35930 GCA_964569405.1 uncultured Vicinamibacteraceae bacterium | reverse complement strand
CCCCGCTGCCATAGCCCGTGGTGAGAACCCCGCGTCGCACCGAGAGCGGCCAGGCGCCCGCCTGACTGCGTTGCTCCTCGGTCGAATATGCCCAATATGCTCCCTCGTCGCGCCTTGCCAGCCGGGCGCCTGGCCGCTCTCGATGCGACGCGGGATTTCACCACGGGCTGTTGACGGAAGACCTGGAGAACTGGGATGCAGATAGAGATGACGATCAAGGGACTGGTGATCGATCCCATCACCAACATGCCCATCGTCATATTGCGCGATCAGGCAGGGCAGAAGGTACTGCCGATCTGGGTCGGCATCTTCGAGGCCAATGCCATTGCCCTGCAGATCGAGAACATATCGACGCCACGTCCCATGACGCACGACCTCCTGCGCAACGTCATCAACGACCTGCATGCGGACGTCGACAAGATCGTGGTGTGCGATCTCCAGGACAACACGTTCTACGCGCTGATCCACCTGCGCGTGAACGGGGAAGTCGTCGCCGTCGACGCCCGGCCCAGCGACGCCATTGCCCTCGCGCTCCGCGTGCGGGCGCCGATCTTCGTCGAGGACACGGTAATCGATAACGCCAAGGCGATCGATTTCACCCCCGGCAAGGACAACTCCGAGCGGCTTGCCAAGTGGCTCGAGAGCCTCGATCCCGAAGATCTCGGCAAGTACAAGATGTAGCTTCTTGTCGGCCGGCCGACATTCGGCGCAAAACGCATTCCTTCAGGCACTTGCATCGATCGGCCGGCGGCAGTTCCGGGCGGCTCCGGCGGTCGGCCTGCCTTGACAGCCCGCAACGTGCTTCTCTAAACTTCCTGCGGCTGCTCGCAATTTCGCGGCACTCGCCCCGGAATCAGCGGCGTCCGCACCGATGATTGTCGCCATCGCCAACCAGAAGGGCGGAGTCGGAAAGACCACGACGGCGATCAATCTCGCATCCGCCCTCGCGTTTCGCGGCAAGCAGACCCTTCTGATCGACCTCGACCCGCAAGCCAACAGCACCTTGGCGTACGTCGGCCGCGAGAGCCTCGAGCGGAGCCTCTACGACACCATGGCCGATGAATCGTGCGCCCTCTCCCAGGTGATCCGCGAATCGACTCAGAAGGGGCTGTGGGTCGCCCCGTCGAAGATCTCGCTGGCGAAGCTCGAGGCGCGGCTGGTGGGGGAGCTGGACTCGCACTTCCGGCTGAAGGACAGGATCGATCCCGTCCGGGAGCGATTCTCGCATGTCGTCATCGATTGTCCGCCGGCGTTAGGCCTGTTGACGGTCAATGCCCTGGTTGCCGCGACGCACATTCTCATCCCGATCCAGTCTTCGTACTTCGCGCTCGAGGGCACCGACGACCTGCTCGAAACGATAGAGAAGGTCCGCGCGCGGGCCAATCCGAGCCTGCAACTGCTCGGCGTACTCGTCACCATGCACGACAAGCGGACATCCCTGGCCCGCGACACACGCGAACAGATCGCCGACGTGTTCGGCGCGAAGGTGTTCAACACGGTCATCTCCAAGAGCGTCCGCCTGGAGGAGAGTCCCGCCTATCGCGAGTCGATCTTCAGCTTCGCACCCAACTCGACCGGCGCCGCCGACTACTACAGTCTCTGCGAGGAGGTGATGGCCCGTGTCTAGGCGAGGGCTGCCGCAGACCGCCCGGATGCGCCACGACGCCCACTACGTCGACGCGCTCACCGCCGCATCCGGTGAGCCGGTCGGCCGCATGGTGTCCATCGAACGGCTCGATCCGAACCCCGACCAGCCGCGTCAGGCCATGGGCGACCTGTCCGAGCTGATGGCGTCGATCCAGGAGAAGGGCGTCATCGAGCCGCTCATCGTCCGCCAGCGCGACGGGCGCTATCAAATCATCGCCGGTGAGCGGCGCTACCAGGCGGCCGTGCAGATCGGCCTGCAGGAGATGCCGGTCATCATCCGCGACGCCGACGATCGCGAGTTGATCGAGATTGCGCTGATCGAGAACCTTCAGCGCAAGGACCTCACGCCGTTCGAGGAAGCTGACGCGCTGCAATCGCTCGTAGGTCGCTTCGAGTACACCCATGAGCAGCTCGCCAGACGCATCGGCAAATCCCGGACATCGATCACCGAATCGCTCACGCTGACGTCGATACCCGAGGAAGTCAGGCGTCTGTGCCGGCTGGCGGACATCACCTCCAAGTCGCTCCTGCTGCAGGTTGCCCGCCAGTCCGACCCGCAGGAGATGGTGAAGCTGGTCGAGCAGATCGCCCAGTCGGGCATGACGCGGGCCGAGGTGCGCAAGACGGCGCCGAAGCCGGCGACACCACGCCCGAAACCGTTTGCCTACAAGTACGTCGCGCCGTCGAAGGCGTTCAGCGTACGCCTCCAGTTCAGGAAATCGCAGGTCGAGCGCGGCGAGCTGATCGAGGCGCTCGAAGAGCTGCTCGGCGAGCTGCGCAGCGGCGCCTGAGACACCCGTCGACCCCCGCCCGGCACCGCGCCGCGTCGCGCGCAGCCCACGGCGCGCCGGGTGGCCGCGCGCGTCGCCGACAGCTCCCGAGGCGCACCGCGCGGCAAGCCGCTGGAGAGCCCCGCGCGGCCTGGTTCCGGCCTGCCTGGATCCATGTTGGTTAACATAACACCCCTTATTGGACCCTCGGAACATGCGGTCGGATCCCGGCGGTTGCCGGTCGAACCGGCTGCGCGCGAACGCGGATCCGGCGGCGGCCGGCGACCCTGAACGCGCGCCCGATCGACCGGCCGGGTGCGGGACAACTTCAGGAAAACGTCAGGAAACGTTCAGTTGATAGCAGGACCGAATCGGTTAGAGTCCCCGCCGGCTATGCGTGCGGCAGGACGCTGCGCGGCGACGACGAAGGAGTCAGGTTGACATCACAAACGAGGACGAGACGAGGGTTCGCACACATGAGGATCGCGCTGGCCGCGCTGCTGGCGGCGGCGATACAGCTCCCTGCCCAGGCGCAGGCCCAGGCGCAGGCGAACGGTTCGGTGCAGGGAACCGTGGCCGACGAAGCCGGCGGCGCGCCGCTGGCGGCCGCGGTGGTCACGATCGAGGAGCTCGGGTTGTCGGTCACGACCGGCCCCGACGGGACGTTCACGATCGAGGACGTTCCGCCGGGCACGTACAGCATCACGACCATGCGGGAAGGATTCGCGCCCCTCACGACGCCGGTTGCGGTGGCGGCGGGGTCCCCTGCCCGCCTCGACGTGAGCCTGCCGGCCGCGGCGTTCGAGGAGCGCGTGCTGGTCACCGGGACCCGGAGCGAGCTGGGGCTGGCCGAGGAAACAGCGACCGGCAGCCGGCTGGGCCTGCGCGCCATCGACATTCCGGCCTCGATCGACGTGGTCGACAGCGCGGTCATGGAGACGCGCGGGTACCAGCGGCTCAGCGATGCGGTGGAGACGATGCCCGGTGTGCTGGCGGGTCACAGTCCGGCCGCGCCGTCCAGCTTCTCGGTGCGCGGCTTCACGCGCTCGCAGATCACCGTCCTGCGCGACGGCATCTGGCTCGGCCCCGCCAACATGGTCATGCGGCCGCAGAACACCTTCAACCTCGACCGCGTCGAGCTGCTGCGCGGGCCCTCGTCGGTCCTCAACGGCCAGGGCGCGGTGGCCGGCACCATCAACGCCCTGACGAAGCAGGCCGAGCCGACAGCCGCGCCGGAATGGAACGGGCTGTTCTCGTACGGCCGGTTCAACACGTACCAGACGGCCATCGGCGTGAACGGACCGATCAGCGACTCGCTGTGGTACCGCTTCGACGTGAGCCGCTACGGCTCCGACGGCTACGTCGACCGCATGAGCCCCAGCTCGTCCAACTTCACCGGCAGCCTGCTGTGGCGGCCCGGCCCGCGCGCCGAGCTGCGGTTCAGCGTCGACTACCTGGACGACGACGTCGGGTCGTACTTCGGCACGCCGCTGCTGCCGGCCGAAGCCGTCGGGGATCCGCTCGACGTCATCACGACCGCGACCGGCGAAGGCATCGACGCACGGACCCGCTTCCTCAACTACAACGTCGAGGACCCCGTGAACGACTCGTCGCAACTCCTGCTCCGCGCCGACGCCGAGGTGCGCCTGAGCGACCACGTCACGCTCCGCAACACGGTGTACGGCTTCAACGCCGAGCGGAACTGGCAGAACGCCGAAGGCTTTCCGTACTGCACGGCGGTCGTCGACGTCTGCACGGCGGCGGGCGAGATCCAGCGCTACTACGGCTACTTCTTCGTCGACCACGACCAGCGGATGTTCGGCGACCGGGCCCACCTCGACATCAGGACCCCGATCGGCGCCCTCGAGAACCGGGCCACCGTCGGCTTCGAGGCTTCCACGCTCGACTTCGAGCGCGGGCGCGGTTTCAGGCGCAGCATACCGCTAGCGCCGGGCGACGCCGTGGACGTCTTCAATCCGGTGCCCGGCCGCTACGGGCAGCGCGAGCTGCGCGGCATCAGCCCGACCTACATCGATTCGTGGGCGTTCTTCGCCGAGGACTCGCTGCCCGTGCATGACCGTGTCCGGCTGACCGGCGCCCTGCGCTACGAGGCGATGGACCTCGAGCGCGTGAACCTGGATGCCGCGGGCGCGGTCGAGCCGAGCGGCTTTGCCCGCGCGTTCCGCTGGTGGAGCTGGCGCGCCGGCGCCGTCGTCAATCTGGTCAGCGACGTGGTGGCGTACGGCCAGGTCAGCAACGCCAAGGATCCGGTCAACGCCAACATCCTGCTGGTCAACGCGAACCAGGACTTCGATCTGACCGACGCCCGGCAGTGGGAGGTCGGCCTGAAGGCGGACCTCGACGGCGGCCGCACACAGCTCACCGCCGCCTGGTTCGACATCGAGCGGGACGACATACTCGAGCGGTTCGCCCTCGACAGCGCGACGACGATCGGCGGCATCGAATCGCGCGGCCTGGAGCTGGCGGTCTCCTCGCGCCCGACCGCGGACGCACGGTTCGGCGCGAGCCTGGCCTTCACGGACGCGGCGTTCGTGCCGTCGGCCAACTTCGTGCGCCTGGCCGGGAACACGCCGCCCAACGTGCCGACGGCCATCGGCAACCTCTGGGGCAGCTACGGCAACATCGGCGGCACGCCGCTCGAGGTGGGCGCCACGGTTCGCGTCGTGGGCGACCGTGCGGCCAACAACGCCAACACGATCACGCTGAACGGCTACGCCACGGCCGACGCCTACGCGGCGCTCGACCTCGACGCCATCCGCGTGACGTTCGCCGTCGACAACCTGACCGATGCGGCCTACGCGTCCTGGTCCGACATCTTCTACCTGGGACAGACCGACCCGTCGTTCATCTACGCCAACCAGGTGATGCTGGGCGCTCCGCGGACCTATTCGGTCATGCTCCACGTGCGTTTCTGAGGCGGCGGGGACCGACCGCGTCCGGCGATCGCGTGCGATGACCGTCGTCAATCGCTGCCTGATCTGGGTGCACCGCTACGTCGGGATACCGGTGAGCCTGCTGTTCGTCCTCTGGTTCGCCTCCGGCATCGTGATGATGTACACGGGAGGCATGCCGCACCTGACGCCGGAGGAGCGGCTGGCGGCCCTGGCCCCGCTCGACCTGTCGCGGGTGCGACTCACGCCGGCCGCCGCGGCGGCCGGCGCCCGCATCCCGCGGCCGCCGCAACGCGCGGACCTGCTGACCGTGATGGGACGGCCGGCGTATCGCTTCGACGACAGCACCGTGTTCGCGGACACCGGCTCGCGCCTGTCGGCCGCCGATCCGGATGCGGCGAGGCGGGTGGCGGCGCGCTTCGCCGGAGCGCCGGCCGCGGCGCTCCGCTATGCCGGCCTCGTCGAGCGGCCGGACCAGTGGACGCTGGTGACGCGGGCGGCGCTGCCGGCGCACCGCTTCCGGGTCGACGACGGGGCGGCAACCGAGCTGTACGTCTCGCGGCGGACCGCCGAGGTCGCCATGGTGACGACGCGCCGGACACGGGCGCTGGCCTGGATCGGCGCGATACCGCACTGGTTCTACCTGCCGTCCCTGCGCGTGGACCGGCCCGCGTGGGAAGCCGTCATCGTCTACACGTCCGCGGTCGGCTGCCTCGTCGCGCTCACCGGGTTGCTGCTCGGCCTCACCCGCTTCCGGTGGCGGCGTCCGGCGGACGGACGGCCGCGGATACCGTACGCCGGCTGGCTGCGGTGGCACTACCTCACCGGCGCCGCCTTCGGGCTCGTCACGCTGACGTGGGTGTTCAGCGGCCTGCTGTCGGTGCAGCCGTTCGCCTGGACGACGATGCGCGGGCTCGACGTGCCGGCGGACGTGCTGAGCGGCGGACCGCTCCGCCTGGCCGACTTCCCCGCCTTCGAACCGGCGGTCTGGGCGGAAGCGACCGCGGGCCGCACCGTCAAGGAGGTCGGCCTGCGCCGCATCGACGGCGTCCCCCACTACGACGTGCGCCTGGCGGGCGCGGGCGGGCACGAGCAACTGCTGCTGGCGGCCCGCACGCTGACGCCCCGCCAGGCGGCCGGCAGCGACGCCCTCGTGGCGCGGTTGAGCGCCGCCGTGCCGGCCGCCGAAGTGCTCGACGCGACGCGCCTGACCGCGTACGACGCCTACTACTACGGGCGCGGCAGCGACAGGCCGCCGCTGCCGGTCGTGCGCGTGCGGTTCGCCGACCCGCTGGCGACCTGGCTCTACATCGACCCGGCGGCCGCCCGGATCGTGCGGACGGTCCATCGCTACGGCCGCCTGCAGCGCTGGCTGTTCAACGGCCTCCACAGCCTCGACTTCGCCTTCTGGTACGATCGCCGCCCGCTGTGGGACGCGGGGCTGATCCTGCTCAGCCTGGGCGGCCTGGCGTCGAGCGGCATCGGCCTCTGGATCGGGGCCGGCCGCATCCGGGGCGCCCTCGCGCGCCGGCGGTGACCGCCGTCGTTCGCGACCCGGCTGCGCGCGGAACGCGAGCCGCCCGGCCACGCGCAACCCCCGCCGGTACCACCCCAAGGCGCGCACAGCGCGCCTCGGCGGGAGCGGCGCGGGACGCAGGGGTCCCCGCAAGCGGACGCCGGGGGTGCGGGGCACGGCCCCGTCAAATTGAAGCTACACTCGACACGGGCCGGCCATGCTGCGGATCACCGACCGCTACATTCTCCGGGAAGTCATCCCGCCGTTCGTGCTGGGCCTGTTCGTCTTCACGTTCCTGCTGATGATCCCGCCGATCATGACGGTGGCGGAGGATCTCATCGCGAAGGGTGTCGACACCCTCACCATCCTGCGCATCATGGGCACGCTGCTGCCGCAGGGGCTCGGCGTCACCATACCGATGGCGCTGCTGCTCGGCGTTCTGATGGGCCTCGGCCGCCTCTCCAGCGATCGCGAGACCGTGGCCCTGCAGGCGTGCGGCGTGAGCGTGCTGCGGATGCTCTGTCCGCTGCTGCTGCTCGGCGCCGGTGCGGCGGCGGCCACCAGCTACGTCCTGCTGGTGGCGCTGCCCGATGCGAACCAGGCGTTTCGGGAGATCACCTTCCGGACCGTGGCCGGCCGGGCCGCGGGCGAGGTCAAGCCGCGCGTGTTCTACGAGGACTTCCCCAACGTCATGCTGTACGTGCGCGAGGTGTCGCCGGCCGGCGACGGGTGGCACGACGTGTTCCTGGCGGACATGCGGAAGGCGAATCAGCCGGACGTGTACGTCGCCGCCCGCGGGCGCGTCATCCTGGACGCGGATGCGCGCACCGTCGACATCGTGCTGCACGACGGGACGGGCCACGTGGTCGATGCGGGCGACCCCGCGACCTACGAGGTGCACGCGTTCGAGGAGATCGTCATCGGTCTGGATCCGGAGACGGTCTTTCCGCGCACCGGCCCGCAGCGCGGGTACGCCGAGCTCACCCTGCCCCAACTGCGCCGCGAGGCGGCGCGCCTGCGCGAGCTCGGGCTGTCGCCGCACGCCGCGGTCATGGAGATGCACCGCAAGTTCTCGATCCCCGCCGCGTGCCTCGTCTTCGTCCTGATCGGGGTCGGCCTGGGGGTGACGAGCCGGAAGGACGGCAGGCTGGCCAGCTTCGCGCTGGGCATCATCGTGATCTTCGCCTACTACGTCACGATGTACGGCGCCGAGGCGATGGCCAAGGGGGCGCTGGTTTCCGCGCACCTCGCCATGTGGCTGCCGAACATCCTGCTCGGCCTGGCGGGACTCGTGCTCCTGTTCTGGCGCTCCCGGTCGGTCGAGCGCCGCCTGGCGCTCCCCTCCCCGCTCGCGCGCGGGGCCGCGGCCGGGACGCTGCCGTCGCTTCCCTTCCGGTTGCCGCCCCGGATGCGGCGCGTGCGCATCGTCCGGGCGCGACTGCCGAACGTGAACCTGCTCGACTGGTACGTCGCCAGGCTGTACCTGGGCGTGGTGCTGCTGGCATTCGTCGGGCTGCTGGGCATCTTCTACATCTCCACGTTCATCGATCTGTCGGACAAGCTGTTCAAGGGCCAGACCACGGGCCTGGCGCTGCTCACGTACTTCTGGTACGCGACGCCGCAGTTCATGTACTTCGTGCTGCCGATTGCGGCGCTCGTCGCGGCCCTGGTCACGATCGGCCTGCTGACCAAGACCAGCGAGCTGACGGTCATGAAGGCCTGCGGCGTCAGCCTCTACCGCGCGGCGCTGCCCATCATCCTGTCGAGCCTCGTCTGGAGCGGCGTGCTGTTCGGGTTGAGCGAGACGATCATGGCCCGCTCGAACCGGGAGGCGGAAGCGCTGCGCTTCGAGATCCGCAGCGGCGTCGCGCGCGAGCGGACCATGGACGTGCTGAACCGGCGGTGGATAGTGGGCGGGAGCGGGTCGATCTACCACTACCTCCACTTCGATCCCGAGCGTGACGAGATCGGGAACCTCTCGGTGTACGAGTTCGGCGGGCGGCCCTGGGGCCTGACCCGGCGGACGTTCGTCAGGGAGGCATCGTTCGCCGGCGGCTGGCTCGGCCGCGAGGTGTGGCGGCGCGACTTCGCCGCGCCCGGGGCGGGCGGCGAGTCACTGCCGTACCGCGCGGCGCCCGAGGCGCCGCTGCCGCTGCTGGAGCCGCCCGCCTACTTCGAGACCGAGCGGCCGGATGCCGAGCTCATGAGCTTCGCCGAGCTGCGGGCGCACATCGCGGCGCTCGACGCCAGCGGGTTCGACGCGGGACGCCTCGCCGTCGGGCTGCACCGGAAGGCGTCGTTCCCGTTCGTGACGCTCATTCTCACCCTGATCGCCATTCCCTTCGCGATCACCACCGGGCCGCGGGGCACGCTCTACGGCGTCGGCGTCGGCATCGCGCTCGCCTTCACCTACTGGACGACCATCAACGTCTTCGCCGCCGTCGGCAGCGCCGGGCTGCTGGCGCCGATGCTGGCCGCCTGGGCGCCCAACCTGCTCTTCGGGGCCTCGGCGATCTATCTGCTGCTGACGGTGCGCACGTAGGGGCCCGCGCTGCCGCACGGCGCGGGCTTCCGGAGTCCTGATCCGCCGGGTGCGATCAGAGGCCGGCCGCCGCCCGCAGGGCCTCGGCCTTGTCCGTCCGCTCCCAGGTGAACTCCGGCTCGGTCCGGCCGAAGTGGCCGAACGCGGCCGTCCGGCGGTAGATGGGACGACGGAGGTCGAGCGAGTCGATGATGCCGCGCGGCGTCAGCTCGAAGTGGTCCCGCACGAGGCCGGAGATGCGGTCCTCCGCGAGCTTCCCGGTTCCAAACGTCTCGACGAGCACGGACACCGGGTCCGCCACCCCGATGGCGTACGCGAGCTGCACCTGAACGCGATCGGCCAGGCCCGCCTTGACGCAGTTCTTGGCGATGTAGCGGGCCATGTAGGAGGCCGAGCGGTCGACCTTCGTCGGGTCCTTGCCGGAGAACGCGCCGCCGCCGTGCGGCGCCATGCCGCCGTACGTATCGACGATGATCTTGCGTCCGGTCACCCCGGAGTCGCCGTGCGGCCCCCCGGTCACGAAGCGGCCCGTCGGGTTGACGTAGATGCGGGTGTCGGCGTCGATCAGGTTCTCGGGGATGACGCGCCGGATGATCAGGTCCGCGACGTCCTCGCGGATGCGCTCGATCGCGACCGCGTCGCTGTGCTGGGACGAGACGACCACCGCGTCGATGCGCACGGGCGTGTCGCCGTCGTACTCCACCGTCACCTGCGACTTGCCGTCGGGCCTGAGGTAGTCGAGGGTCCCGCTGCGGCGCACCTCGGAGAGCTCGCGAACGAGGTGGTGCGACAGCATGATCGGCAGCGGCATCAGCTCCGGGGTTTCCGAGCAGGCGTACCCGAACATCAGCCCCTGGTCGCCCGCGCCGCCCGGGTCGACGCCGAGGGCGATGTCGGGAGACTGCCCGTGGATCGACGAGACGACGGCGCAGGTCTCGGCGTCGAAGCCGTACTTGGCCCGCGTGTACCCCACGTCGCTCACGGCCTGGCGGGCGACGCCGGCGAAATCGCCGGTGCAGGTGGTGGTGACCTCGCCGGCCAGCACGATGAGACCCGTCGTCACCAGCGTCTCGCAGGCCACCCGGCCCGCGGGATCCTGGGCCAGCACGGCGTCGAGCACGGCGTCGGACACCTGATCCGCAATCTTGTCGGGATGCCCCTCGGTGACCGACTCCGAAGTGAACACGTAACGTCCTGTACGGCGCATATGAAGGGCTAACGCTAGCAGAGCGATGGCTGGCCGGTCAATTCGCGGAACGCCCTACGAGCGTGGATGGAAGGCGTCGTACATCGCCTTGAGGCGCACCTCCAGGACGTGCGTGTAGATCTGCGTCGTCGAGATATCCGCGTGCCCGAGCAGACTCTGAATCGAGCGCAGGTCGGCTCCCCGCTCGAGCAGATGCGTCGCGAACGAGTGGCGGATGACGTGCGGGCTCAGATCGCGCGGCAGCCCCGCCTGCCGGCCGTGACCCTTGAGAATCTTCCAGAAGCCCACCCGGCCGAGGCGGTTGCCGCGGGCGTTGACGAACAGCCAGGGCGATGACCGCCCGGCCAGCAGGGACGGGCGCGCGGCGGACAGGTACTGCCGGATCCACGTCACGGCGGGTCCGCCCATCGGCACCAGCCGCTCCTTCGAGCCCTTCCCCAGGCAGGTCAGATAGCCGCCGCGCAGGTTGAGGTCGTCCAGCCGCACCGAGAGCAGCTCGGACACCCGCATGCCGGTGGCGTACAGCAGCTCGATGAGCGCCCTATCCCGCAGGCCGGACGGCGTGGATGCGTCCGGCTGCTCGATCAGGCGGTCGACCTCCTCGACCGACAGGAACTTCGGCAGCGCGGGCCAGGCGCGGGGAGCGTGCAGATCGTCGGCCGGGTTGACGCGCAGATGGCCGTCCCGCACGAGAAACCGGTAGAAGCCCCGGACGCAGGCCACGAACCGCGCCACGGACCGGGGCGCCAGGCCGGCGGCCATCAGGTCGTGGACGACGGCGTCGAGATCGTCACGCGACAGGCTCACCACGCGCGCCTTCTGGCCCGCGGCGAAGCGCAGCAGCGTCGCCAGGTCCCTGGCATAGCTCTCCAGGGTGTTGGCGGCGAGCCGGCGAACCCCGCGCAGCTCATCGAGATATCCGTCCGCCAGCGCGCGGTTGGCTGCCGCCTGCGGCGTTGCCTTCTCCGGCGTCGTCGTCATCGCCGCTCCGGCCTGCAGGCGCCGGGGTTGTATACTACTACCCTAGTCGATAGCGCCCGACTGGAGCCGTTGCCACCCTCTTTCTTGACGCGAGGAGCCTATGCCTCGGATGATTCGAACCGACGTCATCGCCACCGCCCTTGTGCTTCTGCTGCCCGTCTCGGCGGGGTCTGCCCACGCCGCCCAGCAGCCCGACGAGCCGTTCAACGGCATCTCGGCGCCCCTCGACGTGCAACTGGAGGGGTACGTGCTCGCCCAGGAGGCGCTGGCCGCCGACAACTACGACGACGCGCAGGCGGCGCTCGACAGTCTGGTCACGCTCGCCGATCCGATCACCCAGCCGCTCGTGCGCTCGGTCGCCGCCGCCGACAGCATCGAGCTGATGCGGACCCGGTTCAAGCCGTTGTCCGAGTATCTCGCGGCGCTCGACCTGCCGCAGGGATTCGCGCGCGCCTACTGCCCGATGTACGACAACGGCTCGAACTGGGTGCAGCGCGACGGGCCGGTCCGCAACCCGTACTACGGCTCCGAGATGCTGACCTGCGGCGTCGTGGACGCCGCGCCGGGCGCCCACATGGATCACTCGCCGCAGCAGGGCGGCATCGTGTTCATGGCCCCCGACAGCTTCCACCACATCGAGGGCACGTATCCCGAGGACGGGGTCTTCCGCCTCTACGCGACCGACAACTACCGCGAGGCGGTCGACGTCAGCACGTGGAGCGGCCGCGCCGTGCTCGAGGAGGACTACGACGAGGCCACGGACGAGTTCATCGAGGTCACGGCGGTCGACCTGCTCCCGTCCCCCGACGGCGCGTACCTGGAAGCGCTGGTCGGCGACCTGGCGGTGCCGACCGAGGTCACGGCCAAGGTCGTGTTCGTCGAGGACTTTCCCGAGGAGCGTTTCGACTTCATCTTCGCCGAGTACTCGTCGGCCGCGCCGGCAGCCGCTCCCGCCGCGGCCGACGCCGACGTGATACGGCCGTCCACGGTCATGACGGGCGCGCCGGCGTCGGTCCCGCTGGCCGCCCGCATTCGCCCGCCGATTCCCGAGCTGACGGCGGACATCGTGACGGCCATCGCGGAGCGCGACCTGGAGCTGCAGGCCCTGATCGAACGCGGAGCGTTCGCGGAGCTCTTCATTCCGGCCCTGCAGGCCAAGGAGCTGGCGCTGGCGCTGGGCGACCGGGCCGAGGAGCTCTCGGGCCGGGCGCGCGACGACGTCCGGATCGCGGTGCGCCACCTCGTGCGCTCGGCCTGGCTGCTCGACTGGTACGGCGACCTCGGCAACCGGCAGCAGGTCAGCGGCGCGTACGACATCTTCGGCACGGCCGCGAGCGAGATCGCCCGCGTGTACGAGGACGCGCCATAGTTGGCGGGCCTGATCGAACCGACAACCGGACAGCTACGCAACACGCAAGGAGGAGAGCCCCCATGCAACGATACAGGTGGTGGCTGCTGACGCTGGCCATGGCGTTCGTCGTCGCGGCCGGATCCGTTCCCCACGGTCACACGCCGATCAATTCCCGCTGGAATTACAACGAGCACCTGTTTCCGATCTTCCGCGACCAGTGCGGAAGCTGCCACATGGAAGGCGGCGTCGCGCCGATGTCGCTCGTGACCTACCGGTCCGCCTTTCCCTGGACGCAGTCCATTCGGGAAGAGATTCTCGGGTTGCGGATGCCGCCGTGGCAGGCCGAGGACGGGTTCGGATCGTTCCGGAACGGCCATGCGCTGTCGGCCCGCGACATGGACATGATTCTCGAGTGGTCCAGCGGAGGCTATCCGCAAGGTCCCCGCGATCAGGTCCCGCCCGTGCCCGAGACTGCCACGGACTGGGCGCTCGGGGAGCCGACCGTGACGCTCGAGATGCCGGAGGCGTTCGCGCTCGACGCCGGCACCAGCGAGACGGTGCGCTACTTCGTGCTGCCGGCGGACGACGCCCCCGATCGGTCGATCAACGCGATCGACTTCCAGCCGGGCGCGACCGCCGTCGTGCGCAGCGCCGCCGTGTTCGTCGACACGACGGGCGCCGCGCGGACGCTGGACGACGCCGACGCCGGGGTCGGGTTCGCTCCGCCGGACGCCGGAGACTTTCCGTCGGCGGCGCCCATCGCGGTCTGGATTCCGGGCCAGGAGCCCGTGCAGACCCGGGGCATGGGATACTCGCTGCCGCAGGGCAGCGATCTCGTGCTGCGCATCCAGTACAAGAAGACCTGGATTACCGAAGGCCAGGCGTTCTCCGATCAGAGCCGGGTGGGCCTCTATGCCGCGGACGGCGCCGGGGCCAGCATCGAGTCGATGCTCGTGACGTCGCCGGAGACCGTGAGCGGCCGGGAGGTCAAGTTCACTCACGACGTCGAGCAGGATCTGAGCCTGCTGGCGCTCCTGCCGGAGGTCGACATCGAATCGTCGGAGATCCAGATCGAGGCGGTGATGCCGGACGGAGCCCGCGTCCCCATGCTCTGGCTGCGCGAGCCGGATTCGGGGTGGACGACGCGCTTCTGGTTCGACGCGCCGGTGAGCCTCCCGGAAGGCAGCCAGCTCGAGATCACGGCCAGGCTCGATCCCGCGGCCGAGCGCCTGCCGTCGACACCGCTGCTCGGCGGCGCCAACCCGATTCGCATCGCGGTCGACTACGTGGCGGGCAACGTCGCGGCCAACTAGCCCGGCATCCTCCCGGGAGCCTGCACCGTTCCACGGCGCAGGCTCCCGGCTCCACTACCCGTCCAGCAGGCCGTCGATCATCATCAGCTCGGCGTTGAGGAGCGCCGCCCCGGCGGCGCCGCGGATGGTGTTGTGCCCCAGCACCACGAACTTGTAGTCGAGTAGCGGGCAGGGCCGCAGGCGGCCCACGGTGACCGTCATGCCGTTGCCGCGGTCGACGTCGAGACGCGGCTGCGGCCGGTTCGCCTCGTCGAGGTACTCGACCGGCCGGGCCGGCGCGCTCGGCAGCTCCTCGGCCTGCGGCCGCCCCGAGAACGACCTGAACGCGTCGATGAGCTCGTCGGCGGCGGGCGCCGCCTCGAAGCCGACCGAGACCATCCCCGTGTGCCCGTTCGTGACGCCGACGCGGGTGGTGTGCGCGCTCACCGTGACCGGGTAGGGCTCGATCTGCTGCTCCGCGAGCGAGCCGAGGATCTTGCGGGTCTCGGTCTCCATCTTCTCTTCCTCGCCGCCGATGAACGGAATCACGTTCCCGACGATGTCGAGGGACGGGACGCCCGGATACCCGGCGCCGGAGACAGCCTGCAACGTCGTGACGTTGACGGAGCGCAACCCGAACCGCCGCAGCGGGGCCAGCGCCATCGTCAGGACGATGGTCGAGCAGTTCGGATTCGTGACGATGCGGCCGGGCCATCGTCTGGCCGTCCGCTGCGCGGACAGCAGCGCCAGGTGGTCCGGGTTGATTTCGGGCACCAGCAACGGCACGTCGGCGTCCATGCGGTAGTTGCGCGCATTGCTCACCACGATGTGGCCTGCCGCCGCGAACGCCGCCTCCACCTCGCCGGCGACCGACGAGTCCAGTCCCGAGAACACGACCCGCGGCGCCCGCTCCGGAACGACGGCGTCCACCACCATGTCCGCCACCGCCGCCGGACGCGGCGCCGGCAGTCGCCAGGCCGTCGCGTCCGCGAACCGGCGCCCCCGCGAGCGCTCGCTCGCCGCAATCCAGGTCAGGTTGAACCAGGGGTGTCCCTGGAGCTGCGCGATGAACTCCTGGCCGACCATCCCCGTCGCGCCGAGGATGCCGACAGCGATCCGCCCGGCCGGCCGGCGCGTCGTCATCGCGCCGACTCCGGTGGGAAGAACTCGTCGTGAACGGCGCGCACCGCACGCTCAACGTGCTCGCCACCGATCACGCAGGCCACCTTCATCTCCGACGAGCTGATGCAGTCGATGTTGATCTCCTCCCGTGCGAGCGCCGAGAACATGCGCGCCGCCAGACCGGGGGTCGACGCGAGGCGCGACCCCACGATGGAGATCTTCGCCACGTCGTGGTCGACGGTCCCGTCGCTGGCGATGCCGGCCGAGGTCCACTGCTCGACCAGGCGCGCCGCCTGCTCGGCGAATTCCTCGTCGAGGACGAACGTGATGCGTCCCCGCCCTTCCGAGCTCGCGCTCTGGATGATCAGCCGCACGCAGATGTCCTGGCCGGCCAGATCCCGAAACACGCGAGCCGCCAGACCCGGCTCGTCGGGCACCTCGCGGAGCGTGATCTTGGCGATCTTCCTGTCGCTGCTCACACCCACGACCTCGGCCTGCTCCATCACCATATCGTCGCTCCCGCGGATCCACGTGCCCTCGCGCGCGTTGAAGCTCGACCGCACGTGGATCGGAATGTCGTACGCCATGCACAGCTCGGCGGCCCGGGGATGCAGCACCTTGGCGCCGCTCGACGCCATCTCGATGGCCGCCTCGTAGCTGATCTCGGGCCACAGCCGCGCGCCGGGCACCAGGTTGGGATCGGCCGTGAGCACGCCGTCGACGTCCGTGCATATCTCGCACACGTCGGCGCCCACGGCCACCGCCACCGCGACGCCCGTGATGTCGCTGCCCCCCCGGCCCAGGGTCGTGATGTCATGGTCGGTCGTCACGCCCTGGAAGCCCGTGATGATGACGACCCGGCCGGCCTCGAGCTCCGCGCGAATCCGCTGCGTGTCGATGGATTGAATCCGCGCGACGTTGAACGCGCTGTCGGTGCGGATGCCGCATTGCGCGGCGGTCAGCGACACGGCCGCCACGCCGCGGTCCTGCAGGGCGAGCCCGAGCAGCGACACGGATACCTGCTCGCCCGTGGCCAGCAGCAGATCCATCTCGCGGCCAGCCGGGCGTCTGGACACCTGATGCGCCAGCGCCACGAGCTCGTCCGTCGACTTCCCCATCGCCGACAGCACGACGATGAGCCCGCGCACGCCGCCGACCTGCTGCGCCACGCGCTCCGCGATCGCGCTGATCCGCTCGGGGGTGGCAACCGACGTGCCCCCGTACTTCCTGACGATGATCCCGCTCTGCGACATACTCGAGCCTGTCACGCGTCCGCCTCACTTCCCTGCCGCGCGGGCCGCGCCACCCCGTGCCCCGGCGTCAGGCGCTCCCAACTGCGTGGCCAGTTGGTGCAGGAACAGCCCGACGTCCGTCACGATGCCGACGGTCTGCGACGACCCCCGATCGCCGAGCTTGGTGACCACCGCGGGGTTGATGTCGACGCAGACGACGCGCACGTGGGACGGCAGCATGTTGCCCACGCCGATGCTGTGGAGCATCGTCGACAGCATCACCACCATCTTGACGTCGACCAACTGGCCGGCGTACCGATCCTGCGCCGCGATCAGATCCATCTCCGTGTCCAGGAGCGGGCCGTCGTCGCGGATGCTGCCGGCCAGCACGTACGGAATGTCGCGGACGATGAGCTCGTACATGATCCCCGACCGCAACGTGCCGCCGTCGACCGCCGGCTGCAACCCGCCCACGCGGTTGATGGCGTTGATTGCCCGCATGTGGTTCCGGTGCCCCTCGTCCCGGGCGACGCCGGCCTCGAGATCCACGCCGAGCGAGGTGCCGAACAGGGCCTGCTCCACGTCGTGGACGGCGAGCGCGTTGCCCGCCAGCAGCACGTCCACGAACCCCCCGCGAATCAGGTCCGTGAAGTAGCCGCCGCCGCCGCTGTGCACGACGACCGGGCCCGCGACGAAGGCGATGCGCCCGCCGTGCGCCTTGACGTCGCGCATCATCGCCACGACCTTCGACGCGCTGACCTCGACCCGGCGCTCGGTCGACACGTCGTTCGTCATGAACGCGAACCCCAGCCTGTCGCGCTCCCGGAACTCGGGCGAGACGCGGATGCCGGAGACGCCGCAGACCACCCGCTCGCCGCGCTGAACGTCCCGCAGCTTGCGGCAGACCGCACGGCCCTCGTCAACGACGATAACCGCGTCCATGCGCTGCGCGTCGACGGCCAGCCAGCGGCCTCCGTGGCGGATGAACGTCTGGTGGTTCGTCGTCGAGTAGAAGTCGTCGGGAACCACCCCGTCGGCCTCGGCCGGCCTGAGCAGCGCGTCGCGCAGCGGTCGGGCGTGGCATCCCAGCGGCATCAGGTCCTCGAGCAGCCGGCGCAGGACCGCCGGCTCGGGGGCCGTGACCTTCAGCTCCAGGCGCGAGAACTCCTCGTTGGTCCGGCCGATGTCGAATCGCAGCACCTCGAACCTGGAGCGCCGCTCGATGACCTTGTCGAAGATCACGTTGAGGAGCTGCGAGTCGACGAGGTGCCCCTCGGCCTCGACTATCTCGGAGCACGCGGCCGCGCCTCGCATCTCATCCGCCATCCGCACGCTGGTGAATCTCGTGCCGGTCGGTCAGATACGCCTCGAACTCCCGCAGCGACCGCCCGATGCGCCGCGGTCCCGGCACGGTGCCCGCCATGGCGTCGGCAGTCTTGTAGCCATTGCCGGTGATGCACACGACGACGGATTCCTCCCGCGGAATCACCTCGTCGCGAACGAGTCGAATCGCCGCGGCCAGCGTCGTGCCGCCCGCGGGCTCGGTGAAGATGCCCTCGGTACGCGCGAGCAGCGCGATGGCATCGAGGATCTCCGCGTCGTCCACGGCCGCCCCGCTGCCCCCGCTGCCGCGGACGGTCTGCAGCACGTGATACCCGTCGGCCGGATTGCCGATGGCGATCGACTTCGCAATCGTGTCGGGCCTGACCGGCTCCGGATGCTCGAGGCCGTTCTCCAGCGCATGGATGACCGGGGCGCATCCCGCGGCCTGCGCGGCGTGGATGCGCGGCAACTGGCCGTCCGCCAGCCCCACGTCGCGCAGCTCGCGAAATCCGCGGCCGATCCGCGGCAGCAGCGTGCCGCCCGCGACCGGGCAGACCACGTGCTGCGGGAAGCGCCAGCCGAGCTGCTCGACGATCTCGAAGCCGTACGTCTTCGCTCCCTCGGCGTAGTACGAGCGCAGGTTGATGTTGGCGAAGCCCCACCCGTAGCGGTCGCCCACCTGCGTGCACAGCCTGTTGACATCGTCGTACGTGCCGTCGATGGCGACCACCTGGGGACCCGACACGGCGGAGCCCAGGATCTTGCCGGGCTCGAGGTCGTGGGGAATGAACACGTAGCAATCCAGCCCCAGGCGTCCGGCGTGCGCCGCCACGCTGTTGCCGAGGTTGCCGGTCGAGGCGCAGCCGAAGATCGTGACGCCCAGCTCCACGGCCCGCGTGGCCGCCACCGAGACGACGCGGTCCTTGTACGAGAGCGTGGGATGGTTGACCGAGTCGTCCTTGAGGTAGAGCTCCCGGAGTCCCAGCTCGCGTCCCAGGCGGTCGGCGCGAACGAGGGGCGTCCAACCCGCGTGGAATCCGGTGCGCGGCTCACCCTCGATGGGGAGGAACTCCCGGTAGCGCCACAGGTTCCCGGGGCGTGCGGCGATCAGCTCGCGGGTGACCCGCTCCGCGATCCCGTCGAGGTCGTAGGTCGCCTCGAGCGGCCCGAGGCACTTGTCGCAGACGTACAGAGCCTCTGCCGGGAAGACCTCCTTGCACAACGAACAGCGGAGACCAGTGAAATAGCTCATGTCTGCTGCCTCTGTGTCAACACCGGCATCCACAGCGGCGGCCGGACGTGAAAGTCGAACGCCGACGCCTCGTCGAGCGCGGCATGCACCGCCGCCGCGCTGCAGGCGTTCAGCGTCATGACGAACGGCAGATGCGTCTTGGCCCAGCCGGGCTGCTGGAGCACCGCGTCGATGTTCACGCCGTGCCGCGAGAACACGCCCGCCAGCGCCGCGACAATCCCCGGCCGGTCGTTGATGATGAAGCGGGTGTAGTGCGGCGAGACGAAGTCCCGCACGGCGCGTGCCGCCGGCCCGGCCGCGAGGCGCGCCGCGGGGTCGCCGCTCCCCCGCGCGATCGACTCCAGATCCGAGACCACGGCGACAGCCGTCGGGTCGCCGCCGGCGCCGTGTCCGAAGAAGGCCGTCTCGCCTCCCGCCGCGCCCTCCACGACGACCACGTTGCGGCTGCCGCCGACCTGCGCCAGCGCCGACGTCTGCGGCACGAGCATGGGCTGCACGCCAGCGAGCACCCGGCCGTCGCCATCGCGTTCGGCCCGCGAGACCTGCCGGATGGTGCAGGCGAGCTGCTTCGCGTACGCGAAGTCGACGGCGTCTATCGCCGTGATGGTCCGCAGGGGAATGCTGCCCGCCGCGAGCGGGCAGCGCAGTCCGACGGCCGACAGGATGGCCAGCTTCGCCTGCGCGTCGAAGCCGTCGACATCCGCCGCCGGATCGGCCTCCGCGTAGCCCAGCTCCTGGGCCTCGCGGAGCGCCGCATCGAACGACACCCCGTCGGCCTCCATGCGTGTCAGGATGTAGTTGCAGGTGCCGTTGAGAATCCCGAGCACACGGAACAGGCGATCGCCCGCCAGGCCTTCCTGCAGGCCGTGAACGACTGGAATGCCGCCTGCCACGGCGGCCTCGAAGCGCAGCCGCCGCCCCCGGCGCCGCGCGAGCGCCTCGAGCTCGGCACCCTGCTCGGCGATGACCTGCTTGTTCGCCGTGACGACCGACTTCCCGGCCTCGAGAGCCCGGCGAATCCAGCTCGCGGCCGGGTCCTGGCCGCCGATGAGCTCCACGACGACGTCCGCGTGCGAGTCGAGCACCGCCTCGATGTCGTCCGTCCAGGTCACGCCCGCGGGCACCCAGCTCGCCCGTTTCCGCTCGACCCGGCGATTGCAGACGTGCGTCAACCGCAGGCGGCCGTGCGAGCCGTTGCAGAGAATGCGGGCCACGGCCTGGCCGACGGTGCCGAAACCCACGAGCGCCACGCCGAGCGGCCGGCTGCTCGCGCTGTTCTCAAGGTCGCGTGCGGACATGACGCACCAGTCTGTGGTATGCAATGAAAAAGGCCATCACCCGGTGTCGGATGATGGCCTGCTGGGATTCCCCAAGTCGGTGTCGGCTACATCACCCGCCACGCAGGACCGGCCCGGTCGGGCCGGTCGTCGTCGGCATCATGAGAGCGGGCCGATCGGGCACGACACGATTGGTGTGCATGAACTCTGCTCTCGAACTCGAAACAACCGGTACTTATATATCCCGCCACGCGCGAAGTCAAACGCCGCGGCCACGCTTGACCTCCCCGGGCACATTCGTTACACATAACCACCGCGCCCCGGCAGCCAACGCCGATGTCCACTTCCTCAAAATGGAAAGACCTGCCGACCGAGGCGATCAACCCGGCCAGCGTCGAGCTGGACAAGGCGTCGACCGAGGAGATCGTCCAGCTGATGCTGAGCGAGGACGGCAAGGTCGTCGCCAGCGTCCATCGTGAACGCGCGCGCATCGCGATGGCCGCGGATCTGCTGACGTCCGCGCTGCGCAAGGGCGGCCGCCTCTTCTTCGTCGGCGCCGGCACCAGCGGCCGCCTGGGGGTGCTCGAGGCCGCCGAGATGACGCCCACCTTCAGCACCCCGTCAAGCTTGGTGCAGGCCGTCATGGCGGGCGGACGCGGGGCGTTCTTCCAGGCGCGCGAGGGCGTCGAGGACAACTACGAGGAAGGCGCCCGATCGATCGCGCGGCTGCGGCCGACCCGCAGGGACGTCCTGGTCGGCGTATCGGCGAGCGGCATGACGCCGTTCGTGCGCGGCGCCCTGTCGCGGGCGCGGCGCAACGGCGTCAGGATCATCTTCGTCACCTGCTGGCCGGGCACCGAGCTGCAAACCTTCGTCGACGTCGTCATCGCGCCGGCCGTCGGCCCCGAGGTCATCGCCGGATCGACGCGGCTGAAGGCGGGCACCGCGACCAAGATAGTGCTCAACATGCTGACGACAATCGCGATGGTGCGCATGGGAAAGACCTACGGCAACCTGATGGTCGACCTGGCGACCGGATCCGAGAAGGCGCGCGACCGCGCGCGCCGCATCGTCACGGCCGTGACGGGGCTGGACCACGAGGAAGCCGAAGTCCTGCTGCGGCAGGCCCGCTGGAACGTGAAGGCCGCCATCGTCATGCAGAAGACCGGGCAGCCGTGCGCCGGGGCGCTGGCCCGGCTGCGAGAGGCCCACGGGTCGGTGCGGGCGGCCATCGGCGAAGATGTCGAGCCGTGGCCGGGAACGAGCCCCCGCTCGCGCTGACCTCGCGTGGCAGCCCCCGGCGCGCCGCTGATGCAGACTGCCGACCTGCTGGTGCTCGTGCTGTACGTCGCGGGCGTGCTCTGGCTCGGCGCCCGCTTCGCGCGCAGGCAGCGGAGCATCCGCGACTACTTCCTGACCGGCCGGCAGGTCCCGTGGTGGGCGCTGCTGGGATCGATCGTGGCGACCGAGACCAGCACCATCACGCTCATCAGCGTGCCCGGGTACGCGTTCGGCGCGGACCTCACCTTCCTGCAGCTCGCCCTCGGCTACGTCGTCGCGCGGGTGCTCGTGGCGCTCGTGCTGCTGCCGGTCTTCTTCCGCACCGAGCTGCTGACGGTCCACCAGCTCCTGACCACCCGCTTCGGCAGCGCCGCGGGCCGTGCCGCCGCCTCGCTGTTCCTCACGACCCGCTCGCTGTCCGACGGGCTCCGGCTGTTCGCGACCGGGCTGGTGCTCGCCGCCGTTCTGGCGACGGTGCCGGCGGCCGAGCGGCTCGCGGGCGCTCTCGCGCCGGCGGTGGACAGCTCCACGGCGCTGCTCGTGGCGTCGATCGCCATCGTCGGCGCCGCGACCCTGCTCTACACGCTGCTGGGCGGCATGCTGGCGGTCGTCTGGGCGGACGTGGCGCAGATGGTCGTCTATCTCGGCGGGGCCCTGCTGGCCGGCATCATCCTGCTGACGGAGATTCCGGGCGGCTGGGCCGAGGTGGCGGCCCGCGCGGACGCGGCCGGCAAGCTCCGGCTGTTCGACTTCGCCGTGGACCTCTCCCGGAGCTACACGTTCTGGTCGGGGCTGGTCGGCGGCGCCTTCATCACGGCGGCCACCCACGGCGCCGATCAGCTCCTCGTGCAGCGCTACCTGTGCTGCCGTTCGGTGGCCGACGCCCGCCGCGCGCTGGTGGCGAGCGGTTTCGTCGTCCTCGTCCAGTTCTGGCTGCTGCTGCTGATCGGCCTCATGCTCTGGGCCTACTACACGGCCCACGATCCCGCCGCGCTCGCGGCCGTCTCGAGCGCCGGCCAGGTGCAGACGGACCGCGTGTTCCCCCTGTTCATCACGAGCCATCTCCCGACCGGCGTCAGGGGACTGGTCGTGGCGGCGATGGTGGCGGCGGCGATGTCCACGCTCTCGTCGTCGCTCAACTCCTCGGCGGCCTCGACCGTCGGGGACTTCTACGTTCCGCTGACGCGCGGCGCCCGGTCCGACGGCCACTATCTCCGGGCCGCCCGCTGGGCCACGGTCGGGTGGGGCGCCGTCCAGGTGCTCGTGGCGCTGGCCGCCATCGCCCTCTCGCAGCGGGTCGTGGACGAGGCGCTCGGGATCCAGTCGTTCACGGGCGGTCTCCTGCTCGGCGCCCTGTCCCTGTGCTTCCTGACGACCCGCGCCGGGCCCGCCGTCCCGATCGCCGGCCTCGCGGCCGGCGCCGCCGTCCTGCTCGCCGTGAGGGCCGCCACGGACATCTCCTGGCAGTGGTACGCGTTGATCGGATCGGTGACGACGTACGCCGCCGGCCGGGCCGTCAGCACCCTGCGAGGGAACGCGCCGGCAGCCGGGAGCTCCGCATGACGGGTCTGGCCGCACCGGAGGCGATCCTCGCGGAGAGCGTGCGCGAAGGCGCGTTCCCGGCCGCGGTGGTCGAGGTCGGCAGCTCCACCGCGACGCTGTGGCGGCAGGCGTTCGGCGCGCTCAGCCTGGCCCCGGATGCCCCGTCGGCAACGATCGACACGGTCTTCGATCTGGCGTCGCTGACGAAGGTCATCGCGACGACGACGCTGGCGATGCGGGCCGTCGACCGGCGGCTGCTCGATCCGGATGCGCCGCTGACCCGCTGGCTGGCCGACTGGCGAGGGGCCGACCGGGCTGCCGTCTCCGTGACCGATCTGCTCGAGCATGCCTCGGGACTGACCGCCCATCTGCCGTTCTTCCGCGACTGCCGGGGGCGCGCGGAGTTCGAGCGCGCGATCTCGACGCTGCCGCTCGAGTACGCCCCGCGCTCGGCGTCGGTGTACAGCGACCTCGGCTTCATTCTGCTCGGCTTCATTCTGGAGGACGTGTACGGCGCGACGCTCGAGGCCGCGTTCCGGACCGTCGCGGAGCAGCACGACTGGGGCGAGCTGCGCTATCGGCCGCCGGCGGCCTGGCGCGGACGCACGGCGCCGACCGAGATCGACGCGTGGCGCGGTCGGCTGCTGATCGGCGAGGTGCACGACGAGAACGCGTGGGCGCTGGGGGGCGTCGCAGGCCATGCCGGCCTGTTCGGCACGGTCGCGGCGGTCGGCCGCTTCGCGCGCACGATCACCGCGGGCTTGCGGGACCGGCCGTCCATCGCGCGCACCGGGTCGCTGCGCCGCTTCATGACCCGCAGCCACGTGCCGGGCAGCTCCCGCGCCCTGGGGTGGGACACGATGCTGCCCACCTCGTCGTGCGGCACGCGGATGTCGCCGGCGGCCGTGGGGCATACCGGCTTCACCGGCACGTCGCTGTGGATCGACCCGCAGGCCGACGTGTACGTCGTCCTGCTCACGAACCGCGTGCACCCGACGCGCGCCAACGAGACCATTCTGCGCGTGCGACCGGCGCTGCACGACGCCGTGTTGCGCGCGCTGACCTGAACGATGTCGCTCACCGGCCTCGACTGGCTGCTCGTGCTCGGCATCGCCGCGCTCCCGCTGGCGGTCGGGTTCGCCTGCCGCCGACGCGCCGGCGGCAGCCCGCAGCAGTTCTTCCTCTCGGGACGCGATCTGCCCTGGTGGCTGTCCGGCACGTCGATGGTGGCGACGACCTTCGCCGCCGACACCCCCCTGGCCGTTACCGGCATCGTGGCGGCAAGCGGCGTCGCCGGCAACTGGCTCTGGTGGAACGCCGCCCTCGGCACGATGCTGACGGTGTTCTTCTTCGCGCGCCTGTGGCGCCGCGCCGGCATCACCACGGACGTCGAGTTCGCGGAGCTGCGGTACACGGGCCGGCCGGCCGCCTTCCTGCGGGGCTTCCGGGCGCTCTATCTGGGACTGCCCATCAACTGCCTGATCATCGGCTGGGTGAACCTGGCCCTGGCCAAGGTGCTCGCGGTCGTGCTCGGCTGGGAGCGGCTCACGGCGGTCCTGCTCGGGCTCGCCATCACGGGCTGCTACACGGCCCTGGCCGGCCTGCGAGGCGTCGTGGTCAGCGACTTCCTGCTGTTCGCGGTCGCCCTGACCGGCACCTGGGCGCTGGCGCACTTCGCGCTCGCGGCGCCCGGCGTCGGGGGCCTCGCGGGACTCGCCGAGCGGCTCCCCGACGACGCGCTGCGCCTGGCGCCGTCCATCGGCGCCGGCGCATCCGACTCGCCCACGCTCGCGCTGTCGCTCTCCGCGTTCGTTGCGTTCCTCGGCGTCCAGTGGTGGGCGAGCTGGTATCCGGGCCAGGAGCCGGGCGGCGGCGGGTACCTGGCCCAGCGCATGATGTCCGCGCGCGACGAGCGCCACGCGCTGCTGGCGACGCTCTGGTTCGCCATCGCCCACTACTGCCTGCGGCCCTGGCCGTGGATCGTCGTGGCGCTGGCGTCGCTGGTGCTGTATCCGGACATCGCCGACCGCGAGGCCGGCTATGCCCTGGTCATGCGCGACCACCTGCCGGCGGGCTGGCGCGGCCTGCTCGTCGGCGCGTTCGTGGCCGCGTACATGTCGACCGTGTCGACCCAGCTCAACTGGGGCACCTCCTATCTCGTCAACGACTTCTACGCCCGCTTCGTGCGAGCGCGGGCCGGGTCGGCCGAGCTGGTCGCGGTGTCGCGCGCCGTGACCGTCGGGATCATGCTGCTGAGCGGCGCGCTGACGTTCTGGCTCGAGAGCGTCAGGCAGGCATGGGAGTTCGCGCTGGAATCCGGGGCCGGAATCGGGCTCGTCCTGATCCTGCGTTGGTACTGGTGGCGGGTCAACGCCTTCTCGGAAATCGCCGCGCTGCTGGCCGCGGCCGTCGGATTCGTCGGCATGCGTCTGCTGACGACGGTCGAGTTCCCCCAGACGCTGCTGTATCTGGTGCCCTGGACCACGGCCTGGTGGCTCGCGGCGACCTGGTTGACCCCACCCGAGCCGCTGTCCCATCTCGTCGCCTTCTACCGGCGGGTGCGCCCCGGCGGACCGGGCTGGGCGCCGGTGGCGGCGCGCGCCGGGGCCGAGCCGCCGGAACGCCTGCGGCCGGGACTGCTGCGCTGGGCAGCCGGCAGCGTCCTGGTGTACGCCACGCTGTTCGCGGCCGGGGCCGCGCTGTTCGGAGCGGCCGGTCGGGCGTGGCTGTGGGGCGGACTCGCCGTTGCCGCGGGCGGCTGGCTGTATCGCGATCCCGGCTGGACACGACGACGGGCCGCCGCCCCGTAGCCCCTGGCGGGACCGCGCGGCACCCGCGTGGATGGCCCGCGGCGCGGCGCGGCGGGTCAGCGCGGCCGGCCGGCGCGCGGGGGCCGCGCCGGGCCGAGGCGCTGCGGCGTGCCGACGCGCCCCGGCCGCGGTGCGGCCTCGAGCTCGCCGGCGGCGGGCCGGCGCGGCGCGCCCGCCGCCGGCGCATGAACGAACACCCACGCGTTGTACCGGGTGCCGCCGTTGTAGATCCTGAGCGACTCGTCCGCGCTCCTGCTGACGACGCCGGCTACCCCGCCCCGCAACCCTTCGGCCAGCGAACGCCCGGCCGTCGCCGAGCGCGTCGCGGCCGGTGCGGCGAACCCTGACGGCCGTCGCGCGGCGCCGGGCCCGGCGCCGCCGCCCGGGCCGTCGGGCGCGGTCGCCCCCGCGGTCGCCGCGGCGGCGTCTCCGAGCAGCTCGGACGCCTCGGCCTGATACACGATGCGGAACTCCCCGTCGGCCACCATCGGATCGCGGTAGCGGCGGCGCAGGAAACGCTGCTCGACCAGCGTGTCGACGTCGGGAGGATACGCGCCCGCGAAGACGCGCTGGTACAGCCCGATGGCGCGGGCGTACTGCTCGCCGCGGAAGATGAGCTCGAGCTCGCGCTCGCGCCGCGCCGCCTGGCTCCAGACCGGCAACGCCGCCGACATCGCGATCCCCATGACGGCCAGGGCCACGAGCAGCGCGGCCAGGGCGTAGCCGTCCGCCGCGCCGCCGGCGGGCAACCTACCACTCGCTGTACGCCGTGCCATCGAGCGCCGTCCCCTCGTAGCCGCTGCGGACGTCGTAGATGCCCTGCTCGAACGGATTCGCGGCGTCGAACTCGGCCGCCTCGGTCTGCCACGAATCGGGCGAGCTCGTGAACGGGTCCTCCGGAACCGCGCGCAGGTAGCCGGCGGCAACCAGCGCGTCGAGGCTGGCGGGATACTCGCCCTTGTCGGCGTAGTGCTGATCGATCGCCTCGCGCATCCGGAACAGATCCTCCTGCAGGACGGCTTCCCGCGCGCGGGTCAGCGCGTTGCGGTAGCCGACCAGTGCGATCGCGGCCAGGATGCTGATGAGCGAGATGACGATGGTCAGCTCGATCAGCGTCCATCCGCCGCGCCGCCGGCGAAGACTTCCTACCAATCGCGGTACCTCGTGCCGTCGAGCGCGGTGCCGCGGGACCGCGAGTACACGTCGTAGACGTTCTCGCCGCCCCAGCCCGCGGCGTCGGGGTCGTCCTGGTACGATCGCAGCCCCCACGCGCGGCTGCGGGTGAACGGATCGAACGGAATGCGGCGCAGGAACTTCACCCTGCGTCCGCTGGCGTCGCCGAGCGCCTCGACGCCCTCGACGAGCGTTTCCAGGTCGGGCGGATACCCCTCGTCGTCGGCCTCGACGTCGTCACCCCCGATGACGCCGAGGTCCACCGCGTCCTTGTAGCCGTCGATGGCCGTGCGCATCTCGCGGAGCGCGCGCCGCAGCTCGACCTCCCGCTGGCGCTGGACGGTCACCGACGTGAGCGGAAGGACGGCGGACGCGAGGATGAGCAGGATGGCGCTGACTACCAGCAGCTCGACGAACGAGTAGCCGCGGCGGCCGGATCGCCACGCAGCTCGGCGGGGTCCCGGCATGCTGCGTGCTGGCTACCGTACCGCTACGGTCGCCGGAACGAATCCCAGCACGAGCGGCGCACCGCCCGGCGTCAGGCCGACTCCGCTGGGCGTGAAGGTGGCCAGCCCGGGCCGCAGCGGCTCGACGACGACCGCCGCCAGGAGTCCGGACCCCGAGGCTCCCAGGGGATCGCCCGCCCGGGCCAGGGCGAGGTCGACACGGCCGTCGAGCCGGTCCACCTCCTGGGCAAACGTCACGTCGGCGCCACCCTGTCGCATGAAGCTGCCTTCCTGCACCCCGCTCACGCGCAGCAGGCTGGGATCGTAGTCCAGGCTGAGCGTCAGGGTCGATACCTGCGACGCGCCTCTGACCGATATGGGCAGGGTGTAGGACCCGGCGCCCACGTGCAGATCGTGAGCCGGCAGGTCGAGGGCGATCCGCGGCCCGACGACGAGCGTCCCGGCGGCGGCAGCATCCGCCGTCGCGCGCGGCGTCGGCGGCGCCGCCGGCGGCGGAGGCAGCGCCGCGGCGTCGTCGCGCACGGCCTCCGGCCGGCTGCCGAGAGACCGCAACCGTCCGCTGGCGCCATGCGTGTCGATGCGCACCGGACTGACATCCTCCTGCGTCAGCTCGTGCGTGCGCACGATCCGCGGCGTGAGGAGCATGATGATGTCGGTCTGCCTGATGGTGTCCTCGTTGGAGGACAGGAGCTGCCTGATCACCGGCAGGTGCATGATGCCTGGGAACCCCCGGAGCGAACGTCGATCCTCCTCCCGCAGCAGTCCCGCGAGCAGGTTCGATTCGCCGTCCCGCAGCCGCAGCCGCGTAATCACCCGTCGCGTGCCGAACGTCGGCAGCGGCTGTCCCGCCACGTTCACGCTCGGGCCCAGCGTGCTGTTCTCCACCTCGAGGTCGAGAATGATCTCGTTCCGGTACGTCACGCGCGGCGTCATCTCGACGATGACGCCGATCGGACGGTAGTTGAACGAGGTCAGCGGGTTCACCGTGGCGCCGCCGGTGGCAATCGGGGTGAAGGCCGTGGTCGGCACCGGAACGTCGTCGCCGAGGTTCAGCGTCAGCGTCGCGCCCTCCTGACCGCGAAGCTGCGGCTTGGCCACCACGCGCGTCTCGTCGTCCGTCTCGAGAAAGTTGATGGCGACCGACGGGATCGAGAAGAAGAAGTCGCCGGCGCCGACCAGCGGCGGGGCGGCGAACAGATTGCCGTCGCCGGCGCTGCCCGGCGCCGCATCCGGCGCGTAGACCGAGCTGACCGAGTACTGGGTCAGGTCGAGGCCGAACTCGCGGGCCCGCTCCCGGTTGACCTCCAGGATCTCGATGTCGACGATGATCTCGGCCCGCGGCTTGTCGTTGGCCGCAATCACCTGCCCGATGACCGCCATCACGGCCGGCGTCGCCCGCACGGCGATGGTATTGGAGGTCACGTTCGGCACGATGGTCGGTTGGACGCCGACCTGCGAGCCGCCGCGGATGATCTGGTTCAGCACCGTGGCCAGCTCCTGAACGTCGGCGTTGGAGATGTAGAAGGTGCGAATGACCTGATCCTCGTACTGCAGCCGCTTCTGCGGGGTTTCCGGGACCACGATCAGGCTGCGCGGGCTCAGCACCTTGTAGAAGTGCTGGTTGGCGATCAGGATCTGGTCGAGCGCCTGCTCCAGCGTGACGCCGTCGAGCTGGACGGTGTAGACGCGGTCCTGGAACTGCTGGTCGTAGCTGATGCTGATCCCGGTCGCGTTGCCGATGAAGTCGAGAATGTCCTGCAGGCTCTGATCGACGAAGCGCAGGCTGAGCGGCTGGCCGGAGGCCGGATCGAGCAGCGGCGGCCCCGTCTCCCGCCGCGCGATGTCCTGCATCTCGTCGATGGGCGCCGGCGGGCGCGCTGCCTCGAGCCGATCGCGAATGGCGCGCTCGAGCTCGAGCGCGCGTCCCGCCGCGTACGTGTTGCCCGGATCGAGCTCGCCGGCGATGCGGTACTCCCGCACGGCCTCGGCCAGCGCGCCGTCCGCCTCCAGCGCGCGAGCCTCGTCGAGGTGCGCCCGCGACGCGCTGAGCATCGCCCGCCGGAGCGCCGCACGATAGGCCGCGTTGCGCGGATCTTCCTGGACGGCGCGCCGGTAGTGGCCGACGGCGCTGTCCCAGTCCCCGCTCCGCGCCGCGTCCTGGCCGTGTCGAAACGCGGCCCCGGTGGCGCAACCGGCCACCACGCCGGCAGCCGCGGCCAGGACGACCACGCGGCACCAGGTACTGCAGCTTGTCCGCACGCTCCTCACGTCGTCCTGCAATCAGCGCAGCCCGTCCAGCCTCAGGACCTCGCGCCCTCCGGCGATCAGCCGCTCGAGCTCGACGGTGTCGCCGGCGATGCGAGTTATCCGATAGCGACCGTCGACCGTGTCGCCGACCCGCCCCTGAAAGACGTCGGCCCCGTCCGCCAGGACTGCAATCAACCCGGCGCTCTCCGGCGCGTCCACGACCCCGATGAACCGCAGCCGCGACAGCCGCGACGGCCGCCCGGCCGCGGCGGGATGCGGGCTCTCGCGACGCGCTTCCGGGACACGCCCGGTCGCCGACGGGACACCGCCCGGCTCGAGGCCGCCGAAGCGAAACGGGTTCCGACTCGAGACCGTCCGCACCGGACGGGGCTCGGACAGGGCGTTCAGACGCAGATGGAGACTCTCCTCCTGTACTATATCGGCCCCCGGCCTGCCGTTCATGCCCGCCGGGTCGATCGGGCCCGCCGGTCCGCCGACCTGCCCCCCGCAGCTTGCAGCGCCGCCGATGACGATGGCCCCGACGAACAGGGTCGCGCGACGTCGCACTGGTTATGTCCCGCTCTCCACCTGATAGTAGGTCGACAGCCCCAGCGTTAGCACGAGCCCCGCGTCGGACGTCTCCCCGCGCTGGCTGAGCACGACCTCCTCGATGACGAGGAACTCCGGCGCCGTCTCGAGCGCTTCGACGAAGCGGCGGATGTCTGCATACTCCCCCGCCAGGAGCATGTTGGTGCGCAGCCGCCCCAACCGGCCGGCGTCATCCCGATCGCTCGCGCTCGTCCGGCGCTCCAGCACGAGATCCAGCCGGGCGGCGAGCGCGGCAAGCCGCGGGTAGGTAATCGAGCGCGCCTCGGCCAGATCTCGCGGGAGGACCGTGTCGTGGAACGCCCGCAACTGCTCTCCGGCCCGCGTCTGAGCCGCAAGTCGGGCGCGGGTCGCGTCCAGCTCGGCCGCGCGGGTCGACAGGGCTCCGGCCGCGGCCGCGGCGCGGGCTTCCGCGCGCGCCACCGCGGCCCGCAGCGGATGGACCGCGAGGGCGTAGAGCAGCACGTCACCCAGCAGGACGGCGCCGACCGCGGCCAGCGCGAAGCGTTTCTCGCGCGCGATGCGCCGGACGAGATTCATCGCGCGGCTCCGGGGCCCGCGCCGGCCGGCGACGCGCCGATCGCGCCCGGCAGGTAGCGGCCGACCAGCAGCGTGCGATAGGTGCCCGCGTCGGTTACGGACTCCTCGCGCGCCAGCATGCCCGCGAATGTCCCGGTTGCCTCGAGCCGGTCGATGAAGGTGTCGATGTCGGCGACGCCGCGCCCGAGCACGCCGATGGCCACGGTGGCGCCGGCCGCGGCGATGTCCGGCCGTACCGAGGTCAGCATCACGCCGGCCGGCAACGTCTGCTCGATGCGGTTGAACAGCTCCGTCCAGGAGAACACGCGGCGCTCGATGAGCGCGTTCGCCTCACCCGCGGCGTCCACCAGCCGCTGCAGATCCTCCTCCCGGCTCCGGCGCCGCAGATCCGCCGCCGCCGCGGTGGCCGCCGCCACCGCGCCTTCGTCGCGTTCGGCGCGGGCCGCCAGGACGCCGCGCTCCCGCGCAAGCGTCGCGACCTGCAGCAGGCCCGCGACGAACAGGGCGCCCGCCGCAAACCCGACGAGGCCCAGCACGAGATGCACGACGCGTTCGTTGTAGAACGGTCGGGTCGACAGGTTGACGTGAATCATCTCCTCACGCGGCCCGCCGATCGCGGACGAGTATCCCGACCGGCGCCGCCAGGGTTTCCAGCACGCCGCGGTCCGCGTGCGGCGGCAGCGCGACGGCGTCCGTCGCCAGAGACTCGACCGGAACGCCGATCCGCTGCGCCAGGGCGTCGTTCGCGCCCCGCGCTCCGCTGCCGGCGCGAACCGCCACCCGCACCACCTCGAGGCCGCCGCCCGCCAGGCGGTCTTCGTAGTACATCACCGTCCGATGCACCAGATCCAGCAGATCGCCGGCCCCGTCTCCCGGGCGGTTCCTGAAGCAGACGAGATGTTCGCCCCGGAGGACCGCGACCGAGGTGTAGCCCGCGGCCGCGTGCACCAGCAGCCAGTCTCCCGCCGGGGGCGGCGACTGCCCGGCCAGCAGGCCGTTGACGAGGCCGAAGGCCGCCAGGCCCACCAGCCCCGGCCGGACGCCGGCGGCGCTGCACGGCCGCTCGTACTCCTGCACGATGTCGCGGCGCGCGGCGACGACGACGTACTCCCGGCCGCCGTCCGCGAGCGGCGCGCCCGCCGCGTACGCCACCTGCGCGTCGTCCGGCTTGAACGGGAGCGTTCCCCGGAGCTGCCACCGAATCAGGCGCCCGAGATCGGCCGCGCGCCCGGGCGTGGTGCCGAAGCGCACGAGCGACACCTTCGCGGCGGCATCCGGTATGACGAGACCCACCCGCGCCGGGCGGCGCGGGAGGCGGCCCAGGACGTTGCGCACGGCCTCCGTGACGGCGTCGCGGTCCGGCAGGTTGACCGACGCGACGCCGGGCGCGACCGCGCCGCGCGGCAATGCCGCCGAGGCATGTCCGAGCACCGTCGGCACCGGGCGCTCCCGGCCGAGCGCGACAGCCGTCACGCGGTCGGGCGCGATCTCGACCGCCGCCGTCGGACCCGGGGTCGACAGCCAGGCGCGCGCCGCTCGCCACAGCGTCATTCGACGAACGTCACCTTGTTGACCTCGCGCAGCGTCGTAACGCCGTGGAGGGCGCGCTCGACCGCCGCTTCGCGCAGGAACCGCATGCCCTCCGCGCGCGCCGCGCTCTTGATTTCCGACGTCGACCGCCGGGACAGAATCAGCTCGCGAATGTTGTCGGTCAAGTCGAGCAGCTCGCAGATCGCGGTGCGCCCGCGATAGCCCGTGCCGCCGCATTCGATGCACCCGCCGCCCTCGTGGAACGCATGCCGCCCGGCCAGCGCCGGGTCCAGCCCGGACTCGTCGAGCTCCCGCGGCGCGACTGCCGCCGGCCGGCGGCAGTCGGCGCAGATGGTCCGGACCAGCCGCTGCGCCAGCACGCAGTTGAGCGCGGACACGAACTGGTATTCCTCCACGCCCATGTTCAGGAAACGGCCCAGGACGTCGATCACGTTGTTGGCGTGCACCGTGGTGAACACGAGGTGCCCGGTCAGGGCCGACTGGATGGCGATTTGCGCCGTCTCCGGGTCGCGGATCTCGCCGACCATGATCTTGTCCGGGTCGTGACGCAGGATCGACCGCAGCCCGCGCGCGAACGTCAGCCCCTTGCGCTCGTTGATGGGGATCTGGGTGATCCCCCTGAGCTGGTACTCGACCGGATCCTCGATGGTGATGATCTTGTCCTCGGGCGTCTGAATCTCGGACAGCGCCGCGTAGAGCGTCGTCGTCTTGCCGCTGCCCGTCGGTCCGGTGACCAGCACCATGCCGTACGGCTCGGCGATGTACTTGCGGAACCGCCGCAGCTCGTCGTCGGGAAACCCGAGCACGTCGAGCCGCAGGTCGCTGAACTGCTCGCTGATCGACTCCTTGTCGAGGATGCGGATGACCGCGTCCTCCCCGTGCACGCTCGGCATGATCGAGACGCGGAAGTCGATCGTCCTGCCGGGCATCCGCAGCTTGAACCGCCCGTCCTGCGGCACCCGCTTCTCGGCGATGTCGAGCTCCGACATGACCTTGATGCGGGACAGGATGGCGCTGTGAAACTGCCTGTCGATCGGCCGCATCGCCGACTGCAGCACGCCGTCGATGCGGTACTTCACGCAGACCGCGTCGTCCTGAGTCTCGACGTGGATGTCGCTCGCCCGGCGCTGGATGGCCGTGTACACCATCGAGTCGACGAGCCGGATGACCGGGCTGGTGTCGCGCGTCAACCGCTCGACCGTCAGGCTCTCGTCGCCGTCCTCGTCCTCCCGGAGCAACTGCAGCTCGAAGCTCTCGGTGGCTTCGTCGAGGACGCGCTGCGAGCCCTCGCTCTTCTTGAGAATCGACTCGATCGCCGACGCCGTTCCCACCGCAACGGTGAGCGGCGAGCCGAGCAGGAGCGACAGCTCGTCGAGCCGGGGCAGATCGGTCGGATCGGCCACAACGACCACGAGGGCGCGCGCATCGCGGCGATACGGCACGAACCCGTAGCGCAGCATCAGATCCGCCGGGATCGACCGGAACAGCTCCTGATCGATATAGAACCGGTCCATGTCGACGTATTCCAGACGGTACCGGTCGGCCAGCCGTCGAGCCCGAGCGGCCTCGTCCGCCGGGTCGACGTGACCGACGCCGGCGGGCGGCTCGCCCGGGACGGCCCCGGGGTCCCGGTCTCCCGGCTCCGGCAACCGCTGGTCGTCGGCCGCGAGCTCGCTCACTGGACGAGCGCCCCGAGCTGCAGCAGGGGCATGTAGAGCGCGATGAGCATGCCCGCGATGACGATGCCCATGACGACGAGCAGGATCGGCTCGAGCAGCGTCATGAACCGCCCGAGCGTCGTCTCGATCTCCTCGTCGAAGAAATCGGCGACGCTGTTGAGCATCTCCTGCAGGGCGCCGGTCGCCTCGCCGACCTCCACCATCTTGACGGCGACGACGGGAAAGATGCCGCGGGCGGCCATCGACGCCGACAACGCCTGCCCCTCCCGGACCTCCCTGGAGACCACGTCGAGCTCGCGGCACACGTGGCGGTTGGCGATCGCGCGGCCGGCCACGTCCAGCGCCGTGACCAGCGGGATGCCGCCGCCGAGCAGCGTCGCCAGCGTGCGCGCAAGCTGCGACGTCGCGTACCTCCCGGCCAGGGCGCCCGCCAGCGGCAGGCGCAGGAGGAGGCGATCGACGAGCGCGCTCCGCTCCGGCCGCCGCAGCCAGCGCCACGACGCGGCGCCGGCGGCCGCCAGCCCGAGCACGATGGGCAGCAGATAGCCCCGCACGAGCTCGGACACCGTCATGATGGCCCGCGTCACGAACGGCAGCTCGGCGCCCAGGCCGCCGTAGAACCCGGCGAACTCCGGCACGACGCGCAGCACGATGATCGCGACGACCAGCAGCGACAGGCCGAGGAGGATGGCAGGGTAGATCAGCGCCGATATCGTCTTCCGCCGCACCTCGGCCATGACCCTGGCGTGGGCCACGTAGCGCCGCACGACCTGCTCGAGGCTCCCGCTCTTCTCGCCGGCCAGCAGCGACGCCGTGTACACCCCGGGAACGGCGCCCCCCTGCGCGTCGAACGCCTCCGACAGGGCCTCGCCGCTCCGGACCCGGCGGTGCACGTCGTCGAGCAGCGCGCGGAAGCGGGGGTTGTCGACCCGTTGCCTGAGAATGTCCAGCGACTCGACCAGCGGGAGGCCGGCCTTGAGCAGCGTGGCCAGTTCCTGGTTGAAGACGATGAACTCGCGCTGGGCGACGCCGCGCCCCCGCGGGGGGCGACCCGGCCAGCGCCACGCGCCCCGGCGCTGCAACGAAAGGACGAGCAACCCCTTCCGCTCCAGCTCGCGCCGCAGGTGCGCCTCGTCCTCGGCGGCGTAGACGCCTTCGACGATCTCCCCCGACGCCATCCCGAGTCTGCAGCGAAACTCCATGAGCGGCGCGTCGTGCAGGGCGCGCGGGTCGTTCTCGCAATCCGCGCCGTTCCACGGCGCAGACGCCTAGCGGGCGGCGTCGACGATCCGAAGCACGCGTTCGACGAAACGGTGGGTCTCGGGATAGGGCGGCACGCCGCCGAACTTCCGGACCGAGCCGGCGCCCGCGTTGTACGCCGCCAGACCACCGCGGATACCGAACTCGTCGAGCAGCCCGCGGAGGTACCGTGCCCCGGCGTCGATGTTGGCGGCGGGATCGAAGGGATCGCGCACGCCGTAGCGCGCCAGGATGTCCGGCATCAACTGCATCAACCCCTTGGCGCCCAGCGGCGACTCGGCGTCGGCCCGATAGCTGGACTCGACCTCGATGAGCGCGTGCAGCAGCGTGTCGGCCGGACCGTGCTGGTC
>CAZMWA010000357.1:0-5032 GCA_964569405.1 uncultured Vicinamibacteraceae bacterium | reverse complement strand
GACCCGAGCCACTATCAGCCGACCAACATCGCCTTCGGACTGATCCCGGTGGTGGCGGGGCGCCCCCGCCACCACCGGGATCAGTCCGAAGGCGATGTTGGTCGGCTGATAGTGGCTCGGGTCGGCGTGCGAGACGTAGTGGGCCAGCGCGCCCAGCGCGGTCGTGCGCGGCGGCGCCCGCGGCTCCTCGCCGCGCGCGAGCGCGGCCGCGTTCAACCCGGCGACGAGCCCCGAAGCGGCCGACTCGACGTAGCCCTCGACGCCGGAGACCTGGCCGGCGATGAACAGGCCGGGGCGGGCCCGGGTCTGCCAGGTCGGCGCCAGCACGGCGGGCGCGTTGATGTAGGTGTTGCGGTGGATCATCCCGAGCCGGACGAACTCGGCCCGTTCGAGCCCGGGAATCATCCGCAGCACGCGCCGCTGCTCCGGCCACTTCAGTTGCGTCTGGAAGCCGACCAGGCTGAAGTGGTCCGCCGCGAGGTTGTCCTGCCGGAGCTGGACCACCGCGTAGGGCTGGCGTCCGGTGGCCGGGTCGGTGAGCCCGACCGGCTTCATCGGACCGAAACGCAGGGTGTCGACGCCGCGGTGGGCCATCACCTCGATCGGCAGGCAGCCCTCGAAGAACGGCGTGCGGTCGAAATCGTGCAGCTCGGCCAGCTCCGCGGTCGTCAGCGCGGCGTGGAACCGGTGATACTCCGCCGCGGTCATGGGGCAGTTCAGGTAGTCGCCGTCCTCCTCGCCCCCGGCGCCGCACGTGCGGCCGACCGCGGCGTCCTTGTGGCGCTCCCGCCTGCCGCGCCGCGAGGCCCGGAAGACCCGTGCGCGATCTATCGAGTCGGCCAGCACGATGGGGCTGATCGCGTCGAAGAAGTAGAGCTGCTCGCGACCGACCAGCGCGGTGAGCCCGGCCGCAAGGTCCGGCGAGGTCAACGGGCCCGTCGCCACGATGACCGGCGCGCGCGCGGACGCCTCCGGGATCCGCCGCACCTCCTCGCGATGGATCGTGATCAGCGGCTCCGCCTCGAGCGCTGCGGTGACGCCCGCGGCGAACCGCTCGCGGTCGACGGCCAGCGCGCCCCCGGCCGGCACGCGCGTCTCGTCGCCCACGCGCATCACCAGCGAGCCGAGCCGCCGCATCTCCTCCTTGAGCAGCCCGACCGCGTTCTCCAGAGCGTCGCCGCGGAACGAGTTGCTGCAGACCAGCTCCGCCAGCCGGTCCGTCCGGTGGACGGCGGTCGAGCGGACCGGACGCATCTCGTGCAACGACACGGGCACACCCTGGCGCGCGGCCTGCCAGGCCGCCTCGCTGCCCGCCAGGCCGCCGCCTACGATCCGGATCATGGGAACCTCGGGGGCGCCCTCGCTCAGGCCACTTCCCGGCGGCCGCGACCGCGCGCCGACGCCTTGGCGGTCTTTCTCGCGGGCTGCCGCGCCGCCGTCGGTTCGGGCTCGACCCAGCGCCCGTCCCGATAGACGGCGCGCCAGCGGGTCGCCTTGCCGTTCTCTTCGGACGTCACGTACTGCTCGCCGGCCTTGCGCGAGAAGCGGACGACGGCCGGACGGCCCTCGGGATCGGTCTCCGGCGCCTCCAGCAGGTAGCGGTACTTCGGATCCAGCTCCGCCGCGTGGGGCTTGAGCTCCGACACCGCGGGCGCGCGCGTCTCCCGGTTGCGGGGAAACCCGCTGGCGGCCAGGAACAGCCCGGCGGCGCCGTCGCGCAGCACGTAGTGATCGTCCACGGTTCGGCAGCGGAGCTCCGGCATCGGCACCGGATCGGCCTTCGGCGGCGCGGGCTCCCCGTTGCGCAGCACCTTGCGCGTGTTCTTGCACTCGGCGCTGGTGCAGCCGAAGAACTTGCCGAACCGCCCGGAACGAAGCTGCATCTCGCTCCCGCACCGATCGCACTCGATGGTCCGCTCCGCGAGCGCGGCGGAGCGGAAGGTGCCCTCCTCGATCTCGTAACCGGCGCACTGCGGGTTCTTGCCGCAGACGTGGAGCTTACGCCCCGTGTCGACGATGTAGCTGTCCATCGCCGTGCCGCAGACGGGGCAGCGGTGCTTGGCCCGCAGCGCCCGGCTCTCGCCCTCGTCGTCCCGGTCCGCGTCGGCGGCCTCGTCCGCCGGGCTGAGATCGACGGTCTGGGTGCAACGTTCCTTCGGCGGCAGCGAGTACCCCGAGCAGCCGAGAAAGACGCCGGTGCTGGCGGAGCGGATCTGCATCGGGCGGCCGCATGTGGCGCAGGCAACCCGGGTTTCCGTCGGTGCGTTGGGACGCATGCCGTCGGGACGGGCGGCGGCCGCGAGCTTGCTGGAGAAGTCGCCGTAGAACGTGTCGAGCACGTTGAGCCACTGCCGGTCGCCGGAAGCGATCTGATCGAGGTCCTGCTCCATGCCGGCGGTGAATGAGTAGTCCAGCAGGTCGGCGAAGCTCTCGACCAGGCGGTCGGTCACGATCTCGCCGATCTTCTCCGCGTAGAAGCGCCGCTTGTTCAGCGTGACGTAGCCCCGATCCTGAATCGTGGAGATGATCGAGGCATAGGTCGACGGTCGTCCGATGCCGCGCTTCTCCAGCTCGCGGACGAGACTCGCTTCGCTGTACCGCGGCGGCGGCTTGGTGAAGTGCTGCGCCGATTCGAGCCTGGCGCACGCGAGCCGTGCGCCCTGCTCGTAGCCCGGAACGTCGACGAGGTCGCCCTTGCGGGAGGCCGGCGGCAGCACGCGGGTGAATCCGTCGAAACGCAGGACGCGCCCGCGCACGCGCAGCTCGAAGGCCCCCGCTTCGACCGTCACGGTGGTGCTCATGTACTCGGCCGGGGTCATCTGACAGGCGATGAACTGGCGCCGGATCAGGTCGTAGAGACGGCGGGCGTCGGCATCCGCGACGGCCAGCGCGTCGGGCTGCGCCGCCACGTCCGTCGGCCGGATCGCCTCGTGCGCCTCCTGCGCGCCGGCCTTGCTGGCGTAGACGTTGGCGGTCTTCGGCAGGTAGCGCCGGCCGAACGCGGACTCGATATGGGCCCGCGCGCCCGCCACCGCCTCCCGCGAGAGGTTGGTGGAGTCGGTGCGCATGTAGGTGATGTGGCCGCCCTCGTACAGCCGCTGCGCCAGCGTCATCGTCTTGCGCACGCCGAAGCCGAGGCGGGTCGACGCCGCCTGCTGGAGCGTCGACGTGATGAAGGGCGCGCCCGGCCGCGTCGTGGTCGGCCTGCTCTCCACCCGCGCGACCGTGAACGCTTCCCCGCGCAGGCGGGCCAGCGCATCGTCCGCCTCGTTCTTGTTGCGCGGCCGGAAGGCCTTGCCGTCGGACCTGACGACCTGGAAGCGGCAGGGATCCTCGCCTCCATCCCGCGTCAGGTCGGCGAAGACCTCCCAGTACTCCTCCGGCTCGAAGGCGCGGATCTCGCGCTCGCGCTCCACCACGAGCCGCACCGCCACCGACTGCACGCGGCCGGCGGACAGCCCGCGGGCCACCTTGGCCCAGAGCAGCGGCGACACCTCGAAGCCGACCACGCGGTCGAGGAACCGCCGCGCCTGCTGCGCGTTCACCCGGTTCTGGTCGATCTCGCCGGGATTCTCGAAGGCGTCCTGAATGGCCCGCCGCGTGATCTCGTTGAACACCACGCGCCGGAAACGCGCCGGGTCCCCCCCGATCACTTCCTTCAGGTGCCAGGCGATGGCTTCCCCCTCGCGGTCGAGGTCGGTGGCGAGAAAGACCTGTCCGGACGCCCCCGCCAGCTTCTTGAGCTCGCCGACGACCTTCTCCTTGCCGGGCACGACCTCGTAGGTCGCGCGCCAGCCCCGGTCCGGATCGACGCCCATGCGCTGTACGAGCTGCCGCCGCGCCCGCACCTGCGGGTCGGCGGCACGCCCCCGCGCCCCTTTCCGGCCGCCCGCGGCCTGCTTGCCGCGTCCGCCCGTCTGCCTGCCCTTGCTGCCCGCAGGCAGGTCACGGATATGGCCTACGCTCGACTTGACGAGGTAGTCCTTGCCCAGGTAGCGATTGATGGTGCGGGCTTTGGCCGGCGACTCGACGATAACCAGGGATCGGGCCATGGTCCTCCTGTTGGGGTCGAGGCTCGAACCGCCGTCGACCGGGCATTACGTTAGCATCCCCGGGCGCGACCGAACGAATCGACCGGGTCCGGCACGGGCGACGAGGCCAGTGATCTCCAGCTCCGTCAGCCGCAACAGAACCGTCGCACTGTCGAGGCCGCTCCATTCGATGAGGTCGTCGACGGCGCAGATCTCGCCCGGGTCCATGTGGCGCAGCAGGGGATCCTCGGTCTCCCGCGCCGTCCGCTGCACACCGGCGGCGGCCGGGCCCGGCGTCCCGCCGGGCGCGCCGACGCCGATTGCCTCCAGGACATCGTCCGCCGTCTCCACGATCGCGGCCCCGTCGCGGATCAGGGCATGCGCCCCCGCGCTGCGCCCGCTGAGAACGTTGCCCGGCACGGCCATCACCTCCCGGCCCTGCTCCGCCGCGCAGCGCGCGGTGATGAGCGAGCCGCTGCGGGCGCCGGCCTCGACGACCACCACCCCCCGCGCGAGTCCGCTGATCAGTCGATTCCGCCGGGGAAAGTGATGGCGGAGCGGCGGCGCGCCCGGCGGGAACTCGCTCAGCACCACACCCGCACGCGCGATCGACGCTGCGAGCGCCGCGTGCTCGGCGGGATAGACGACGTCGACTCCCGAGCCGAGGACGGCGATGGTGGCCCCTTCGCCGGCGAGCACCCCCCGGTGCGCCGCTGCATCCACGCCGCGCGCGCATCCGCTCACCACCACGATACCGCAGCCGCCCAGCTCGGACGCCAGCCGCTCCGCGACGGCGACCGCGTACGGCGAGGCGGCGCGCGAGCCGACGATCGCCACCGCAGGCCTGGCGAGCACGCCCGCGTGCCCTTTCAGCCAGACGACCGGGGGAGGGTCGTCGAGCGTCAGAAGCTGGCGGGGATAGCGGGAATCGGACCAGCCGACCGGGTCGATGCCGCCGCCGGCGGCGGCGTCCAGCAGCCGGCGGGCGCGCGCCCGCCGGC
>CAZMWA010000356.1:0-6764 GCA_964569405.1 uncultured Vicinamibacteraceae bacterium | reverse complement strand
GTCCCACACCACCTCGCCGGTGCGCGCCTCGAGCGCCACCAGGTGGGCGTCGTGGGTGCCGATGAACAGCCTGTCCTCGTAGAGGGTCCCGTTGCGGCTGGCGCAGGCCAGCGTGGCGCCGTGCTCGACCCGCGGCCGGCGGTACTCCCACAGGCGGGTGCCGTCGCGCACGTCGAGCGCCTCGACGTAGTCGCACGCCTGCACCAGGAACATGACGCCGTCGTGCACGAGGGGCGTGGTCTCCTGCAGGCCCTCGGCCATGGTCCAGGCCCAGGCCAGGCGCAGGCCGCCCACGTTGGTCGTGTCGATCTGGTCGAGGGGGCTGTGGCCCCAGTGGTTGTAGGTGCGCCGCCACATCGGCCAGTCGCCCGCCGGGGGATCGACGAGCATCTGCTCGGTAACCGGGGTGTAGTCGTCGAGGGGGGACTGTGCCGAGGCCATCGCTCCCGCGAGCAGCAGGCACGCCGCGATCAGGCCTGAAACGGTTCGGGGGAGCTGTCGCATTGGATTGTTCCTCTCGTTGGTGAGCCAACTGCCGCGTCAGTGGCGCATCGAATGCGTCCTGCGCGCGTCAGCCGCCGACGCGCGACGGTAGTGTAACCGTTACGAAGTGCCGGCAACGCAATAGCCTTGCGCGCGAGGGGCCGCCTCGATGCACAGATCGGCGGGACCGCGGGCACGGCATGATCGGGCTGCCCGCCCGTGGGTCACCGGTATATGGTGTTGCACGCCTATGACCATCGAGGAGTGGGCCAGGAACCAGCAGGAACGTCGCCAGCAGTTCGACGACGAGGTGCGGGGCTGCAAGCTGAAGCCGCCCGAGGCCTTCAGCGACGAGCCCGCCCCCCCCGGGGAGGCGTTCCGGAATCTCTGCCCCGCCCTCGATCCGGCGCTCACCGGCCGCAGGAGCCATGCGGTCCGTTGGCGCATCGCGCAGAGCTGCTGCGGCTGGGTGGAGCCGCCGACGACCGAAGAGTTCTACGACGCCTTCCACACCGACGCGCCCGACCGGCGCCAGAAGAGCATCATCTACATGTGGGGAACGGAAGCCACCTTCACGGAGCTCTTCGAAGCGTGGGCGCAGCATGCCTACACGTTCCGCGACCTCGTGCGTGCGCTGCACCTGGCCGACTTCCCGTGGCCGGACCGGATCGCGGAAATCAACCAGTGGGCCGATCCCCATCACGTCGAGCAATAGCGGCACCCAGCATGGACCGACTCACGCTTCCCCTGCCCGCCAGAGGCATCTGGTTGCGGGTAAGGAGTCTGCTCGAACCGGCGCGCGAGCGCCTCGGACCGGAAGCAGGTCCCAGGAAGATCGGCGGCGGGACCGTGCTTCGCGGCACGCTGGAACCACCGCGAGAGCACCTACACCGACGGGGACGTCGGCTTCGTGGAGACGACAACCCGGAACGGGGCGGAGAGGGAGTTCACGGTCGAGCCCGCGTGCGTCGACGAGGTTTTCGAGGCCAACGGGCTGAACGAATACCTGCCGCAGACCGGCGTGCGGCCTGTCCACGTCCGCGACCGCATGCGCGCCGCGTGCCGCGAAGGCGTAGAGTTCGTGCACGACACGGGGCCCGGCGCGGCACGTTGACGGGTGTAGGAGCGGCTGCCGCAGGCCATCGCCATACTCCAGTCGGCGTAGGCACGGCGAGCCTGGCGTATAGCTGCGACAGCCGTCCAGGTCAGACGCGCATCGCCGAGTAGACCGCCATGTGCGCGCTCACGATGCGCTGCATCGCCTCCTGATTCGGCTCCCGCGACCACTCGCCCCGCTCCGACGTGCCGCCCAGGACGATGCCGTCGCGGCGTGGCTGCATGTGGATGCCGAGGAGCCCCCGGGTATCGCCGTCGGGCGGGTCGCCGCCGATACCCCAGTCGACCTCCTCCTGGGGCACGAGCACGGTGAGCTGGCCCTTCGCCGGCAGCAGCGCGGCGTCGCCGAACAGGTCGCGTGCGCCCAGCCCGCTGCAGTTGACGACCAGCGGCTCGCTCAGCGCCACGAGCTCGCGCGGCTCGGTGAACTTGCGGATCTCGATGCGCCCGCCGAAGTCGATGAAGTCGTGGACCAGCGCGTCCAGGTAGATGGACGGCTCGATGCGCAGTTGGCTGCTCCGCATCGCGTAGCGGCTGGGAAAGGGATGCTCCCCGGGTCCCAGCGTGAACCCACCGGTGCGCAGGTGGCCAGGAAGCAGCGGCTCCCGCTCCTCCTCGGGATCGTCCCCGGCGGCGCCGGGCGGCGTGTCGCTGAGCCCGTAGCGGTTGATCCAGGACACGCCGAATCTCGTCCCCGCCAGCAACTGCAGCTCGCGGTAGGAAATCTCGGCCGCTTCGCGGAACTGCGCCTCCCAGGCAGGTGTCCTGAGGTCGTCGTCGACCAGTCCTGCGGTGGGGGTGAAACCCGCGAACGACATGTTCGAGGTGGTGTTCGGCGGCACCGACATCGCGTAGATGGTCACCGCGAATCCACGCCGCTGCAACTGGCGCGCGGCGGTGAGGCCCACGGCGCCGCAACCGATGACCGCCGCCCGGCGGCTGTCGTGGCCGAGGGCCATTTCGGCTGCCATCCGCCCCGTGCCCCACGAGAGCGACATGCCGGCTCCGCCGTGGCCGTAGTTGTGGATCACCGTGGTGTCGTCGAGCTCGTCGGCGCGCAGCACGAAGCCGGAGGGGCGGTGGGGGCGCAGTCCGACCGTGGTGCGGATGATCCGGTCCCATTCGGCGCGCACCGGCGCGAGCCGCAGGGGAGGCCGCCGCGTCATCGTCGGTGCCGGCGCCGACCGCGCCGCGCAGCCGCTCAGGCCGGCGCCCACGAGGCCCAGGCCGCCCAACTTCAGGAGCGTTCTTCGGTCCACCGTCGCCTCCGGGTCTCAATCGGGTCCATGGCAGGCATCGTCGCCGGTTCCGATCTTGGATCGTCCGCCCATGATGGGCAACTCCCGTCGGTTGGCCGGCGCGCCGGCCGCCGCACGGCGTGGATGATGGCTGATGGCGCTGAACAGAATTCATGCCATCGGGCGGGCAGAGGTTGAGCCAAGACGCCAGGACAAGGCAGCGGCTTCACCAACCCAGGGCTTCCGGCGCTCTGGAGAAGAGCTCGTCTGACGTAGGCCGTCAGTCCGTCAACTTGACTGCCGTGACGGGGCCCGTCTCCGCCGCGATCGCGGCCTGGATGGCGCTCGCGATCAAGGTCGGCGTGTCTACGCCGCGGCGCGCCGCCGCCTTGGCGGCGAGGGCATCGATCTCCGCCGTCCAGCGTATCCGGTACTCGACCAGGCCGGCCTCGTCGTTGACGTACTGGGTGATTCCGACGTCGCCCATGATCAGGTCGCTCATGCGTGTCCTTCCCGTCGATTTGCGTCCCGCGAAACCGGCTCCGAACGCCATTGTCCCATGTAGAGGGCGCGGGCCCGGGATCGCGAGCGGTCCCGGGCCGGTTGTGGCATGATGACTTGTCCGTAGCGGGGCGGGCGGCTCTGCCGGTGCGGACCGGGACCATCCAGACCGGCCTGCCGGAGGCCGGAGGGAGGAAGGCATCATGCCTGAGCGACACAGTTCACTCGTCGTCGGCGTCGCGGCAGTGGTCGTGGTTGCGGCGCTCGCGGCCGGTCTCGCCGCCCAGGCGCCCGAGCCGGGCCGCGGGTTTCCGTCCACGGACTGGCCCTTCACCGGCGGCAACTGGTCCAGCTCGCGCTACTCGACGCTGGACGAGATCAACGCCGACACCCTCGACCGCCTCGGCGCCGCGTGGATGACGCCGCTGCCCGGCGGCGCGTCGTCGCGCTCGACCCCGGTGGTGCAGGACGGGGCCGTCTATCTGACGGGCGGCGCCAACGTCTTCGCGTTCGACGCGCGGACGGGTGAGACCATCTGGCACTGGCAGCCGGACCCCGACGCCGGGCGGGTGGTGTCGTGGCAGGGCGTCGTCGTGGCCGGCGATCTGGTCGTCTTCGGCACGCGCAGCGGGGAAGTGCTCGCGCTCAGCCGCGACGCCGGCGAGCTGGTGTGGGCCACGCGGGTCGGCAGCCCGGAGCAGACCCGGGGCGAGGTGGTGACGACCGCGCCGATGTACGCGCGCGGCAAGGTGTTCGTGGGCCTCGCGAACGGCGACATCGGCGGGCAGGGGCGCGTGATCGCCCTCGATGCGGCGACGGGCGAGGTGGAGTGGATCTTCTACGTCGTGCCGCGCCCCGGCGAGTTCGGCCACGAGACCTGGCCGCAGGACAGCGACTCGTGGGAGTACGGCGGCGGCGGCGTCTGGCTGGTCGGCACCGTCGATCCCGATCTCGGGATGGTCTACTTCTCCACCGGCAACCCGGTGCCGATGTTCGGCGGCGAGCTGCGCGAGGGGGACAACCTGTTCACCGCCGCGGTCCTCGCGCTGGACATGGAGACCGGCGAGCGGCGCTGGCACTACCAGGTGGTGCGCCACGATGTCTGGGACGCCGACATCGCCACGCCGCTGCTGCTGTACGACACGACGGTTGACGGCGAGCCGGTGAAGGCGGTGGCCGCGATGCGCGCCGACGGCTACCTGTTCCTGTTCAACCGCGAGACCGGCGAGCATCTACTGCCCGTCGAGGAGCGCGAGGTGCCGCAGGATCCGCACCAGCTCACTGTGCCGACTCAGCCGTTCCCCGTGCAGACCGAGACCATCCTCTTCGAGTGCTCGTACTGGCGCGATCGGGTGCCGCCGCCGTTCGAGCTGAACTGCAGCAGCTACACGCCCCCGTCGGTCGACGAACAGACGGTGGTGGCGCCGGGGTTGCCGATCCCGCGGGTGCGGGTCACGCCGATGGCGTTCTCGCCGCAGACCGGCTACATCTACGCGCAGGGGCGCGCGCACGTCGGCCGCGCCCGCCGCTTCGCGGATCCGTTCGTCTGGAATACTTCCCAGTTCCACCTGACCCTGCCCGACGCGGTCGGCATCCTGGCCGCCGTCGACACTGGCACCGGCCGCGTGGTGTGGCGGAAGGAGATGCCGAGCGCGTTCCTCGGCGTCAGCGGTCCGCTCGTGACCGCGGGCGGCCTGCTGTTCCGCGGCTCGCCCGGCGGACAGGTGGAGGCCTACGACGTCCGGACCGGCGACCGCCGCTGGGCCTTCCGCACGAGCGAGGAGGGGTCGCGGCTGCGTGTCGGCCCGGCCTCGACCTACGAGCTGGACGGCACGCAGTACATCGCCGTCCCGATGGGCCCCGCGCTCTGGGCGTTCGCGCTCGACGGCGAGGTGCCGGCGCGCGGCGAGCCGTCCCCGGATCCGCCGGTGGACGATCAGCTTGCCGGCCCCGCCCCGCGCGAGACCGACGAGATCGAGACCGCGACCCTGCTCGAGAACCCGCGCGGCGCGGTCGGCGGCCGGCGCTATGCGTTCGACGAGTACAACTTCAACCCGCTCCGCGCGCGGGTCAGCGCGGGCACGCGCGTCCGGTTCACCAACAACGGCGAGATCCCCCACACCCCGGCCGCGCGCGACGGAAGCTGGAGCACCGGCACGTTGAACCCGGGCCTGTGGGGCTTCGTCACCTTCGACGAGCCGGGGACGTTCCTCTACCACTGCGAGGACCATCCCTGGATGGTGGGGGAGATTACCGTCGATCCGTAGCGGGCCGCGATAAGATGCCGCACCGCGATGGCGTTCGACTCGCGGGGCCGCCTTGCGATGCCGTCGGGAAACCTGCGCCCGCTCCGCCGCTCACACCCGGGCGGCGGACGCGCGGTGCTCCCTTCCCTCAGAGCCGTCGCAGCTACCCTCAGAGCCGTCGCAGGTAGAGGAAGGACGCAACGATACTCATCGCCAGCGGAATCATGGTCCCGCCCATCATCCACGAGGCCGTCCTGTCGGCCGGCCATTCCGGCACGGTCCACCACAAGGCCAGGTTGAAGCAGATCGATAGGATCGCGGCGACGAGCATGAACCAGCCTGACGCCCGATTGGCCGGATACCAGACATCCGGCGACGAAAGGGTCTTGGGCGTCCTGAAGCCGTATATCCCGTTGGGCGGGACCTTGCCCAGGATCATGGGTACGGACACCACCAGGATCACCAACGGAACGATGTAGCCGGTCAAGTGTTGGGCCATGATTGCTCCAGGCGTTCACATCGAACCCGGCGCCCGGTTCGACTCCGACGAGGCGCGGCTACAGTACGATAGCTGACTTGAGGTGGGTGGTGGACACCCGCCCGTGGGGGAACAACGTGCATGCGAGGACGGCTGCAGGATTGATGCTTCCGGCGGCGCTGGTGCTGGCCACGGCCGGCCCGGCCGCCGCTACGCAGGACACGCGGCTGCTCGACGCAGCCCGGGCCGCGGACGCGACGGGTGTGATTGCGCTTCTCGAGCAGGGCGACTCCGCGGATGTCCGGCAGGCGGACGGTGCGACCGCCCTGCACTGGGCCGCCCATTGGGACGACACGGCCATGGCGGACGCCCTCCTTGGGGCGGGCGCCGACGTCGACGCGGCGAACGACTTCGGCGCCACGCCGCTCTGGCTGGCCTGCCGGAATGGCAGCGAGGCGATGGTCGCGGCCTTGCTGGCGGCCGGCGCCGACGCGAACGCGGCGCTGCCGTCCGGCGAGACGGTGCTGATGACCGCGTCCCGCACCGGGTCGGCCGAGGCGGTGCGCCTCCTGGTCGCCCACGGGGCCGACCTGAACGCCCGGGAGAACACGCGGGGGCAGACGGCCCTGATGTGGGCGGTGGCCCAACGGCATCCCGACGTCGTGGCGGCGCTCATCGCGCTCGGGGCGGACGTCCATGCCC
>CAZMWA010000355.1:0-15451 GCA_964569405.1 uncultured Vicinamibacteraceae bacterium | reverse complement strand
GACTGCACGATGCCGCTGCGCGTCAGGAACGTGCCGACGATGGTCAGCAGGAACGTGAGGATGACGAGCGTCACGTTCCAGACGCGGAGCATGCTGCGGCGTTCCTGCACCATCACCGAGTGGAGGAACGCGGTCGCGGTGAACCAGGGCAGCGCACCCGCGTTCTCCACCGGATCCCAGCCCCAGAACCCGCCCCAGCCGAGCTCCTCGTAGGCCCAGATCATGCCCAGCGTGAGCCCGAGCGAGAGGAACAGCCAGGAGAACATCGTCCAGCGGCGCACGGCGCGCAGCCACGAGTCGTCCAGGTAGCCGGTGATGAGCGCCGCCATGCCGAAGGCGAACGGGATGGTCATCCCCACGAACCCGGTGTAGAGCGACGGCGGGTGGATGGCCATGTACGGATTCTGGAGCAGCGGGTTGAGCCCGCGGCCGTCGGCCGGCGCCTCCGTGAGATAGGTCGCGAACGGGTCCTTGTGGACGATCATCACGAACAGGAAGAACAACTGCACGGAGGCGATGATCGCGACGACGTAGGGAATCAGCTCGCGCTGGCGCTCGCGGTGGGAGTTGACCGCGATGGCGCCGAACACCGACAGCAGGAACACCCAGAACATGATCGAGCCGTCGAGCCCGCCCCAGTACGAGGTCAGCTTGTAGAACAGCGGCTGGACCGAGTCCGAGTAGCGATCGACGTAGCGGATGCTGTAGTTCTGGGTGACGAAGGCGTGGATGATGATGGACGAGGCCAGCGTCATCAGCGCGGTCACGAGATAGAACGCGCCCACGCCGCTCTGGATGACGCGCGGCGACCGCTGCCGGGCCCCGGCCACCGACGCGGCGATGGCGTAGGCGCAGGCGAGGAACGCGGCGAGCAACGTGTAGGAACCGAGTGTGGCCATGGTGGAGACCCCCGCCGCGGGTCAAGCCCGCGTCCGCTCACATCCGCCGGCGAGCCGGCGGCGCCGGCAGCGTGACGCCGTCAGTCGTTGCCGGGCGTGCCGGGTACCGCGGGCCCGCCGCCGGCCGTCGTGCCGACCGTGGGCTTCGCCTCGTACTTCGACGGGCACTTCGCCATGATGCCGTCCGGCTCGACGTGGAAGGTGTCGCCGTCGAGACGGCCCGTCACAACGACCTCGGAGTCGTTCTGGAAGGTGTCCGGCACGATGCCGGTATATTCGGCCCGGACGACGTACCCGTTGTTCTCGATGTCGAACCGGTAGTCCATGCTCTTGGGCCGCACGCGGATGTCCTTGGCGTAGCCGTGCACCTGCAGCCGCTTGCCGTACCAGGCGTCGGGAGCGACCATCACCTCGTCGACATGCTGGTAGTAGGCGGTGCCGTCGGCCATCGTGGTCCACATGAGCCCCGCGAAGGCGGCCGCCAGAACAGTCGTCGTGAGACCTATTTTCAGTGTCTTGCTTGCCATGGGTGCAGTAGCCCTCCGCGCACGACATCCTAAGGATATCGCCCCCGGTGCGGGCCAGTCAACGCGCAGCCTCGTCCCCGCCCGTCAGCCGCGCCAGCAGCCGGTCGACCAGCGCCAGCGGCAGGCCGACGACGTTCGAGTAGGAGCCCTCGACCCGCGTCACGAAGCGCGACGCGATGCCCTGCACGCCGTAGGCGCCGGCCTTGTCGGACGGCTCGCCGGTCGCGACGTACCAGCCGATGAGCGCCTCGTCGAGAGCGGCGAGGTGCACGGCGGTCTGCTCCACCGCGCTCACGGCGGCGCCGCCGCGCCTGACCGCGACGCCGGTCAGCACGTCGTGGGCCCGGCCGGACAGGCGGCGCAGCATCCCCGCCGCATCGTCCGCATCCCGCGGCTTGCCCAGCACCGTCGAATCGACGACGACCGTCGTGTCGGCGGCGAGCACGACGCGCTCCGGGTAGCGCGGCGCGACCGCCGCCGCCTTCTCCGCCGCCAGCCGCGCGACGTAGTCGCGGGGCGCCTCGCCGGGCTGCCGCCGCTCGTCGATGTCGGGCGGCACGACCTCGAAGCAGTAGCCCGCGCGCGCCAGCAGCTCGGCGCGGCGCGGCGACCCCGAGGCCAGAATGAGCGGGTCGCGGCGGTGATACACTGGCACCATCATATGCTTGCCGCCCGCGATGTCGCGCCGCAGGCGGTCGCCGCGCTGCTGCGCGGCCAGCCGTTGACGGCCGCCAAGGTCCGCTTCGCGTGGGGCGCCGCGGTCGGCGCCGCGATGTCGCGAGCGACCACCGTCGCCCTCGAGGCCGACGGCACGTTGCGCGTCGCCGCGGCCGGCAACCACTGGCGCCGCGAGACGGCGCGGTCGGCCGCCGTCGTCGCGCGGCGCCTCGCCGAGCTGCTCGGGCCGGGCGTGGTCAAGCGGATTGTCGTGAAGGAGAGCTGACGATGCGTGAAGCAGTCATCGCCGGTGCCGTGCGGCTGCCGACCGGCAAGTTCCTCGGCGCGCTCAAGAGCCTGCCGGCGACCGACCTCGGCGCGCGGGTCGTCCGCGAGGCGGTCTCGCGCGCCGCAATCGATCCCGCCGAGGTGGACGAGTGCATCATGGGCAACGTGGTGTCGGCCGGCCTCGGACAGGCGCCGGCCCGGCAGGCGGCGCTCGGCGGCGGCCTGGCCGATCACGTGGGCGCGCTCACCATCAACAAGGTCTGCGGCTCGGGCCTCAAGGCGGTCATGCTCGCCGCCCAGGGCATCCAGACGGGCGACGCCGACGTCGTCGTGGCCGGCGGCATGGAGTCGATGAGCAACTGCCCGTACCTCATCCCCAAGGCCCGCGAGGGCCTGCGGATGGGCGACGCGAAGGTGCACGACGCGATGATGCTCGACGGGCTGTGGTGCTCGCTCGAGAACTGGTCGATGGGGCTGGCGGGCGAGGCGGTCGCCGAACGCTACGGGGTGAGCCGCGACGATCAGGACGCGTTCGCGGCGGCGAGCCACCAGCGGGCCGCCACCGCCATTCGCGAGTGCTGGTTCAAGGACGAGATCCTCCCCGTGGAGATCCCGCAACGCAAGGGCGATCCGCTCCGGCTGCAGTACGACGAGGCGGTGCGCCCCGATACGTCGGTGGAGGCGCTGGGCCGACTCAGGCCGGCCTTCAAGAAGGACGGTTCCGTCACCGCCGGCAACGCCCCGGGCGTCAACGACGGGGCGGCGGCCGTCGTCGTGATGGCGGCCGAGAAGGCGGCCGCGCTCGGCGTGACGCCGATGGCGCGCATCGTGGGCCAGGCCGTGAGCGGCCTGGCGCCCCGCTGGCTGCTCATGACGCCGGTGCAGGCGGTCACGAAGCTCCTGCAAAAGGTCGGGTGGAAGCTGGCGGACGTCGATCTGATCGAGCTGAACGAGGCGTTCTCGGCCCAGGCGCTGGCCGTCATCCGCGAGCTCGGCGCCGACCCGGCCCGCGTCAACGTCAACGGCGGGGCGGTCGCGCTGGGCCATCCCATAGGGGCGAGCGGCGCGCGCATCCTGACGACGCTGCTCTACGCGCTCCGCAACCGCAACCTGCGGCGCGGCGTCGCCACGCTGTGCCTGGGCGGCGGCAACGGCGTCGCGCTGGCGGTGGAGCGGCTGGATTAGGTTCTAATCCTCCACCTTCCAGAAGGCGATACCGCTGGCCTGCTTGCCGATGTCGACGGCTCCGCGGCGCTCGGCGGCGGCGATGTCGTACACCTCGACGGTGCCCGGCTCGCCGCCCACGCCCTCCACGGTGACGAACGCGTAGGCGCCGTCGGGCGTCGTCACGACGCCGTGGGGAATCGCGCGCGTCGTGGCGACGCGGGCGCGCTCGCGCCCGGTCTCGAGGTCCCAGAATCCGACCGCGCCGCCCTGCCGGTAGGTGACGAGGAGCGTCGACTCGTCCGGAGTCACGGCCGCGTTGTACGGACCCGCTCCGGTGTCGAACGTGCGGACGACCCGCCAGCTCTCGAGATCGACCTCGAACAGCCGGGCGACGTTGCTCCCGGTCACGTAGACGCGCCCCGCGCGGGTCGGCCGCGTGACCCACGACGGCTGCACCCCCGCGCCCAGGGGCAGGCGCCGCGAGACCTCGAAGCCCAGCGCGTCCGCTTCCACCAGTTCGAACCCCATGACGTTGACCGCGTAGAAGCGCGTCTCGTCGCGGCCGAGCCGCCCGCCGTGCGGGCGGATGCCGCTGGCGATGCGCGCGACCTCGGTCATCGTGTCCGTCTCGACGACCGAGATGCTGCCGGGCTCGAGGCGGCCGTGCAGGTCGAAGTTGGCCACGTACAGGAGTCGCGTGGAGGCCGCGACGTCGACCGTGGCCGGATACATCCCCACGGTCGCGTCGCCCAGCCAGCGGTCGGTCCCCGTCTCGTACCTGTGCACGCTGCCGAACGGGAGGCCGTGCGCGATGGACACGTACCAGTGGCGCCCGTCCGGGGCGATCCCGATGCCGTGCGGCCCCTCCGTTTCCGCCGGGTAGCTCCCGACGCTCACCGTCTTGACCACCTCCAGCCCCCCGGGACCGTAGCGCACGACGGCCACCTCGTCCTCGGATTCCGCGCAGGCGTAGACGTAGTAGCTGCGGCGCGGCGGCTCCGGGCCGGCCCGGGCGGACCCGGCCGGCACCGCCAGGAGCAGGGCGAGCGACGCCGCCACGGCGGGCCGTGACGGCAGGACTGTCATGGCCTACTGCGGCTCTCCGACGATTGGAACGGGACCCGTCCGGGGCCGGAGGCGGACCGCCCACAGGCCCGTGTTCCAGTCGGAGAAGAACACGTGGCCCTTGAACGGCTGCGGGCCCCACACGAACGGTGCGTTGGGGATGAACCCGTCCGGGTCGAACGGCAGGAAGCGGGCTATCTCGCGGCCCTGCCGGTACAGATCGCCGAGCAGCTCCCCCGACACGTCGACGACGCGCAGCCCGCCGTTGTAGTAGCCGACGTACAGCGTGTCGTCCTCGACCCACAGATTGTGCGAGCCGGCCTCGGGCACCTGGTATCTGGCGACCTCGCGCGGCCGCTCCCAGTCGGTCCAGTCGATGACGTGGACCCAGCCCGCCGCCAGCGTCGGGACCGCATCCCGCTGGCTGTGCAGTTGGCCGTCGGGAGCGAAGGACTCGTCGCCGGCGAACACGTAGAGCTTCCCGGTCGAGGCGCTCCGGTAGGGGAACGCGGCGTGGTTCCAGCCGCTGGGGTACGCGTAGCGCCCCAGCTCGACCGGACGCGCGGGCGTGCCGCCCCGGCCGCCGCCGCCGACGTCGACCGCCACCACGCCGTCGGTCCAGTTCGACGAGAAGGCGACGCCGTCGCTCACCCACACGTCGTGGACGCTGTGGTTCGGCGTATCGAGCTCGAAGCGCCCGACCCGCCGCGGGTTGGCGGGATCCTCGATGTCGATGACATCGTAGCGGCGGCCGGCGCTCAACGCGAAGACATGGTCCTCGGCGATGAAGAGGTTGTGGACGCCGCCCGTCAGCATGTCCGTGTACTCGGCCAGCACCGGCACGCCCTCGCGCGGATTCCCGACGCCGAGAATGACGATGCCGTTGCGCCGGTCGGACGCCCCCTCGCGGCTGATGACCGCGATGTCGCCGCCCTCCGACACCTTCACGTCGTTGACGGTGCGCGCGTCGACCCGGATCTCCCTCACCTTCCGGATGTCGGACGGGTCCGTGACGTCCCAGATGTAGGTGGATCCGTCCGATCCCCAGGTCCCGGTCAGGGCGTAGTCGCGCCCGTCGGCGGCCTCCCAGATCCACAGATCCGAGGTGTGGCGGTCGAGCACTCGCCCGCGGCCGACCACCTCGACCTCCCGGCGCACGTCCCGGGGGCGCACCTGAACCGTCCGGCGGGCCGAGTGCGCGCCGGAGGTCGCGACCACGGTGTACGTCCCGGAACGCTCGGCCACGAACCTGCCCTCGCTCGTGACCAGCGCGGGCGCGCCCGCGGCAATGATGGACGGCGAGGTCTCGCCGGCCACGGCGTACTGCACGGGCACGCCGCGCACGGCCAGCCCGCGCGCGTCCCGGGCCACGGCGCTGAAGACGACCACGTCGCCCGTGCGCGCCGAGTCGGCGCTGGCCTGCAGCGCCAGCGACGTGACGGGGCTCGCCTCCACCTCGACCGCCAGCGTGGCGGAGGCGTCCTCGGCGCGGACCGACAGATCCACGCGGCCCGGCCGCGACAGGGAGAGGAAGCCGTGGCGATCGATGCTCGCGACCGTGGCGTCGGCGCTCGCGTACCGGACGGCCACGTCGTGACGCAGCGTGCCGCTCGTATCGACCACCTCGACGGCCAGCCGCGGGTGCGTGCCGACGTAGAACTTCGGTGGCACCGCGGTGAAGCGGACACGTTCGACGGGCGGGTGCGGCACGGTCACGGTGACCTCGGTCCGCGCAATCGAGTCGGGCCGCCGGCCGGCAGCGCCGGCGCTTGCCGGCACGAGCGCCACCAGCGTGAACTCGCCGGGGCGGTGGGCCTCGACGTCGCCGCGCCGCGTCACGGAGACGCTGCGCCGCGCCCGCGAGTAGAACACGACCCGGGCGTCGTCCACGACCGTGCCGTCCGCGCGCCGGACGGTCGCCGCGAGCCGCCGGGTGCCGCCGACCGCGAGGGTCAGCTCGGCAGGCCGGACCTCGACGACGAGGGCCCCGGGCGGCGGCTCCTCCCGATCCTGGGCAACCAGCGGAACGCACGCCGCCACGAGCACGAGCCACACGAAACGGTTCGTCTGCATGCGGATCCTCCTCAGTCTAGCCTCGATCGCGCACTTCCGCGGCGGCGAGTCGGAAGAAACTGCCATTGCCCGGCCCTGTGGGCGAAAGTCTGTCACCTTGTAACCTACTGATTAAATGTCATATATTTGGATTCCGTCTTCGATCTTCGCTTGACAGAAGCCTGGTACGACTCTAGAATGTCGGTCTTGGCGTGATGCAGAACCGTGCAGGTTCGAGGGCCGCAAAGTCGCGGCCGCTGCCCCGCCCGCCCGCTCATCGACCAACGGAGTCGTCCATGCCCATGGAACGCGTACAGCCAGACCGTAGCAAGGCCGTCGACATGGCCGTCGGCCAGATCGAGAAGCAGTTCGGCAAGGGGTCGATCATGCGGCTCGGACAGAAGGGCGGCGTCGCGCCCGTGGCGGCCATTTCCACGGGCGCGATCAGCATCGACCATGCGCTCGGCATCGGCGGCGTGCCGCGCGGCAGGGTGGTGGAGATCTACGGCCCGGAGGCCTCCGGGAAGACGACGCTCGCGCTGCAGGTGATCGCCCGCTCCCAGCAGGACGCCGGCAACGCGGCGTTCGTCGACGCCGAGCACGCCCTCGACCCGACCTACGCGCGGAAGCTCGGGGTCGACCTCGAGAACCTCCTCGTCTCCCAGCCGGACCACGGCGAGCAGGCCCTCGAGATCGTCGAGGTGCTGGTCCGCTCCGGCGGCATAGACGTGGTGGTCGTCGACTCGGTCGCCGCGCTGGTGCCGCGCGCCGAGATCGAAGGCGAAATGGGCGACGCGCAGGTCGGCCTGCAGGCCCGGCTCATGTCGCAGGCGCTCAGGAAGCTCACCGGCGTCGTCGCCAAGTCGAGGACGTGCCTCATCTTCATCAACCAGCTCCGCGAGAAGATCGGCGTCATGTTCGGTAATCCGGAAACGACGACCGGCGGGCGCGCACTGAAGTTCTACTCGTCGATCCGGATCGACATTCGCCGCATCGGGGCTATCAAGGACGCCGACCGCGTCATCGGCGGACGGACGCGGGTGAAGGTCGTCAAGAACAAGCTGGCGCCGCCGTTCCGCGAGGCCGAGTTCGACGTCATGTACGGCGAGGGAATCTCCCGTGAGGGAGACCTGCTGGACTTGGCGGTCGACCGGCGCATCGTCGAGAAGAGCGGAACGTGGTTCTCCTACGGCGACGAGCGTCTCGGGCAGGGCCGCGAGAACGTCAAGCGTCTCCTCAGGGACAAGCCCGAGCTCTTCGCGGCGATCGAACACCGGGTACGCACCGAGCTGGGCCTCGTTCGGGAACCCGAGACAGCGACGGCCTGAGCCGGCCTACGGCTGCGTGGGGGGTGCGGGCTCCGCAGCCTCGCCCACATCCGCAGGGGCGGGCGGCGGGCGGTCCGTGACGATGAAGAGCTTCTCGCCCGGCTGCATCAGGCCGAGCTCTCCGCGCGCCAGCTCCTCTATCCTCCAGGCCTCCTCGCGCAGTTGCCGCGCGTTCTCCCGCAGCGCGTCGTTCCGCGCCCGCACGGCCGCGATCGACTGCGAGAGCTGCTCCACCTCGTCGGCGGCGCGAGTCAGCGACAGGTAGCCCCTGTCGCCGAGGATCGCATTGCCGACCAGGAGCACGGTCACCAGCAGCACGAGGAAGCGTGCCTTGCGTCGTGCCGGGCGCTGCGTCGGCTCGTCGGTGCCCGTGGATCGAGTCGGGGGATTCATCGGTGTGAAGGACGGATTATCGCACCATCTCAGGCTTGATACAGCATCGAGCCTAGTGCTGGAGCATGTTGCGGAACTCATCGAGCGGCAGATCGAGATGCACCGCGCTCAGCAGCCCGCCCTCCGCGTGGTCGAGGATGTGGCAGTGGAAGATCCAGGTGCCCGGGCGCTCGTCGAACCGCACCGCCAGCCGCACCGTCCGCTCGAACGGGATGTCCACGGTGTCCTTCCATTCCAGGGGGCGGACCGGCGCCCCGTCCTGATCGAGCACCATGAAGAAGAACCCGTGCAGGTGCAGCGGATGCGACCAGGCCGTCGAGTTCGTCACGGTCCACACCTGGGTCTCGCCGAGCCGCGCGATTATCGGCTTCGCCTTCCAGAATGGCGTGTGGTTGATGCCGTAGGTGAACGACTCGTCGAGCGGGTCCTGCGCCAGCGTCAGCTCCAGGTCGACCTCGGTCGCGCCCGCGACGTCGTAAGGCTCGATGGCGCGGCCGGTCCGCGGCAGCGGGCCGCCGGCGTGGGGCGGCAGGTCGGCGAACTCGATGGCGATCAGGTCCTCCAGGTCGCGGAACTCCGTGCTGCCGTAGCCGCGGTCGTGCAGCAGCGAGCGGAGCACGCGCCTGCCGCCCGGCTCGCCGCTGGGCTGCACGATGACGTCGGCCCGTTCGCCCGCGCCGAGCACCAGGAACTCCTGGTCTTCCGAGTACTCGAGCAGGCCCCCGTCACCGCCGATCTTGCGGAAGAAGTGCCCCTCCCCGAGATCCAGCTTGAAGTAGCGGCTCTTGGCCGCGTTCACCACCCGCCAGCGCTGCGGCGCCCCGGCCCGCGCCGCCAGCGCCGGGACGCGCCGGCCGTTCACGAGCACGTGGGTGCCCTCGCGGCCGAACACCATGCCCACCGAGCCGCCCGTATCCGGCGAGGCGAGCACCCCGTCGGCCGTCAGGTCGATGTCGCTGAGCACGATGACGAGATCGTCGGCGATGCCCACCGTCCCGGCCTCGGCCGGATCCTCGACCAGCAGCGCGCCGTAGAGGCCGAAGCCGACCTGGGCGGCCGACATGACGTGCGGGTGATACCAGTAGATGCCGGCATCCGGCACGACGAAGTCGTACGTGAAGCTGCCGCCCGGCTCCACCGGCGGCTGCGAGTAGCCCGGCACGCCGTCCATGTCGATCGGTATCCGCAGCCCGTGCCAGTGGATGGTGCTCGGACGGGGCAGCTCGTTGGTGAAGTGCACGATCAGGCGGTCGCCCACCTCGACCCGGATCAGCGGCCCCGGAATGGTGCCGTTGTAGGTCCAGGCCTCGACCTCGAGGCCCGGCTCCAGCTCCACCCTGGCGACCCGGGCCGTGAAGTCCACCTCCACGATGTCGGGGTCGGGATTGCGGTCGACGGCCTCCGCCAGCCGGATGCCCGCATCCCAGCCGGCCGGCTGCAACGACTGCGCGGCCGCGCCCGCCGGCAGCAGCGTTGCGGCCGCCGTCAGGGCCGCGGCCCGGGCGAGCCCCGCCGGCGTCACGGCGCCGGGTACTCCATCGTGTAAGGGTCGGGCAGCGGGATGCGAGCGACGGGGGCGCCCGCCACGGCCTCGAGCTGGAAGTCCGGATTGTCCGGATCCCCCGCCGCTATCGCGTCGAGGTTGCCGACGACGAGCATCGTCAGCCGATCGGGATGCAGATACTCGCGGGCCACCCGCAGCACGTCGGCCGCGGTCACGGCGCTGATCCGTTCGCGGTAGTGCGTCAGGTACTCCGGGTCGCGACCCGTGTACTCGTCGCGGGCGAAGAGGCCGGCCGTCGCCGCGGCGCTCGAGAAGTTGCGCGTGAAGGTCTCGACGAACGAGGCAATCGAGTTCTGCAGCTCGTCGTCGGTCACCGGCTCGGCACGGATTCTCTCCAGCTCCTCCAGAACGATGGCCGCCGCGCGCGCCACGGTCTCGCTGCGCGACTGGAAGGCGACGCGGAACACGCCGTCGTAGTAGGTCCCCATGCCGAAGCTCGACGCGGCGCTGTAGGCCAGCCCCTCGTCCGACCGGATGCGCGTGAGCAGCCGCGAGCTGAAGCCGCCGCCCCCCAGGATGTCGTTCATGACGATCAGCGGGTAGCGGTCGGGATTGTCCCGCGTGGTGCCCACATGCCCGATCGACACCCGGCCCTGGTTGACGTCCGGCTTGTCGACGCCGTACAGCCCCTGGCGCGGCGCGTCCGCCGGCGCGGGCACGGCGGGCACCGTCGCGTCGGCCGCCGGCCAGTCCGCCAGGCGCGCATCCAGCTTCGACAGGATGTCGGCCGGGGTCACGTCGCCCGACACGGCGAAGATGAAGCGGCCCGGATGATAGTGCCGCGCATGGAACGCGAGCAGGTCGTCGCGCGTGATCGACTCGATCGTGGCGCGCGTCGTCGGCCGGGTCGAGAAATGGGCGGCGCCCCGCATCAGGCGCCCCCACTCGCGGCCCTCGATGCTGCGCGTGCTGTCGTTGCGCCGCTCCATGGCCTGCAGCGCCTGGCTCCTGGCCAGGTCCAGCCGGGCCTCGTCGAACCGCGGGTGGCGCAGCATGTCGAACAGCAGGTCGAGCGCCGCGTCGAGATCCTTCGTCAGGCAGTTGAGGCTGGCCCGCCCCATCGTGGCGCCGATGGAGCTGCCGATCTGCGCGGCGAGGAACGCCACCTCCTCGTCGAAGTCGGCGGCCGCCAGGGACGCCGTGCCGCCGGCGCGCATCTGGCTGCCCGTCAGGGCCGCAAGCCCGGCCTTGCCCGGCGGGTCGAGGTACGCGCCGGTGCGCACGAAGACCGCCACGTCCACCAGCGGGAGGGCATGGTCCTCGACGACGTAGACGGTGCCGCCGCCGGCCAGCGTGTGGCGATGCGCCGCGGCGCTGGGCGGCTCGAAGTCGAGCGGCTCGAACGCCAGGTCCCGCGGGTGCGCCGGGATGGCGTCCTGCGCCGCCGCCGGAACCGGCGGCAGCAGCAGCAGGGCCAGCAGCCACGGGGCGGCCCTCACAGCCCGCCTCCCAGCTCCGCGAGCCGCTCGCGTACCAGCTCGATGATGGCCTCGACCATGTCCTGGCTTTCGGGCGGCGCCTGGGCCCGCATCTGATCGGCGCCGGCCAGCAACTGGTCGAGCTGTTCCCTGTTCGCCTGACGAATCATGCCCGTCATCTGCTCGACCTGCTGCCGCTCCTGGTCGTCGAGACCCGCGAACCGGTCGTCCTCGGCCGGCTCGCCGCCCTCGCGGTAGTAGATCGCCACGGCCCGCGTCTCGGGCGGGAAGTACTCGTTCGCGACGCGCAGGACGTCGTCCGCGGTCACCGCGTCGTACAGCGGCGGGTCGGTGTTGATGGTCTCCCAGCCCCGGTAGCTCTCGCGTATCAGCAACTGCATCATGAGCTGGAAGTTGCCCTCCAGGTCGCGGAAGGTGCTGGCGGCGTTCTGGTTCTTCACCTTCTGCAGCTCGCGCTCGCCCACCGGCTCGGTCTTGAGCCGCTCGAGCTCGCCGTACAGCGCCTGCTCCACCTCCTCCGGCGTGCGACCCTGCCGGGCCGTGCCGCGCAGCTCGAACATCCCCTCGTACTTGAACCCCGCTTGGCCGCCCGCCGCGCCCGTGGCCACCTCCTGCTCCTCGACGAGGGCCCGGTACAGGCGCCCCGTGCGCCCGTTGAGCAACTGGCCGAGCACGACGAGCGCCGGCTCGTCCACGTGGCCGTCCGGCACCGTGTGGTAGCGGATCACCACCTGCGGGTTGGTCTCGGCGTACGCCACCATCCGCTTCTCGGCGAGCTGCGGCATCTCGCGCGTGCGCGGTCCCAGGGCGGGGCGCGCGCCGCGGGGCAGCCGCCCGAAGTAGCGCTCGGCGAGCGCGATGGCCTCGTCGGTGTCGAAGTCGCCCACCAGGGTCGCGGCGATGTTGTTCGGCGCGTAGTACACGTCGAAGAACGCCAGCGCCTCCTCGCGCGTCACGCCCTCGATGTCGGAGGGCCAGCCGATGACCGGCCAACTGTAGGGCGACGACTCCCAGAACATGGCGTCGAACTGCTCCCGGAACTTGCCGATCGGCGTGCTGTCGGTCCGCAGGCGCCGCTCCTCGTGGACCACGTCGCGCTCGGCATAGAACTCGCGGAAGACCGGGTTGAGCAGGCGGTCCGACTCGAGCCAGAACCACAGCTCCAGCTTGTTCGCCGGCACGTTGACGAAGTAGATCGTGAAGTCGTAGCTCGTGCCGGCGTTCATGGCGGAAGCGCCCTGCCCGGTGTAGATGCGGCTGAAGTCTTCCTTGATCAGCAGCTCGCTCTGGCGGGCGAGGAGGGCGTCGAACTCCTCGAGCAGCTCCCGATGCCGCGGCGACCGCACGTCGGGGCTCTGCGGATCGTCGATCACGCCCCGCCGATGCTGCTCCGTCAGCCGCGCCTCCTCCACCTGCAGCTCGGCCTTGAGCGCGTCGAGGGCCTCGATGATCCGCAGGTCCTCCTCGATGTCCCGGGTGCCGATCGTGTGCGTGCCCTTGAACATCATGTGCTCGAAGAGGTGCGCCACGCCGGTGATGCCCGGCCGCTCGTTGACCGATCCGACCTTCGCCACCCACCCGGCGGCGACGTTCGGATCGCCCGGCCGCGGAACGAGCAGGAGCGTCATCCCGTTGTCGAGCCGATGCTCGACGACCTGCACCTCCTGCCCCGCCACGGCGACCGGCGCGAGCAGCACGAGCGCCGCCGGCAGGGCGGCGAGGATGCGGGAACGGGCGGTGGCCGCGAAGCCGCCGCCGGGAGCTGTCGGATACTTCTCGAAGAGCTGCGTCATGTGCTCGCCTCGGGTCCTGGTGGCCTGCCTGAGTGTCGCATACTCGCAGGCCCGGCCCAAAGTCGCGGCGGGCACCGGCATACAATGCCACCGCCGCCTCGCGGCGCCACCGCCCATGCGTCAGGACCGCGGCTACGACTGCATCGTCATCGGCGGCGGGCACAACGGCCTGATCGCCGCCGCGTATCTGGCGCGGGCCGGCAGGTCGGTCTGCGTCCTCGAGCGCCGGCCGGTGCTCGGCGGCTGCGCCGCCACCGAGGCGCTGTGGCCCGGGTACAGGGTGTCCACCGGCGCCTATGTCATCAGCCTGCTGCTGCCGGAGATAATCCGCGATCTGCGGCTCGCCGAGCACGGGCTGACGATCCTGCCGCGCAACCCGTCGTCGTTCACGCCCCTGCTCGACGGGCGCCACCTGCTGCTGGGTCCGGACACCGCGAGCAACCGGCGCGAGATCGCGAAGTTCAGTCGCCGCGACGCCGAGGCGTTCCCGAGGTACAACGCCCTGCTCGACCGGGTCGCGCAGGTGCTGGAGCCCATCGTCGCGGCTCCCGCGCCGAACCCGTTCCCGGCCCCGGGAGCGCGGCGGCGGCGCGGCGCGGCCGGGTGCCTGCGCGACGCCGGCCGGCTCTGGCGGCTCTACCGGCAGCTCGGCAGGCTCGGGTCCGACCTGCCCGCGGCGCTCGAGCTGCTGGCCGGCGCCGCCCGGCCCATCCTCGAACGCTGGTTCGAGGCCGAGGCCCTGCGGGCAACGCTGGCCACCGACGCCATCATCGGGGCGTTCGCCTCGCCCGCCGCGCCCGGCACCGCCTACGTCCTGCTGCACCACGCGATGGGCCGCACCGGCGGCGCGCGCGGCGTGTGGGGCTACGTCGAGGGCGGCATGGGCGGGCTGGCCGACGCGCTCGAGGCGGTGTGCACGAATCTCGGTGTCGACATCCGCCGCGAGGCCGAGGTGCGGCGCATCGCCACGTCCGGCGGCGCGGCCCGCGGCGTCGTCCTCGCGGACGGCGCGACGGTGGAGGCCCGGGCCGTGGCCTCGAGCGTCGACGCGCACCTCACGTTTCGGAGGTTCCTCGACCCGGACGACCTGCCCGGCGCCTTCCTGGCGGCCGTGGCGCGCATCGACTACTCGTCGGCATCGGCCAAGATCAACCTCGCGCTGGCGGAGCCGCCGCGCTTCCGCTGCCTGCCGTCCGAGGGCATCGGGCCGCAGCATCGCGGCACCATCCACATCGGCGAGACGCTCGACCACCTGGAACGGGCGTACGCCGACGCGCGGGCGGGCCGGCCCAGCGCGGACCCGGTGCTGGAGGTCACCCTGCCCACCAGCGTCGACACCACCATCGCCCCGGCGGGCAGGCACATCCTCTCGATCTTCGTGCAGTACGCGCCCTACACCCTGGCCGGCGGCGCCCATTGGGACGAGGTCAAGGACGCGTTCGCCGACCGCTGCATCGAGCTGCTGGCGCAGTACGCCCCCAACGTGCCCGGCGCCATCGAGCACCGCCAGGTGCTGAGCCCGCTCGATCTCGAGCGCACCTTCGGCCTGACCGGCGGCCACATCATGCAGGGCGCCATGAACCTGAACCAGCTCTTCTTCATGCGCCCCGTCCCCGGCTGGGCCGACCACCGGACGCCGGTCCGGGGGCTCTACCTGTGCGGCGCCGCGAGCCACCCGGGCGGCGGCGTCATGGGCGCCTGCGGCAGGAACGCGGCCCGGGAGATCCTGCGCGACGCCCGGTAGCCACCCGCTCGGCGACTGGCCGAGGCGACGGCCGGCGGGCTACCGCCAGTTGTCATCGGGCATGATGCGCCGCATGAACTGATCGAACAGCGGGACGGTGAAATCCGTATCGCCGTGGCTCGGGCTCCAGACCATGCCCTTGGCGATCAATTGGCTTCTCGTCGGTCCGAGCGAAGTTACCGGCCTCCGCAGGATCCGCGCGATATCACCCGACCGATGGGGGCCCGGACCGAGTTCGGCCATGGCCCGCAGGTACCGTCGCTGGGAGGGCGTCAGGCGGTCGAATCGAACACGGAAGAAGCTCTCGTCCAGCGCCGCGGTAGCCGTTGCGGTTGCCCGTTCGACGTCGCCGAGGTGGATGGGTGACTCATGGGCGACGTCCCAGGCATGCTTGCCCCATTCCTGCAGAAAGTACGGATAGCCGCGAGTAGTCTCGACGATGTGTCGCAGGGCTGACTCGTCGACCGTCACACCCTCCGCCTGTGCAGGCTTTTCGATGGCTTCTCGCGCCGCTTCCTGGCCGAGAGGTCCAACC
>CAZMWA010000354.1:0-8164 GCA_964569405.1 uncultured Vicinamibacteraceae bacterium | reverse complement strand
CCTTCGCCCCGCGCCGCTCCCGCCGAGCCGCGCCGTGCGCGGCTTGTGGCGTCTACTGCTTCGACGCGTTCATGGCCGCTTCCGCCGCGGCTTCCTCCGCGCGGGCGCCGGCCAGGATGTTGTACAGCCCGTAGTTGCCCTCGTGGCAGGCGTACTCGTACAGCGGCTGGTCGTTGAACTGCATCGGGATCTCGTAGGTCCATGCCTGCGACCAGACGGTGGGATCGTCGATGGTGGCCTCGTACAGCAACGTCGCCGGCGAAACGCGCGTGAAGCGCTCGACGAGCCGCAGGTGCTCGTCGCTCGAGCCGCGCTGGAAGCTCGTCTCGCGCAGGAAGTTGCTCGTCTCGACGACCAGCGTGTCGCCGTCCCAGTGGCCGTGCGACTCGCCCGTCCACTGCGGGAGACCGACGCTCGGGCGCCCGTCCAGCGGGATGATGCGGAAGTTGTGGTTCATCTCGTTGAGCAGCGCCACGGTGTTCTCGGTCTGGAACACCTGCACGTTGTTGTTGTAGGCGCCGGGGGTCATCGGCGGTCCGGCGTTGAAGCCGGTGATGCAGCGGAGCTGCAGGCCGTTGGAGCCGAGATCCTCCACCCAGCCGCCGGGCGTGGGCGAGTGCCCGCCGACGCCCTCGCGCAGGGCCGCGGCCGCCGCCTGGCGCCGCGCGGCCGCGGCGGTCAGCGGCGGCACCTTGCCGGTCGGCGGATCGACGATCAGCGAGGTGCGCCGGGTCTCGACCGGCGCCGTGCCGTAGTCGAGCCAGAAGTTGTTGTAGAAGCCGGGGGCGCCGTCCTCGCCGCGGTCGACGCTCTCGGTGACCTGCGTGCGCCGCGCGGCCCGGTTGGCCAGCTCCTCGTTCCGGGCGAGCCGCTCCTGCTCGAGCTCCGCCGCCTCCTCGGCGCTCAGGAACGCCTGATCCGCCAGCTCGTCGGGCCGCTCCATCGGCGTGATGGACCGGAAGTCCCAGACCCCCTGCAGATCCGGCGCGCCCCACGGTGTCCGCGGAGCCGCCTCGTCCTGCGCGGCCGCCGGCACCGGGGCCAGCGCCGCCACCGCAACCGCCGCCAGCACCGCCGCGACATATCGATAGCTCATCCTGCCCTCCTTAGGCTCCATTCAGACGGGGCTTTGCCCCGAACCCCCGGCGTCCGCTTGCGGGGACCCCTTCGCCCCGCGCCGCTCCCGCCGAGGCGCGCCGTGCGCGCCATGCGACTTGGCGCCATGATTGCGCAAGACGCACGTTGCATGCAAGAAGCTGAAGGCGCGGCGGCGTCAGCCACCCTCGTCGAGCAGCGCCTCGAGGTCGGCGACGACCTCTTCCAGGCGGTCGGCCGCGGCGGCCACGTCCCGGGTTGCGAGCTGCCGCGCATCGTCGATGCGCTCCTGCAGCGGGCCGATCGGGAGCGTGCGCTGCGCGGCGGCGATCATCAGCCGCAACGCCTCGGAGGCGAGCCGCTGGAAGCGCTCGTGATGGACCGCGTCGGCCCCCTCGGCCCGGGCGGCCGGATTGGCGGGCTGCCCCCGAGGCACGGCGGGAGGCGCCTCCGGCGCGGGGGGCGGCGGGCTCCCGCCGCCGGGCGCGGGCTCGCCGCCGCCACAGCCGCCCGCGGCGAGCAGCCCGGCCAGCGCGGCGCAGACTACCACGCCCCGGAGCGCGCCCGATCGCACGACGGACGGCGGCGGGTTCGGCACGGGCTCCTGGAACATGAAGGGCGGGGGAGATCGGCGCCGGACGGCCGCCCTTCGGCGGACAGCCGCCCGGCAGGCTCGCTACCGGAGCCCGGCGGCGATCAGGGCCGCCTCCTCTTCCTGCTCCTGCTCGCGGGCGCCGGCCAGAATGTTGTACAGCCCGTAGTTGCCCTCGTGGCAGGCGTACTCGTACATCGGCTGGTCGCTCCGCTGCATCGGGATCTGGTAGGTCCACGGCCGTGTCCAGGCCGTCGGATCGTCGACCGTCACCTCGTACATCAGCGTGCTCGGCGACACGCGCGTGAAGCGTTCCGTCAGGTGCAGGTTGGCGTCCGACAGCCCGCCCCGGAAGCTGGTCTCGCGCAGGAAGTTGGTGGTCTCCACCACCAGCGTGTCGCCGTCCCAGTAGCCGCGCGAGTCGCCCATCCACTGGCGGATGCCCGCGTCGATGTGGCCACGCCCGTCGAGCGGCACGACCCGGGCGCTGTGCACCATCTCGTTGAGCAGCACCACGGTGTCTTCCGTCTGGAAGACCTGGACGTTCTGGTTGTAGCCGGCGGGCGTTATCGGCGGCCCCGAGTTGAAGCCCAGGATGCAGCGCACCGCGAACATGCCCCCGCCGAGGTCGTCGACGAAGCCGCCCGGCGTCGGCACGTGGCGCGACACGCCGGCGCGCGCCGCCGCGAGCGCCGCCTGCCGCTGCGCGGCGGCCGGCGTCAGCGGCGGCACGCGCCCGTCGGGCGGGTCGACCACCAGCGACGTGCGGTTGGTCTCGACCACGGTCGTGCCCCGATCGAACCAGAACTGGTTGTAGTTGCCGACGACGTCGGCCGGCTCCGCGTCGTCGAGCGCGGCCAGCTCCGCCAGCCGCCGCGTCTCGAACTCGGCGACCTCCTCCGCCGTGTAGACCGCCTTGTCCTCCAGGGCGGCCGGCCGCTCGAAGGGCGTCAGGGTACGGAAGTCCCACACCCCCTGCAGGTCGGGCGCGCCCCACGCGGTCCGCGCCAGCCCCTCGTCCTGGGCTGCGGCGGCGGCCGGCAGCAGCACGGCGACCGCCGCGGCGGCGGTCAGCATCCTCAACGACACGCGAGCTTGCTGATTCATCTTCCTGACCTCCTTGGACGGGGCTTTGCCCCGAACCCCCGGCGTCCGCTTGCGGGGACCCCTGCGCCCCGCTCCTAGTGCGAGCCCGCGGCGGCGGCGGCCTCGCGCTCCTCCGCGCGCGCGCCGCTCAGCGAGTTCGGCACGGCGTAGTTGCCCTCGTGGCAGGCATACTCGTACTGCTGGTAGGCGCTGTCCCGCCGCCACGGGAAGGTGACGGTCCAGGGCGCGGTCCAGGTCTCCGGATCGTCGACGGTGATCGAGTAGCGCAGCGTGTCCGGCCCCACCGGGGTGAAGCGCTCCACGATGCGGCGCGACGGCGACTGCCGCGCGCGCCCCTTCGGCGCCCGCAGGTTCTCGACCTCCTTGAAGTTGGTCGACTCGATGACCAGCGTATTCCCTTCCCAGCGGCCGCGGGGATCGCCCTCCCACAGGCCGATGTCGCCGGCGACGTGCGGTCCGGCGTCGATCGGGACGATGCGCGCGTTGTGGATCATCTCGCTGTGCATGACGACGTAGCCGGGCGTCTGGAGGATCAGCGTGCCGTTGTTGTACGCCGTCGGCATCATCATCCCGAGCACGCCGCGGGAGATGCAGCGGTCGCCGCCCTCCATGTTGGCGTAGGTATCGTGCAGATGCTCGCGGATGTACGCGGCGCGGGCGCGGCCGAGCTCCGTCATGCCGGGCATCTTGCCGCTCGGCGGATCGGTAATCAGCGCCGGCCAGTCGCCGCCCTCCGGCTCCTGCCAGAACCAGTCGAACCAGTACAGCGCGTAGAAGCCGGGGTCGCCTTCCCGGAGCGTCTCGTTGGCCTTGATGGTGGCGTCGAAGCGCGCCTGCGCGAGCTCGCGCAGCTCCTCGGCCGTGAAGCTGTCGCGGCCCGCCAGCTCGTCGGGCAGCTCCAGCGGCGTGTGGTTCGCATCGGCGTTGTTCCACATGCCCTGGATGTCCGGCTGGCCGTCCGCGAGCCGCGCCGGGGCCCAGTCCTGCGCGCCGGCCGGCGGCGGCGCGAGCCACGCCGCCAGCAGGCCGGCAGCCAGCAGGCCCGCGGCGACTCGGAATCGATTCTGCATGGATACCCCACTTTCGGCGAGGCGCTGTTGCGCGCGCCCCGCCCTCGTCTCTAACGTATCGGGGGCTGACCGTTCACGCAACAGTTTTCGGTGGCGGGAGGGACTGCGTTGGACACGCTGCGCGGCAAGCGGATTCTGATCACGGGGGCGAGCTCTGGCATCGGCCGCGCGACGGCGCTGGGACTGGCGCGCCGCGGCGCGAGCCTGCTGCTGACGGGCCGGACGCCGGCGCGCTGCGACGAGGCGCTGGCGGCCGTGCGCGCCGCCGGCGCCGCCGAGGCGCGCATGTTCCGAACGGACTTCGCCAGCCTGGACGCCGTGCGGCAACTGGCCGCCGACGTCCGCCGGGAGGCGCCGCGGCTCGACGTGCTCGTGAACAACGCGGCGGTCGTCGCCCGGCGGCGCACGCTCACCGCGGACAGCTACGAGACGACCTTCGCCGTCAACCACCTGAGCCCGTTCCTGCTCACCGGCCTGCTGCTGCCGCTGCTCGGACGCGGGGCCCGCATCGTGAACGTGGCCTCGGCCGCCCACCGCTGGGGCGCCGTCGACCTCGACGACCTGCACAACGAGCGGGACTACCGCGCGTTGCGCGCGTACGGCCGGTCCAAGACCGCGAACATCCTGTGGACCCTCGAGCTCGCGCGGCGGCTCGCGGGCAGCGGCGTGACGGCGAACAGCCTGCATCCGGGCGCCATCCGCAGCAACCTGGGCGGGGGGCAGGGATTCGCGACCGACCTGCTGTGGCGGCTGGCGGGCCTGTTCATGAGGCCCACGGCGCAGGGGGCCGAGACGCCGATCCACCTGGCGGCCTCACCCGCCGTCGAGGGCGTATCCGGCCGCTACTTCGCCGACTGCCGCGAGCGGCAGCCGGCGCCGTACGCCACCGACCCCGCTACCGCCGCCCGGCTCTGGCAGCTCAGCGAGACGCTGACCGGTTTCCGCTACCCGGCCGCGTGAGCGGGCGAGGGACCGGCCCGCCGGGGCGGGTCAATGCACGACGTCCGTCTCGAAGTAGTCCTCCACGGGCTCGAGGTGCGGGATCTCCAGCGTGCGCACGGCCTGGATCGCGAGCGCGAGGGCCTCGTCGGCGCTGCACGCCGTCGCCTCGGCCCGCAGGCGCCGCCGCGTCGCGCGCAGCAGCCGCAGGACCTGCGCCCGATCGAACCGTTGGCCTTCGCAATGATCGCAGAAGCTCATGAGCGGTGCCTCCGTCAGGAAGTCGCGCCGCGGCGGACTCCCCGGAGCCCGCGGTCGGGTTGCGAGTTATACTCCCCCATTATGTCGCTTTTGTCGCGAAGCAGCCGCATGCCGGCCGCGGTCGTTGCGTTCGTGGCCGCCGGACTCGTCGGCGGCGCCACCCTGCAGGCGGAGGACTGGACGCAGTGGCGCGGCGCCGGCCGCCTGGGCGTGTGGCACGAGACGGGCATCGTCGAGCGGTTTCCCGCAGGCGGCCTGCAGGTGGCCTGGCGCGCTCCCGTTCGCGCCGGCTACGCCGGACCGGCGGTGGCCGACGGGCGCGTCTTCGTGCTCGACTGGCACGAGGATCCCGAGTCGCGCACCCTCGACGGGACCGAGCGCGTCATGGCGCTCGACGAGCGGACGGGCGACGTGCTGTGGACCCACGAGTGGCAGACGTCGTACCGCATGCTGATGGTGACCTACGCCATCGGCCCGCGCGCGACGCCGACCGTGGACGGCGACCGCGTCTACGTCGTGGGCGCCACCGGCCGGCTGTGGTGCCTGGACGCGGCGACGGGCGCCGTGATCTGGGAGCGGGACTACGTCGCCGAGTACGACACCAGCGTGCCGACGTGGGGCGTCGCCAGCGCGCCGCTGGTCGACGGCGAGCGCCTCGTCGCCATCGTGGGCGGCGAGCCCGACGCGCTCGTGGTCGCCTTCGACAAGCACACCGGCCGCGAGATCTGGCGCGCCGTCGAGGTGGCCGGCGAGATGGGCTACGGCCAGCCGATCATCTACGAGGCCGGCGGGGCGCGGCAGCTCATCATCTGGCACCCCGGCGCGCTGACGTCGCTCGACCCGGTCACCGGCGAGGTCCACTGGAGCGAGCCGTGGGAGGTCCGCTCGGGGCTGAGCGTCGCGACGCCGGTCCGCGGCGGCAACTACCTGTTCGTCAGCCAGTTCTACCTGGGCTCGCTGATGGTGCGCCTGCACACCGACCGCCCCGCCGCGACCCGGCTGTGGGCGGGCGCCAGCCGCAGCGAGCTCCCGGACGACACCGAGGGCCTGCACGCCCTGATCACCACGCCCATCGTCGAGGGCGACTACATCTACGGCGTCGACAGCTACGGCGAGCTGCGCGGCCTGAGCGCCCGCACCGGGGAGCGGCTCTGGACGAGCGGCGAGATGACGGTGCAGAACCGCTGGGGCACCGCGTTCATGGTGCAGCACGGGGACCGCTACTTCGTCAACAACGAGGAGGGCGACCTCATCATCGCCCGCTTCACGCCGGGAGGCTACGTCGAGCTCGACCGGACGAAGCTGATCGAGCCGACCTCCACCGGCGGCCACACGCGCGCGCAGTGGACGCGCATCGTCAACTGGTCGCACCCGGCGTACGCCAACCGGCACATCTTCCAGCGCAACGACCGGGAGCTCGTCCGCGCGTCGCTCGCGGCGGCGGACTACTGACGGGCCGACGGGCCGCCGCGGGCCGAGACCCGGAAGGAACGGAGACGACCATGCCAACTCCGCGCCGGCGAGCGATCGCGATCCTCTCCGTGCTGGCCTTCGCGCTGGCCGCCAGCGGGCCCGGGCCTGCCGCGGCCGAGGACTGGCCGCAGTGGCGCGGCGCGGGCCGCCTGGGCGTCTGGCACGAGACGGGCATCGTGGAGCGGTTTCCGGACAGTGGCCTGCAGGTCGCCTGGCGCACGCCGCTCGGGTCCGGGTACGCGGGCCCCGCGGTCGCGGACGGCCGCGTGTTCGTCCTCGACTGGCGCCAGGACCCGGACTCCCGCACGCTGGACGGCACCGAGCGGGTGGTGGCGCTCGACGAGCAGACCGGGGCCGTGCTCTGGACCCACGAGTGGCGCACGTCCTACCAGGGCCTGATGGCGCGCTACGCGATCGGCCCGCGGGCGACCCCGACGGTGGACGGGGACCGCGTCTACGCCGTCGGCGCCACGGGCCGGCTGTGGTGCCTCGACGCCGCGTCCGGCGCCGTCGTCTGGGCCCGGGACTACGTCGCGGAGTACGACACGAGCGTCCCGACCTGGGGCATCACGAGCGCCCCGCTCGTCGACGGCGAGCGGCTGATCGCCCTGGTCGGCGGCGAGCCCGACGCGCTGGTCGTGGCGTTCGACAAGCACACCGGCGGCGAGATCTGGCGCGCGCTGGAGGTCGTCGGCGAGATGGGCTACGCGCAGCCGATCATCTACGAGGCGGGCGGCGCGCGGCAGCTCGTCATCTGGCACCCCGCGGCGCTGGCGTCGCTCGATCCGGAGACGGGCGCGGTCTACTGGGACCAGGCGTGGGAGGTCGGCATGGGCATGTCGATCGTGACGCCGGTCCGGGGCGACAACTACCTGTTCGTCAGCCAGTTCTACAACGGATCGCTCATGATGCGGCTCAACCCCGACCGCCCGGCCGCCACCGAGCTGTGGCGGGGCGCCAGCCGCAGCGAGCTGCCGCACCAGACCGACGGCCTGCACGCGGTCATGAGCCCGCCGGTCATCGTCGGCGACCACATCTACGGGGTCGGCAGCTACGGCGAGCTGCGCGGGCTCGACGCCGCCACCGGCACGCGCCTGTGGGACACGGGCGACATGACGCCGCAGGAGCGCTGGGGCACGGCGTTCCTGGTGCGCCACGGCGACCGCTACTTCGTCAACAACGGCGAGGGCGACCTCATCATCGCGCGCTTCACGCCGACGGGCTACGTCGAGATCGACCGCACGCACCTGATCGAGCCGACGACCGAGGTCGGCCGCTCCCGGGCCTGGATCCGCACCGTCAACTGGTCGCACCCGGCCTACGCGAACCGCCACATCGTGCACCGCAACGACCGCGAGATCATCCGCGCCTCGCTGGCCGCGGACGACTACTAGTCTGGCCCGCTACCCTGCCGCTTCGCTGCGGACTCGTCCTGTTCTTGCGGCGCCGCGCGGCGCTTCCCGGCCCCTGCTCTCCCCCGTTCGCGCTAGCCCGGATTATGCGTGAAGGTGGGGTTGGCGACGAGACGCAAGGGCCTTCCGTGTGGTACAAACGTTGTGCTACCAAGCGTTTAGCCACAACGGAGGCCCTTGCGTGACGGACCCCACGATAGCACAGTCTGTTCTGT
>CAZMWA010000353.1:0-5867 GCA_964569405.1 uncultured Vicinamibacteraceae bacterium | reverse complement strand
ACGTACCGCGACCTCGGGGGCGACTACTTTGACCGCTTCGACAAGCAGCGCGCCTTGAACAACCTCCTGCGACGGGTCCGCCAGCTCGGCTACGACGTCACCCTCACCGCAACCCCTCAACCGACTGGAGTTTCTTCGTAGGAAAAATCGCGCCCGCGTGAGATTTTTCGAGCGATCCCCGCCCGGACCGGTAAACGCGCAGGAGAGACCGCGGGGTAGCTGAATCAAGTCATCGGACGGCAGCGTTTTCCTGCACCGCCAGCAGCATCTGCGCCAGGACGTCCGCCTTGCGCCCAACCGTCATCCCCAGCCCTCGCGCACTTGGATGGATGCACTCGATCGGCTCCACGCCGGCGCGACGGCACGCCCGCGCGGCGTCTTTGCCCAACGCGATAGGCATTCGGCCAGCGACTTCGTGTCGAGTGATTTCCCGGAAGGACGCGTCGATGTGTCCTGACGGAATCGTCTTCGACCGCTTGTCCGGCAGCAGGTGAAACGCCTGCGTAACGTAGATGTCCTTGCGGCACAGGCCCGCTTGCGTCAGGGCGCGGTCAATCACCTTGTTGAAGAGCATGTCCGGCAGGTAGCCATGTTGCTCCAACATGTCTCGATGATCGTTGACCGACGGCCAGTCCACCCAGTGGAGGGCGACCAGCACCGGGCCCGTCTCGCTGTTCGATTCCATCTGGTACGGCGTGACCCATTCGCCGTCGAAACCGACGTCATCGAGAGCCTTGTACCCGTACCCGGGAATCCGGAACTGACGCCGGCGAGCAATGATTTCGGCCCTTTGCAAGAGCTATCCTCCCCGTTCGTTCACGGTTCGTCAGCAACCGGTGGCGCGATGATGCGGGATCTGCCGCGCTGACGACAGCGGCTCGGCTCGTCACCAAGGCCTGGACCGCAAGCAGGGCGGGGTCCCTACGAGCCCGCCATCGCCTCCAGCAGCCGCCGGCCGAGGGGATCCACGGAGACGCTGCTGGTCTTGGTGATCGAGCCGATCTCGAACAACGCTGCGTGGAGCGGCGGCCCGCCGGGCGTCAGACGGCTGTGGCCGAGCGTCGCTCGCCGGACCCTGCCGTCGGCGACGATACCCACGGCGAGCCCCACGGGCCGACGTTCGCGGGCCCAGTCGACGAGCTCGTCGCGCAAGGGGCCGTTGATGCCTCGCACGCCCGGGTCGGTCCGGAACGCGAGGTCCGCCGACCACCAGCCGATCGCTGGTCGCATCAGGATCAATCCTGTCAGGCCGAGCGCCAGCCAGCACGCGGCAATCCACCTCGATTGGCGCCAGGCAAGGCGGGTCGTCCCGTGGCCGGAGGCTGCCGGATCGGACGCGGCGGCGCCGGGCGGCGGGCCCCGTCAGGGGACCTCGCCCTCGCGCCAGGGCGTGCGGCAGGGCTGGCCGGCCTCGTACAGCTCGAGGTTGGCGGCCATGCGCTCCTGCAGCTCGGGCGGGGCGGCGGCAATCGCCTCGCGCTGCAGGTCGGCGGCCTCCTCGTAGCGCCCGACCTCGGCGAGCGCCATCGCCAGGGTCTCGCCCAGGTCCATGCGCTGCTGCTCGTCCGGGAGGCGCCGCATCACCTCCAGGGCGCGGCGGCCGTCGCGCGCGCGGCGGTCCGGCGCGGCCGCCAGCACGCGGGCGAGGGCGAGCGGAAAGGCCGGCGTGTTCGGGAACCGCTCCATGGCCGCGGCGAGCCGATCGCGCGCCTGCATCCAGCGCCCCTCGGTGACCAGGACCATCGCGTAGCCGAAGGGTCCCTCGAACTGGGTCGGGTCGATCTCGATGACCCGTTGGTACTGCGCCCGCGCGTCGTCGGGGCGGCCGGCGCGCCGGAGCATCCCGGCCAGTTGCAGCCGCGCCTCGACGTAGTCCGGGTCGTAGCGCACGGCCGACGTGTAGCGGGCCAGGGCCCTGGCGAAGTCGCCGCTCTGCTCCAGGACGATGCCGAGACTGTAGTGGGCCCTGGCGTACTCCGGCGACCGGCGCAGAAGCTCCTCGAGCTGGTCGCGGCTGGCCTGCGTGTTGCCGGCCAGGGCCAGCGCCACGCCGAGCTTGTGGCGCAGCGGCGCGCTGCCGGGCTGCCGCTCGAGTCCCGCGCGGAAATGGGTGATGGCCCGCGAGAGGTTGCCCTGGCCGAGCGCACGCCCGCCGCGCCGCTCGTAGGCCGCGGCCGTACGCACCAGGCCGTCCACATCCTCCAGCAGAGGGTCGGGCGGCCGGATGGTGGGGTCGGCATCGACGTGCGCGAGCGTGCGCTCGGCCAGGCGCTGGCGCTGGCGGTTCGCCTCCGCGCGGCCAACCTCTCCGAGGCTGCCGTAGGCTTCCGCGAGCGCCGCGAGCACGGGGGGTGCCGCCGGGTTGAGCGCCAGGGCCTCCTCCAGGTACTGGACGGCGCGGAAGTAGTCCTCGCGGGCGATCGCCGCCTGCCCGAGGCCGAAGATCACCGCGAGCGAGTCGGGCTCCAGCGCCAGGGCGTACTCGAGCAGGGGGCGAGCCGCGCCCGGATCGCCCGTCGCCAGGTGCATCTCGGCCAGCCACACCAGCGTCGGCACGTCGTCGGGCCGCAACTGGCGGGCCTGCTCGAAGTGCTCGACGGCGCGCTCCGGTGCGCCGCGAGCGCGTTCGAGGTGGCCGAGGTAGTAGGGCCAGCGCCTGTCGCGCGGGAGGAGCGTCCGGGCGTTGCGCAGGCACGCCTCGGCCTCGGACGCATGCTCCGTGGCCATGAAGAGCATGCCCATCTCGCCGTACGCGCGCCCGCGCTCGAGGGGGCCGGCGTCCGGGTCGTCGAGCGTCTTCGTCAACCCGGCGTACTGCTCGCGGAGCTGCTCGACGACGGTGTCGGCCCCGGCCTCGCCGTCGAGCGCGGGGAGGGCGACCGGCTCCAGCACGGCCGGCTCGGCTTCCGCCGACGGCGGGGGCGGAACGGACTCGGCGGGGGGCGCCGCCGGCGGGTCGTCCGCCGTGCCGCAGCCCGCCGCCACCGCGACGCAGGCGCCCGCAAGCGCGGCGCGCGCGAGGAACCCGAGGCGTCGGCTTGTGCCTGTGGTCACTGGTTGCTCCGGCCCGATCGCCCTATGATAGCTGCATGGTCGGAGCGGGGCAGCGTGTCTTCGGTGAGGTGTGCGGAACGAGAGAGCGGACTGCAGCGCCGGCTTCGCGGTGGCGGCGGGAACTGGTGTGCCTGCTGGCGGTCGCGGCGACCGCGGCCGCCGGTCATGGCGGCGCCGTCGTGGCCGGCCAGGATGCCGCCGACGCGATCGTGCCGTTCGCCATCGACGTGCCGGACGCCGTGCTCGACGACCTCCGCACGCGCCTGGGGCGCGCGCGCTACCCGGACGAGCTGCCGGGGGTGGGGTGGACGTACGGCACCCCGCGCGGCTACCTGCAGGAGCTGGTCGCGTACTGGCGCGACGAGTTCGACTGGCGCGAGCAGGAGCGGCGGCTCAACCGCTTCGACCACTTCAAGACGGCGATCGACGGTCTCGACGTCCACTTCATCCACCAGCGCGCGGCGCGCGCCGATGCGCTGCCGCTGATCATCGTGCACGGCTGGCCGAGCTCGTTCATGCAGTTCCACAAGGTGATCGGGCCGCTGACCGATCCGGCTGCGCACGGCGGCAACGCCGAGGATGCGTTCCACGTCGTCGTGCCCTCCATTCCCGGCTACGGCTTCTCGGACAGGCCCCGCGGGCGCGGCTACGGGGCGGCGCAGATGGGCGACATCTTCGTCGAGCTGATGGCGCGCCTCGGCTATGCCCGCTACGGTGTGCAGGGCGGCGACTGGGGCGGGCCGATCGTCGCCCACATGGCCCGCGCCGACGCCGCGCACGTGGTCGGCATGCACACGGAGACCTGTCGCGGCGGCCCCCCGGAGGGCGTTGCGGACCCCGCGGCGGGCGTGCCGCCCGACGAGCTCGAGCGGATGCGCGAGCGGCAGGCGTTCTTCTCGGACGAGGAACGCGGCTACAGCGCCATCCAGGGGTCGAAGCCGCAGACCCTCGGCTACGCCCTGAACGATTCGCCGATCGGCCAGGCGGCCTGGATCGTGGAGAAGTTCCGCGCGTGGAGCGACGTGAACGGCGACGTGGAGAGCAAGTTCACGAAGGACGAGCTGCTGACGAACGTCACCATTTACTGGGTGACGCAGACCGCGACGTCGTCCGCGCGCCTCTACTACGAGAACCCCCGCCAGGGCCCGGCCGGGCTGCTCGGCGCCGCCAGGATCGAGGTGCCGACGGGCTGCGCGGCCTACCCGCGGGACGTCGGGTTCACGCCCCGCTCGTGGAACGAGGCCCGCTACAACGTGACGCGCTTCACCCTCATGCCGCGGGGTGGCCACTTCGCCGCGCTCGAGGAGCCGGAGATCTATCTCGACGAGGTGCGGGCGTTCTTCGGGGACTTCCGATAGCCGCGTGACTATAATGGCCGTCTCGCATCCGTCGAGGAGGGTTCACATGGGTTGTCGAAAGCTTGCGTGCGGCCTCGCTGGCGGGGCCGCGCTGGCAGCGTTCGTGCTGGCCGGCGCGGTGCCGGCCGCGGGTCAGGCGCCGGCCGCCGGCGTGGCGGCGGCTGCCGCCGCGAACGACCGGTCCGTGCCGCGGACCCCGTGGGGTCACCCGGACCTGCAGGGGGTCTGGACGACCGACGACGAGATCTCGGTGCCGGTCGAACGCCCCGCGACGCTCGGCGGTCGCGAGGAGCTGACCGAGGAGGAGACCGCGTCGCGAACGGCGCAGCGGGAAGCCGGCCTCGAGCGCGGCTCCGGGCAGACCGGTGACGGTCCCCCGCACTGGTACGAAACGGCGACGCAGGCGTCCACCCGCGCGTCGTTCATCGTCGCGCCGGCGGACGGACGCATTCCGTACACCGCAGCCGGCCGGCAGGAGTGGGACAACCGGAATCTGGGCAGCTTCAAGGAGGGGCCGTTCGACGGTCCGGAGGACCTGGACCTGCGCGACCGCTGCATCACCCGCGGGCTGCCGAACACCTACTTCCCGAGCGCCTACAACAACGGCTTCCAGATCATCCAGCACGCGGACCACGTGGCGATCCTCTACGAGCGGCTGCACGAGCACCGGCTGATCCCGCTCGACGGCCGGCCGCATCTCGACGCGTCGGTCCGCCAGTGGTTCGGCGACTCGCGCGGCCGCTGGGAGGGCGACACGCTGGTGATCGAGACGACGAACTACACCGACCGGGTGAACTTCCGGGGCTCGCGCGACGGCCTGCGGCTCGTCGAGCGCTTCACGCGCAGCGGTCCCGACAGCATCCGGGTGGAGTTCACGGTGAGCGACCCCGAGGCGTGGAGCCGCGACTGGACGGTGCTGGTCAACGCGCGAACCGACGCGAGCTACTGGCAGATCTTCGAGTACGCCTGCCACGAGGCGAACTACGGAATGTTCAACATCCTGAGCGGATCGCGCGCGCAGGAGGCGCGGGCGGCAGCGGAAGCCGGGTCGCGCTAGCAGCGCCCCGCCGCAGCCGCCCGATCGAGCCGTGGTGGTCACGTTGCGCGCCGGGGTGGTTGGTCTGGGCCTTGCCGGCCTGATTGGGGCGGCGGGCGCGCTGCTGCACGCCGCGGCGCAGCAGCCGGTCATCCACAGCCAGTTGCGGCATGCGCGGGGCCAGGCGGTCGTTCCCATCTACGAAGGCTGGTTCGAGGACGCCGCCGGCGTGGTGCACGCCAGCTACGGCTACGTCAACCTGAACGTCGAGGAGGCGCTCGACGTTCCGATCGGTCCGGCCAACGCCATCGGGCCCGGCCCGGCGGACCGCGGCCAGCCGACGCACTTTCTGCCGGGGCACCACAAGGGGGTCTTCACCGTGGCGCTGCCGGCGGGCACGGCGTCGGAGGAGATCGCCT
>CAZMWA010000352.1:0-4218 GCA_964569405.1 uncultured Vicinamibacteraceae bacterium | reverse complement strand
GGGGTCGTAGCTCGGCACCATCCACGAGCCCACGTGCCTCCGCTCCTCGAAGGGGACGGCGCCCCAGCTCTCGTCGCCGGGCTCGCCGGGCGCCGGAACCAGGCGCCGCCGCCACACCTCGGCCCCGGTCAGCGCGTCGTGGGCGACGACGACGCAGGCCTCGGGCCCGCCCCGCGCCAGGCAGCTCCGGCCGGAGACGGCCAACCCGTCCGCTATGATCGGTCCCGCGCCCTGCATGGCCGCGTGCTCGCGGTAGTCGAGCACCTGCGTCTCCCACACCATCTCGCCGGTCTCGGCGTCGAGGGCGAAGACGTGGGTGTCGACGCTCGTGTCGATGATGAGCCGGTGGTGCGCCGCCACGTCAACCAGTCCTCGGGCGCCGGGTTCTGGAGCATGGCGTCGGTGACCGGCACGAAGTCGCCGGCGGGTTGCGCGTCGACCCGCGCACCCGAGCCGAGAACCAGAACCGCCATGCCGGCTGCCGACACGCTCCGCCACACGGGGCGCCTGCTGTTCATTGTCAACTCCCGTTCCTCTGAGACGCCCGCCCCGCCGGCGTCAGAACCGATAGCTGGCCCGGGCGGCCACCTGCGCGGTGTCGAGGGCGCCGTAGCCGCGTAGGACCCGCAGCCAGCGAATGTCGACGCCGACGCCGAGTCCGCGCCACAGTCGCACGTCGACCCCGCCGCCGAGCGTGAGGGCAAGTCCGAGCTCCGAATGCTCGATCGGGATCGCGAGCGGGATCGGGATGAAGAAGCTGGGGCGTTCCGTCACGCGGCCGATGCCGCCGCCACCGGTGAGGTACGGAAACAGCCTGCCGTCCGCGATAGGGAACTCGACGGTGAACTTCGTGAGGAACGCGGTCACGTCCCTGTCCCCGCTTTCGAAGGAGAGGGGGAGGGAATGCAGCGGAAACTCTTCAGCGAACGAGGCGGCGCCGGCGTCGGCCGGATCCATGCCGAACGCGTGGCCGCCGAATTCCGGGATGTCGAACCAGAACGGCAGGAGCGGCTCCGCGCGGCCGCTGCGGCCCGCCAGGTGCGTCAGCTCGACGTCCAGGCCGACGTGCCGCGTCACGCGCAGGCCCGCTCCCGCGCCTGACAGGACGAACGGCCCTTCTCCGAACCCGCCGCCAGCCAGACCGTACACGCGGCCGCCGGTCTCCGGTACGGCCGGCTGCGCCGCCGCCGACCCCGACGCCAGCACGATCGTGACGAACGCCGCAATGCCGAGGATGCGTCTGGCCATGCGCAAGTGTCTCTCCCAGGTCGCCGATTGGCTTCCTTCCGACTGTAGCACGCGCCAGGAGCCTGCGCCGTAGACCGGAGGCTCCGCAAGGCGCGCACGGCGCGCCTCGGCGGGAGCGGCGCGGGGCGAAGGGGTCCCCGCAAGCGGACGCCGGGGGCTCGGGGCGCAGCCCCGTCCGAATGGAGTCTGGCGGCCCTCCTCCGGGACGCCCGAGTTCCGCGCCCGGGGGGCGGCCGCGCTATCCTTCGATCGATGCCGCCGCAACCGCCGGAATCGAGCCGCGCCCGCCACCGCAACCGGCTGGCCGCGCTCGTCTGCCTGTCCGGCGCCGTCAGCCTGGTCTACCAGGTGCTCTGGCTCAAGGAGCTGGGCCTGCTGTTCGGGAGCACGGCCTACGCCGCCTCCACGACGCTCGCGATCTTCTTCCTCGGGCTGGCGGTCGGCGGGGCCGTCTTCGGCCGCTGGTCGCCGCGCCTGCGATCGCCGCTGCGGACCTATGCCTGGCTCGAGCTGGGCATCGCGGCGTCGGCGGGGCTCTACTTCCTGCTGCTCGCGTTCTACTTTCAGCTCTACGCGCCGCTCTACGATGCGCTCGCGACCCGGCCCGCGGCGTTCAATGCGGTCCGGGTCGCGCTGGCGACGCTGGTGCTGCTGCCCCCGGCGACGCTGATGGGCGGCACGCTGCCGGTGCTGGGCCAGCACCTGGTCCGACAGCCGCACGAGCTCGGCCGCACAGGGTCGTTCCTGTACGCGGTCAACACCCTCGGTGCGGCCGCCGGCGCCTTCCTGGCCGGTTTCGTGCTGCCGCCCGCGCTCGGCTTCGACCGGGCGTACCTGCTGGCGATGGCGGTGAACGCGGCGGTCGCGGGTCTCGCCTGGCGGCTCGCCGGGGCGGACGAGTTGCGCGGCGCACCGGCGCGGGACGCGGCGGCCGGCCGGGGACAGCATCGGACCCGGGGCAAGCGGAGCCCGCGCGGGCGGCCGGCAGCCTCGGCCCCCGTCCCCGCCGCCCGCGGCAGCGCGGAGTCCGCGTGGCTCCTCGCCACGGTGGCCGTGCTGTCCGGCGCGTTCGCGCTCGGGCTCGAGGTGCTCTGGACCCGGATGTTCGCGCAGGTCCTGCAGAACTCGGTCTACACCTTCTCGATCATCCTCGTCGTGTTCCTGGCCGCGCTCGCGGCCGGCTCGGCCATCGCGAACCGGCTGTGCCGGCTGCGCGCCGCGCCGGCGCAGGTGCTCTGGCTCCTCCTGACGCTGGCGGGCCTCGGCGTCGCCGCCACGCCGTTCGCCTTCCACGACCTGACCGCCGGGCTCAGATCGCTGCCCACCGGCGACGGGTGGGGCCTCTACGTGCTCTCGATCTTCGCCAACACGATGCTGCTGCTGTTCGTGCCGGCAACCCTGCTCGGCAGTGTGTTTCCGTACCTGCTGCGCGCGGCCCAGGGGTCGCAGGCCGCGCCCGGCGCCATCATCGGGCGTCTCGGCGCACTCAACACGAGCGGCGGCGTGGTCGGGTCGCTGGCCGCCGGGTTCGTGCTGCTCGGCGCGGTGGGATTGTGGGACGGCGTGCGGCTCTTCGCCGCGGGCTACGTGCTGCTGGCGCTGCTGGTCTGCCTGCGCGGCGCGCGGACTCGCGGCGCGCCCGTCCTGCCGGCGGCCGTCACCGTCGGCGTCCTGGTGCTGCTCGGCACCGCGTTCGACACCTCCCGCCTCGCGGTGGTGAGCGTCAATCGGGACCGTGGCGAGGCGGTGCTCGCGACGTGGGAGGGCCCCGACGGCGTCGTCGCGGTCGTCGAGCGCCCCGGGAGCCGGCGCATCAAGGTGAACAACTTCTACACGCTCGGCGGCACGGCCTCGGCCGAGCAGGAGCAGAACCAGGCCCTGATCCCGCTGATGACGCACCCGCGGCCGGGCGCCGTCTTCGTGCTGGGGCTCGGCACCGGCATCACCGCGGGAGCGGCCCTCCGGCACCCCGTCGAGCGGCTGCAGGTGTGCGAGATCGCGCCCGACGTGATCGCGGCCGCCGCGGCCTACTTCGCCGTCCCGAGCGGCGGGCTCTTCAGCGACCCGCGCGCCGCGGTCCGCGCCTGCGACGCCCGCAATCACCTGCTGGGCACGACCGAGCGCTTCGACATGATCATCGCCGACCTGTTCGTCCCGTGGCGGGCCGGCATCGGCAACCTCTACAGCGTCGAGCACTTCGACGCCGCGCGCGCGCGGCTGGCGGAGGGCGGCCTCTTCGTCCAGTGGCTGCCGCTCTACCAGCTCGCGCGGCGCGAGTTCGAGGTGGTCGCCCGCACGATGCTCGCCGTCTTCGAGCAGGTCACGCTGTGGCGCGGCCACTTCGGCGCCCGGCGGCCGGTCGTGGCGCTCGTCGGCGCTGCGGAGCCTACCACGCTCGACCCGGCCGTGATCGACCGCAACGGGCGGCACCTGGCCGGCGGCCGGCCGCTGCCGCCGGCCGCGGCGCTGGCGGTGACGCTCCCGTTCTACGCGGGCAACCTGTCGGCGGCCGCGGGGCTGATTCCGCCCGGGCCAATCAACACCGACGACCGGCCGCTCGTGGAGTACCAGGCGCCCGTGACGCAGCGGGAGGAACGCGCCGGCGCAACCGGCTGGTTCAACCTCGCCGAGCTGGGCGACTTTCTCCGGCACCTCATGGAGCTGGCGCCCCCGGCGCGCGACCCGCACCTGACGCGCCTGACGCCCGCGCAACGCGACCTCGTCGTGGCCGGGCGCCACTACTACGAGGCAGCGGTCGCCAGCCGGCTCGGACGCGACGCCGAAGCCGATGCGCACTTCCGTCAGTTTGCGCGGCGCGTCCCGATCGAGTTCCGCCCGCCGATCGAGGAGGACGACCCGTACCCGGACGTCGTCCCGTAGCAGCCCTGGCGAGACCCCGCGCCGCGTCCGGGATGCAGCGCCCGTCGACGCGTAAGGTCAAAACGGCACCCGCACCCCGCCGTTGATGAC
>CAZMWA010000351.1:0-15460 GCA_964569405.1 uncultured Vicinamibacteraceae bacterium | reverse complement strand
GTGCGGAATGACGACGAAGTCGTCCTGGCCCCCGCCCAGCCCGTCCCCGGGCGGGCTGGGCGGGGGCCAGGACGACTTCGTCGTCATTCCGCACTCGGCGTACCAGAAGCAGTTCGGGCTGCGCGCCACGCGGGCGAGGCGGGGCGAGCTGCGGAGCATCATGATCGCGGCGGTCCCGCGGGCCGGCGTCGACCGCGACGATGCGCTGCGGGACGTCGAGAGCGTCATGCGCATCCGCCACGGGTTGCGCCTCGACGAGCCGAACGACTTCGATCTGCTGACCCAGGAGGCCGCCCTGCGGCTGTGGGACCGGATCAGCGGGGCCACCTACCTGGCGCTGGTCGCGATCGCGTCGATCGCGCTGCTGGTGGGGGGCATCGGCGTCATGGCGATCATGACGATCTCCGTGACGGAGCGGACCCGCGAGATCGGGACGCGCAAGGCGCTGGGCGCCCGGCGGCGCGAGATCCTGTGGCAGTTCCTGCTGGAGGCGGTCGTCCTGACGGCGGCCGGCGGCGTGCTCGGCATCCTGACGGGGAGCGCCATCGGCCTCGGCGTGCACTACGCCACCGGCTTTCCGATCTCGCTGCCCTGGTGGTCGCACGCCATCGGCTTCGGCTTCTCGGCTACCGTCGGCATCCTGTTCGGCTTCTTCCCCGCCGTGCGCGCCTCGGGCCTCGATCCGATCGAGGCGCTCCGGCACGAATAGGGCCCCGGGCTTGAGCCGCCTTCCGCCGGTCGACTACGATTGTAGGTCTGGCCGTTGCAGCGGGGCGCCTGCCGCGGGCTGCCGGTCAGGGGAGGTCAACCGTACATGAAGGTCTACGCCGCGGAGCATATCAGGAACGTCGCCCTGGTCGGCCACAGCGGGTCGGGCAAGACGCAGCTGGCATCGGCCGCGCTCTTCGACGCGGGGATGGTCAACCGGCTCGGCAAGGTCGACGAAGGCAACACCGTCACCGACTTCGACGAAGAGGAGATTGCCCGCAAGCACACCCTGTCGTCGAGCGTGGCCTTCGCGGAGCGGAACCGGGTGAAGGTCAACCTCATCGACACGCCGGGCATGGCCAACTTCCTCAGCGACACGCGCGCCGCCATGCGCGTCACCGACGCCGCGGTGGTCGTCGTCGACGCCGTGGCGGGCGCCGAGGTGCAGACCGAGAAAGTCTGGGGCACCGCCAGCGAGCTGGGCGTGCCCTGCCTCGTCGTGCTCAACCGTCTCGACCGCGAGCGGGCCAGCCTGGAGCGGGCCCTGGCTTCGCTGCGGGAAACGTTCGGCCGCGAGATCGTGCCGATCCAGCTTCCCATCGGCGAGGAGAAGGGGTTCGAGGGCATCATCGACCTGGTCGCCATGAAGGCCCTGCGCTTCGCCGGCGGCGCGGACGAGCCGACGGAGGCCGCCATTCCGGACGCGCTGGCCGACGCGGCCGGCAGCGCGCGCGAGGCGCTCATCGAGATGGTGGCCGAGGCCGACGACAGCCTCATGGAGAAGTTCTTCGAGGCCGGGACGCTGTCGCAGGAGGAGCTGGAGCGCGGCCTGCGCGCCGCGGTCGGCCAACGCCTGATCTTTCCGCTCGTGTGCACGTCGGCGCTGGCCAACGTCGGGATCCAGCCGCTGCTCGACGCCATCGTGACCTATCTGCCCTCCGCCGCCGACCGGCCGCTGCCGGCCGTCGCGCGCGAGAACGGCGAGGCGGCCGCGTACGACGCCTCGGCGGACGGAGCGGCGGCGGCCTTCGTGTGGAAGACGATTGCCGATCCCTTCGCCGGCCGGATCACGCTGTTCCGGGTCGCGGCCGGCGCGCTGACCGCGGACCAGGGCATCCACAACGTGACGCGGGACGGCGCCGAACGGCTCGGCGGGCTCGCGCTCATGCAGGGCAAGACGCAGGCCGCGGTCGAGCGCGTCAACGCCGGCGACCTGGGCGCGGTGACCAAGCTCAAGGACACGCAGACCTCCGACACGCTGGGCGCCCGGGACGCCGGGTTCGTCTTCCCGGCGATTGCCTTCGCGGAGCCCGTGCTGTCGTACGCCATCGAGCCGAAGAGCCGCGGCGACGAGGAGAAGATCAGCAGCTCGCTCCAGCGGCTGCAGGAGGAGGACCCCACGATCCGCTACGAGCGGGACGCGCAGACGAAGCAGTTGCTGCTGTCGGGACAGGGCCAGTTGCACATCGAGGTGACCGTCGCCAAGCTGAAGCGTCGCTTCGGCGTCGAGGTTAATCTGAAGCTGCCGCGCATCCCGTACCGCGAGACGATCACGGCGGCCACCGAGGCGCACGGGCGGCACAAGAAGCAGACGGGCGGCCACGGGCAGTTCGGCGACTGCAAGATTCGCGTCGAGCCGCTGCCGCGCGGCGAGGACTTCGACTTCGCCAACGAGATCTTCGGCGGCTCGATCCCCCGCCAGTTCATCCCGGCGGTCGAGAAGGGTATCCACGAGGCGCGCGAGAAGGGCTATCTCGCCGGCTACCCGATGGTCGACTTCCGCGTGACCCTGTACGACGGCCAGTTCCACGCGGTCGACTCCAACGAGATGTCGTTCAAGATGGCGGGGCGGCTGGCGTTCAAGGATGCGATGTCGCGGGCGCGCCCCACGCTCCTCGAGCCGGTCATGAACGTCGAGGTCCGTGCGCCCAGCGACTTCGCGGGCGACCTGATGGGGGACCTCAACGGGCGCCGGGGCCGTATCGGCGGGATGGAGACGCGCGGTGCGTCCACCGTCATCAAGGCGCAGGTTCCGATGGCCGAGATGCTCACCTACGAGCAGCAGTTGACCTCGGCCACCGGCGGCCGCGGCTCCTACCACATGGAGTTCTCACACTACGAGGAGGTCCCGGCCCACCTGCACGCCAAGGTGGTCGCGGAAGCCAGGGCCGACCGCGGCGAAGCCGAAGCCGACGAGGCCGAGTAGCAGCCCCATCTGATTAAGACTGAGGCTCGTCGCGGCCCCGGAGGCGGCCGGCCACGCGCCGCAGGCGGCCGCCCACGCCGGCCGACTCGTCCGCCGGCTTGCGGTCGGCGCCCTCGGCGGGCCCGGTCTTCTCCTCCGGCGTGTACTCGCTGCCGACGAGCTCGACCTGGGCGAGCGGCGCGTCATCGCCCTGGCGGCGGCCGGACCGCAGCAGGCGCGTGTACCCGCCCGGGCGCTCGGCGAAGCGCGGCGCGATCGACGCGAACAGCTTGCCGACCATCTTGCGATCCGCCATGTCGCGCGCCACGATCCGGCGCGCGTGGAGCGCGCGGCTCGTCTCCGCGCCGTCCGCGATCCCGCGCTTGGCGATCGTTATCAGGCGCTCGACGAACGGACGCAACTCCTTGGCCTTGGCCAGGGTCGTGGTGATCCGTTCATGGCGGATCAGGGCCGTGGACTGATTCCGCAGCAGCGCGAGCCGATGCTCCGACACCCGCCCGAGCTTCCGGTGTGCGACTCGGTGACGCATAGATCTCTATTCCGTGGAAACGGACTCGGTGTCCGCGGGCGCATCGAGACGCATGCCCAGCGTCAGGCCCATCTGGGTCAGCAGATCCTTGATCTCGCTCAGCGACTTGCGACCGAAGTTCTTGGTCCGCAGCATCTCGGGCTCCGTCTTCTGCACCAGTTCCCGAATGGTCCGGATGTTCGCGTTCTTGAGGCAGTTGTAGGAACGTACCGACAGCTCGAGCTCCTCGACGCTCTTGTCGAGATGCTCGTTCGCTATCTGCGGCTCCCCGTCCGCCTCCGGTTCCTGCGGCGCCTCGAGCGGATCGTCGATGTTGATGAAGATGTTCAGGTGATCGCGGATGAGCTTGGCGCCCAGCGAGACGGCGTCGCGCGCCGTCACCGACCCGTCGGTCCAGACGTCCACCGTCAGCTTGTCGTAGTCCGTGGTCTGGCCCAGCCGCGCCGCCTCGACGAGGTAGTTGACCTTCTTGACCGGGGAGTGGACCGAATCGATCGGGATCCAGCCGATCCCGAGATCGTCGGCGAAGTTCTTGTCGGCCGAGACGTAGCCGCGCCCGCGGTTGACGCGCATCTCCATGTGCAGCGAGCCGCCCTCGGAAACCGTCGCGACGTGCACGTCCGGATCCAGGATCTCCACGTCGGCGTCGGTCTCGATATCGCCGGCCTTGACCTCGCCGGCTTTCTCGCTCCTCAGATACAGCGTCTTCGTCTGATCGACGTGCATGCGGATCGGAATCTGCTTGAGATTGAGAATGATGTCGGTGGCATCCTCGACCACACCGGGAATGGGCGAAAACTCGTGCAGCACACCGTCGATCTTGACGGCCGTCACGGCCGCGCCCTCGATCGACGACAGCAACACGCGGCGCAGCGCGTTGCCGACCGTGGTCCCGAAACCGCGCTCGAACGGCTGGGCGTGAAAGCGCCCGAAGCGGTCGGTCAGCGTGTCGGTATCGCACTCCAGCCGCTTGGGTCGCTGAAAGCTTTTCCACAACATCGAGTTCCGTCCTTTCGGCGTTGCGAGAACCCGCCGATCACTTCGAGTAGAGCTCCACGATCAGCTGCTCCTGCACGGGCAGATTGAGCTGATCGCGGGTCGGCGCCGCCGTGAGCCGGCCGCTCAGCGCCTGGCCGTCCAGTTGCAGCCACTCGGGAATGCCGCGGCCCTTGACCTCCTCCATCGCGTAGAGGATGGCGGGGTTCTTCGCGCTCGAGGCGCGCACCGCCACCACGTCGCCGGCCCGTACCGAGAAAGACGGAATGTCCGCGCGCCGCCCGTTGACCGTGAAGTGGCCGTGGCGCACGAGCTGGCGGGCCTGCGGCCGGGACGCCGCGAAGCCCAGCCGATAGACGACGTTGTCGAGCCGGCGCTCGAGAAGCTGCAGCAGCGTCTCGCCCGTGACGCCCTTCTGCCGATCGGCCTCCTCGAAGTAGCGCCTGAACTGGCGCTCCAGCACGCCGTACATGCGCTTCACCTTCTGCTTCTCGCGAAGCTGGAGCCCGTAGCCCATGAGCCGCTGCCGGCGGCCCTTGCCGTGTTGCCCGGGCGGCACGTTGCGCCGCTCGATGGCGCACTTCTCGCCGTAGCACCGTTCCCCCTTGAGGAACAGCTTCATCGCCTCGCGCCGGCACAACCGGCAGACCGGACCAGCGTATCGCGCCATGTTCTGTCAGCCCTCTTCAAACCCGCCGGCGCTTCGGCGGGCGACATCCGTTGTGCGGTATCGGGGTTACGTCCCGAATCGACTTGACCTCGAGGCCGACCGACGTCTGCAGCGCCCGAATGGACGACTCGCGCCCGGCGCCCGGCCCCTTGACCCGCACGTCCACCGAGCGCACGCCGAACGCCTTCGCACCGTGGCCGGCGTTGATGGCCGCCTGGGTCGCCGCGAACGGCGTGCCCTTGCGGGACCCCTTGAAACCGATGCCGCCGGCGCTCGACCAGGACAGCACCCGGCCCTCGGCGTCGGCGATCGTGATGATCGTGTTGTTGAACGACGCCTGAATGTGCACCACGCCGTGATGCACGACACGCTTCTCGCCGCGCTTCTTGAACGTCTTGGTGCGGCGCTTGCGTTTCGCGGGCGCGGGAACGCTCGCGTCGACGACATCCAGCTTGGCCATCCGTCTTCCTCTCTAGCTCGTCTTCTTCTTCGCGACGGCGCCCTTCCGGGGGCCCTTCCGCGTGCGGGCGTTCGTATTCGTGCGCTGCCCCCGCACCGGCAGATTGCGGCGGTGCCGCAGTCCGCGGTAGCAGCCGATCTCCATCAGCCGCTTGATGTTGACGGAGATCTCCTTGCGGAGGTCGCCCTCGACGCCGCCTTCTTCCTCGATGACCCGGCCGATGCGGCGCACCTCGTCCTCGGTGAGATCCTTGACCCGCGTGTCGAGATCGACACCTGCCGTCTGCAGCAGCGCCGTCGAGCGCGTCGGGCCGATGCCGAAGATGTAGGTCAGACCGACCTCGATCCGCTTCGTGCGCGGAAGATCAACGCCTGCTATGCGCGCCATCGTCCTCTACCCCTGCCTCTGCTTGTGCTTCGGGTTGCTGCACAGCACCCGCACCACGCCGCGGCGGCGGATGATCTTGCACTTGTCGCACAACTTGCGAACGGATGCTCGTACCTTCATCTCGTCTCCTGCGCGGCGGCCGGGCCGCCGCAACCCGCCTGCGACAACGCCGCGGGATCGGCCGCCGTCGGCTGACTCAGCACGCACGGGCCTTCCGGCAACACCGCCACCGAATGCTCGAAGTGGGCCGACAGACTCCCGTCGGACGTCACCGCGGTCCAGCCGTCGTCCAGCAGGCGCACCGCCGGCAAGCCCGCGTTGACCATCGGCTCGATGGCCAGCACCATGCCTTCCTTCAGGCGCGGCCCGCGTCCCGGCTCGCCGTAGTTCGGAATCTGCGGCTCCTCGTGCAGGCTGGTGCCGATCCCGTGTCCGACGAACTCGCGGACCACGGAGAACCCGCGCGCCTCCACGTGGCTCTGCACCGCGTGGCCGAGATCGGACACGCGCCCGCCGACCCGCGCGCGCTCGATCGCGCGGTCGAGCGCCTCGCGGGTCACGCGCAGCAGGTCGGCGGCGGCCTCGGAGATCGCGCCCACGCCCACGGTCAGGGCCGAGTCGCCGTAGTAGCCGTCGAGCACGACCCCCATGTCCAGCGAGACGATATCGCCTTCCACCAGCCGCCGCGCGGACGGAATGCCGTGCACGACGGCTTCGTTGATCGACACGCACAGCGTCGCCGGATAGCCATGGTAGCCCTTGAACGCCGGCACCGCGCCGGCCGCGCGCACCCGCGTCTCCGCCGTCGTGTCCAGGTCGCGAGGCGTCACACCCGGCTCGATCAGCCCTTCCAGCTCGCGCAGCACGTCGGCCACGAGCCCGTTCGCCCGCCGCATCTTCTGCACCTCGGCACGCGACCTGCACGTGATCATCGGTCGTCTCCGTGCATCATCCACCCGGCGCCGGCTGGCGGCGGGCGGCCCCCAGCGCGTCGTCGATGGCCGCCCCGAGGGCGGCGTGCACGGCGTCCGGCGGCTGGTTGCCCTCGACGCGGCGAAAGCTCGGGCGGTCCTCGTAGAACGCGACCAGCGGCTGCGTCTGCTCGTGATACACCCGCAGCCGCTCCCGGACGACATCCTCCCGGTCGTCGCTCCGCTGCACCAGCCCGGCGCCGCAGCGCGTGCAGGCCGCCGGCAGGTCGCCGCCCGCCGTGCCGTACGGCGCGCCGCAGCGGCCGCACACGCGCCGGCCCGACAGCCGCTCCACCAGCTCGTGGTCCGGCACGCCCAGCTCGATGATGACCAGCGGGTCGCGGCCCGTCAGGATCTCGTCGAGCGCCACCGCCTGCGCGACGGTCCGCGGAAACCCGTCGAGGATGAAGCCGCCGGCCGTGTCGTCGCGCGCCAGCCGCTCCCGGACGATGCCGACCATCAGCGCGTCGCTGACGAGCTCGCCCCGTTCCATGACCGCCTTGGCCTGCAGGCCGAGCTCCGTGCCGGCCTGCACAGCCTCGCGCAGGATGTCGCCGGTCGAGATCTGCGGAATCTGCCGGGCCTGCTCGATCCGCTTCGCCTGGGTGCCCTTCCCGGCGCCCGGGGGTCCGAATATCACGAGATTCGCCGCCACCGCCATCCCCGCTAGCCGCGGCGCCCCTTGATCCGGGTCTTCTTCATGAAGCCGTCGTAGTGCCGCATGATCAGCTGCGACTCGATCTGCTGAACCGTGTCCATCGACACGCCGACGATGATCAGCAGCGACGTGCCGCCGAAGTAGAACGTCACGCCCATCCCGTCGGTGATGAAGCGGGGCAGCAGCGTATCCAGCTGATCGCCGATGAACGGCACCGCGTCGGCCCGGAAGCCCGCGATCAGCAGATCGGGCAGCACCGCCACCAGCGCCAGATAGATCGACCCGACCAGCGTGATGCGCGTGAGGATCGTGTCGATGTGCTCGGCCGTCCGCTTGCCCGGCCGGATGCCGGGAATGAACCCGCCGTACTTCCGCATGTTCTCCGCCACGTCGTCCGGGTTGAAGATGATCGCGGTGTAGAAGTAGGCGAAGAAGATGATGCCGCCCATGTACAGGAGGTAGTACAGCGGCATGCCGTTGCGCAGCTGGTCGGTCAGCGCCTGGCGCCAGCCGCCCGCCGGCAAGGCGGTGGCGACCGTGGCGGGGAACGCGATGATCGACGAGGCGAAGATGACGGGAATCACGCCGCCCGTATTCACCTTCAGCGGAATGTGGGTGCTGCTGCCGCCGTACATGCGCCGGCCGACCACGCGTTTGGCGTACTGCACCGTGACGCGCCGGTGCCCGCGCTCGATGAACACGACGGCCCCCACGACCAGCACCATGACCGTCAGCAGGAGCAGGACGCGGATGATCCCCATCTGGCCGGTCCGCATCTGGTCCAGCGTCGTCAGCACGGCCGACGGCAGCCCGACCACGATGCCGGCGAAGATGATCAGCGACATCCCGTTGCCGACCCCGCGCTCGGTGATCTGCTCGCCCAGCCACATGATGAAGGCGGTGCCGGTGGTCAGCGTGAGCACCGTCATGAAGCGGAAGGCCCAGCCGGGCGAGTAGACCAGCGGCAGGCCGCCGGCGATGTTCGTCTGGCGCTCGAGAAAGATCGCGATCGCCAGCGACTGGACGATGCACAGCACGATGGTGCCGTAGCGCGTGTACTGGGTGATCTTCCGCCGGCCGAGCTCGCCCTCCTTCGACAGGCGCTCCAGATACGGCCAGACGACGGTCAGCAGTTGCAGGATGATCGACGCGCTGATGTAGGGCATGATGCCGAGCGCGAAGATCGTCACCTGCGACAGGTTGCCGCCCGAGAACATGTCGTACAGCCCGAACATCGTGCCCGACGCCTGCTCGGCGAGCAGCGCCAGGGCCTCGGTGTTCACGCCGGGCGTCGGAATGTGGCTCCCCACCCGGTAGACGGCGAGGATGGCGAGCATGAACAGGAGGCGCCGGCGCAGATCCGGTATCGCGAACGTGTTCCGCAGGCTCTCCAGCATCAGTCGGACTGGCTCCCGGAGGTGGCCGCCAGCACCTCCACCCGGCCGCCGGCGGCGGCGATGGCCTGGCTGGCCGCGGCGCTGAAGCGATGCGCCTTGACGGTCAGCTTCTTGGACAGCTCGCCGCGTCCCAGCACCTTGATCAACGCGCGCGACCGGCGCACGATGCGCCGGGCGCGCAGCAGCTCCGGCGTCACCTCCGCGCCGTCATCGAAGCGGGCCGCGAGCGTGTCGAGGTTGACCACGGCGTACTCGACGCGGAACGGATTGTGGAAGCCGCGCTTCGGCACGCGCCGATGCAGGGGCATCTGGCCGCCCTCGAAGCCGCGCTTGCGCTTGAAGCCGGACCGCGACTTGGCGCCCTTGTGCCCGCGGCCGGCGGTCACCCCGGTCCCGGAGCCCTCGCCCCGACCGACGCGCTTGCGCTTGCGCCGTGCGCCTTCCGGCGGATGCAGATTGCTCAGATCCATGGCCCTACCCCACGCGCACGAGATGGCGCACCTTGTGCAACATGCCTCGAATCGACGGGTTGTCCACCACGTCGACGGCGTGCCCGATCCGTCGCAGGCCGAGACCGCGCACGACCAGCGACTGCCGCTTGTCGTAGCCGATCGGGCTGCGGACCAGTGTCACGCGCAGCCGCGGCGCCGTTTCGTTGCGCTGCCCGCGTCTCATCGAGCACCTGCCACCGGCGCGCCCGCCTCCGCCGTCCCGCCGGCCGCGTCACCCGCCGCCAGCGCCAGGTCGACGCCGCGCAGCCGCTCCACCTCCACGGGGTCCTTGAGCTCCGCGAGGCCGACGAAGGTCGCACGGACCACGTTGTGCGGGTTGTCGGAGCCGAGCGACTTCGTGAGGATGTTGTGAATGCCGGCCGACTCGACGACCGCGCGCACCGCGCCGCCCGCGATGATCCCGGTGCCTTCCGGCGCCGGCTTCAGCAGGACGCTGCCGGCCCCGAACCGGCCGACGATGGTGTGCGGAATCGTCGTGCCCTGCAACGGCACCCGCACGAGCGCCTTCTTCGCCGACTCGATACCCTTCTTGATGGCCGAGGGCACCTCCTTGGCCTTGCCCACCGCGAAGCCGACGTGCCCCAGGCCGTCGCCGACGACGACCAGCGCGCTGAAGCTCAGGTTCTTGCCGCCCTTGACGACCTTGGTCACACGGTTGATCGACACGACCGTGTCCTTCAGGTCGAGCAGCGTGGGATCGATCTTCGGTCGCGAGTCTCGCATGCTCAGAACTCCAGGCCGGCTTCGCGGGCCGCCTCCGCCACGCTGCGCACCCGTCCGTGATACAACCGCCCGCCGCGGTCGAACACGACCTGTTTGACGCCACGCTCGAGCAGGCGCTCGGCCACCACGCGGCCGACGATGCTCGCACCCAGCTTGTTGCCCCCGCGCGCGCCGTCCTCGAACCGGGCGCGCACGCTGGCCTCGTGACTCGAGGCCCACGCCAGCGTCCGCCCGGCCTCGTCGTCGATGACCTGCACGCAGATGTGGGCGAGGCTCCTCGACACCGCCAGCCGCGGCCGCAACGGCGTGCCGTGGATCCGCTTGCGCTGCCGCAGCCGGATCCGGTGCCGGCGATCCCTCTTGGTCTTGATTCTCATCGACTACGCCCCGGTCTTGCCGACCTTCTTCTTGAGCACCTCGCCGGTGTACCGAATGCCCTTCTGCTTGTAGGGGTCGGGCTTCCGCAACGCGCGCAGGTCCGCCGCCACCTGCCCGACCTGCTGGCGGTCGATGCCGGCGACGGTGATGTGGTTCTGCTTGTCCACCGTGATGTCAATGCCGCTCGGGACGGGGAACTTCACCGGGTGCGAGTACCCGAGCGAGAGGACGACCTCCGGTCCCGACACCTCGGCGCGGTAGCCGATGCCGACGATGTCGAGCTCCTTGGTGAAACCCTGCGAGACGCCGTGCACCGCGTTGGCCGCCAGGCTCCGTGCCAGACCGTGGAACTTCGCTAGCGAGCGGTCGTTCTCGCGCACCGGCAGGGCCGTGAGCTTGCCGTCGGCCAGCTCGAAGCGCACCCCGGGCGGCACGGGCTGACGAAGCTTGCCCTTCGGTCCCTGCACCTCGACGGCGTCGGCCGCCAGGGTGACCGTGACACCGTCCGGAATCGGAATCGGCTGCTTGCCTACGCGCGACATGGATGCACCCCGGCTCCCGTCCGAGCCCTACCACACATTGCACAGAACCTCGCCGCCCACGCCCGCCTTGGCGGCGTCGCGCCCGGTCATGACGCCCCGCGAGGTGGTGAGGATGCTCGTGCCCAGTCCGGCCAGCACCGGCGGGGCCTTGTCGCGTGCGAAGTACACCCGCCGGCCGGGCCGGCTGACGCGCTCCAGGCCGGACAGCACCCGCTGGCCGCCGGGACCGTACTTCAGCACGATGCGAATCATCTTCCTGGGCTGCGTGCCGCGGCGGCCGGGGACCTCGACGATCCTGAATCCCTGAACATATCCCTCGCTCTGGAGGATCCGCGCAATCTCGACCTTGAGCCTCGACAGCGGCACGTCGACACGCAGATGCCGGCTCGACGTCGCGTTCCGGATCCTCGACAGCATGTCAGCAATCTGATCAGGCATAGGCCCTCGATCTCTCCCGTCTCACCCAACCACCCGGCCCGTGCACGGCGCCCCCCGCCCGGCTACCAGCTGCTCTTCGTCACGCCGGCGATCTCGCCTTCCAGAGCGAGCTTCCGGAAGCAGAGACGGCAGAGCGCGAACTTCCGCAGGTACCCGCGCGGCCGGCCGCAAACCCGACAGCGGTTGCGCCCGCGAACCCTGAACTTCGGCGGCTTGAGCTCCTTGACCTTCTTTGCGATCGTCGACATGGTGATTTCGTCATCGGCGGCCCGCGGGCCGCGTGTCAGTTCGTCCGAAAGGGCATGCCCAGCAACTGCAGCAACCGGCGTCCCTCGCCGTCGGTCCTGGCCGTGGTTACGACCGACACGTTCATCCCGCGCGACTGATCGACCTTCATGTAGTCGATCTCCAGAAAAATCAGCTGGTCGCGGAGACCCAGCGTGTAGTTGCCGCGACCGTCGAACCCGTCCGGCGAGATGCCGCGGAAGTCCCGCACGCGGGGCAGCGCGATCGAGATGAGACGATCGAGGAACTCGAACATGCGCGCGCCGCGCAGCGTCACCATCGAGCCGATCGCCATGCCCTGCCGCAGCTTGAACGCGGCGACCGACTTGCGCGCCCGGGTGGTCACCGGCCGCTGCCCCGTGATCCGCGTCAGCTCGTCCGCCGCGGCGTCGATGAGCTTCGGGTTCTGGGTCGCCTCGCCGATGCCCATGTTGACCACGACCCGCTCGATCCTGGGCACGGCCATGATGGTCGTGTAGCCGAACTCCTTGCGGAGCGCGGGCACGACCTCGTCACGATAGCGTTCCTGCAGCCGGCTCACTTGTCCACCGCCCCGTCGCACTTCCGACACACGCGTATCTTCCGCCCGTCGCCGAGCAGTTGGCGCCCGACGCGCGTCGGCGCCCCGCACTCCGGACAGACGATCTGCACGTTCGACGCGTGCACGGAGCCCTCCCTCTCGACGATGCCGCCCTTGATGTTGCGCTGCGGATTCGGCCGCGTGTGCCGCTTGACGAAGTTGACCCCCTCGATCACGAGGCGGTTGCGGGCGGGCAGCACCTTCAGCACGCGGCCGCGCTTGCCGCGGTCCTTGCCGGAGACGACGACCACGTTGTCGTTCTTCCGCACGGGGGTCTGGAGTCTGGACATCGTTCCGATCGCCTCACAACACTTCAGGCGCCAGCGAGATGATCTTCATGAACTTCCGCTCGCGCAGCTCGCGGGCCACGGGCCCGAAGACGCGGGTCCCGATCGGCTCGTTCTGCTCGTTGACGAGCACCGCGGCGTTCCGGTCGAACCGGATGTAGCTGCCGTCCCGGCGCCGGTGCTCCTTGTGGGTCCTCACGATCACCGCCCGCACCACCTGGCCCTTCTTCACGGCCGAGGCCGGTGTGGCCTCCTTGACCGCGGCGGTGACGAGGTCCCCCAGCCCGGCGTAGCGCCCCGTCGCGCCGCCCAGCGGATTGATGACCGCAATCTTCCGCGCCCCGGAATTGTCCGCGACGTCCAGCACCGATTGCATCTGAATCATGACGCGCCCGTCCGATCACACCGTCCGCTCAAACCAACCGGGCCCGCTCGACGATGCGGACGACGACGAACCGCTTCCGCCGGCTGAGCGGCCGCGACTCGACCATGGCCACGCGGTCGCCGACCTTCAGGCTCTCGGTCTCGTCGTGCGCCATGAACCGCGTCGTGCGCCGGCGAATCTTGCCGTACACGTTGTCCCGCACCCGGCGCTCGACGGCAACCACGACGCCCTTGTCCAGCTTGTCGCGGACCACGACGCCGATAACCTCTCTCTTGTTGGCCATCGCTCAGTCTTCTCCGCCGTCAGCGCCGTCAGTGCCTTCGGCGCCGCCGGCGGTCTCCGCCGGCCCCGCCAGCTCGCGCTCGCGCAGCAGCGTCTTGACCCGGGCCCGCTCGCGCCGCAGGTCGCGCATCTTGTTCGACGCATCGGTCTGGCCCATCGACCTCTGAATGCGCAGCCGAAAGACCTGATCGTCGAGCTCGCCCACGCGTTGCTGCAGGTCTTCCGTGCCCAGCTCGCGCAGTTCGTCGATGCCTGTCATGAGCCGTCACCCGCGCCGAACCGCCGCGTGAACTTCGTCGGTATCGGCAGCTTCGCCGCCGCCAGCCGCATCGCGTGCTCCGCGTCGACGGCGCTCACGCCCTCCATCTCGAACAGGATCCGGCCCGGACGCACCACCGCCACCCACTGCTCCGGCGCGCCCTTGCCCTTGCCCATGCGGGTCTCCTGCGGCTTCTTCGTGATGGGCTTGTCGGGAAAGACGCGCACCCAGATCTTGCCGCCGCGCTTGACGGCGCGCGTCATCGCGACACGGGCCGCCTCGATCTGACGGTCGGTCATCCAGCACGATTCGAGCGCCTTCAGCCCGTAGTCGCCGAACGAGACAGCCGACCCGCGCCAGGCCTTGCCGACCATGCGCCCTCGATGCTGCTTCCGATACTTGACCTTCTTCGGCATCAACATGGCGATTCCCCCGGATGCCTACAGGCGGCCGCGGCGCGGCGGGCGGTAGTCTTCCTCGCGGCTGGTCTGCGGCTCGAGCCGCTCGCCCTTGTAGAGCCACACCTTGACGCCGATGGCGCCATAGGTGGTGCGCGCCTCGCCGAACCCGTAGTCGATGTCGGCCCGCAGCGTCTGCAGCGGCAACTGTCCGTGCAGATACCACTCGGAGCGCGCGATCTCGGCGCCGTTGAGGCGTCCGCCCACCCGCACCTTGATGCCGCGCGCGCCGAAGCGCAGCGCCGACTCGACCGCCTTGCGCATGGCGCGCCGGAACGCGACGCGCTTCTCGAGCTGCAGCGCGACCGACTCGCTGATCAGCTGCGCGTCGAGCTCCGGCTTCTGAATCTCCTGGATGTTGATGAACACCTCGCGGTTCGTCCGCTTCTGAATGTCGGTCTTCAGCTTGTCGACCTCGGTGCCCTTGCGCCCGATGATGATGCCCGGCCGCGAGGTGTGGATGTCGAGCTTCAGCTTGTTGGCGGCGCGCTCGATCTCGATCTTCGACACGCCGGCATGGGAGAACCGCTTCTTGAGGTCGGACTTCAGGGACAGGTCCTCGTGCAGCAGCTTGGCATAGTCCCGGTCCGCGTACCAGCGCGAGCGCCACGTCTTGTTGAAGCCGAGGCGAAATCCGTAGGGGTGAACCTTCTGTCCCATGCTCGACCCTGTCTCCTACGATTGCGGCGCCGCGTCGACGGCAGGCACGCTGGTCACGGTCTCGGGCTTCTCGCACACGGTCACGGTCAGGTGCGACGTGCGCTTGGTGATGCGGAACGCGCGGCCCATGGGCGCCGGCCGGATGCGCTTGAGCGACGGCCCCTGATTGGCGTAGCAGTCGCGCACGTACAGCCGGTCCGTGTCCCCGCCCGCGCCCTCCTTCTGCTGCGCGTTGGCCACGGCCGACCGCAGCACCTTCGCGATGTCGCGCGCCACGCTCTTGCGGGTGAAGCGGAGCGTGGCCAGCGCGCTGTCGACCGTCCGCCCGCGAATGAGATCCATGACGAGCTTCGCCTTCTGCGCCGACGTGCGGACGTAGCGCGCGGTGGCGCGGCCCTCGATCATCGCCCGCCCCTCGCCACGGACGCCACCTTCTCGCCGCGGCCGGTGTGCCCGCGGAACAGGCGGGTCGGCGAAAACTCCCCGAGCTTGTGCCCCACCATGTTCTCGCTGACGTAGACCGGCACGAACTTCTTTCCGTTGTGGACGGCGATCGTGTGCCCGATCATCTCCGGCACCACGGTCGACCGGCGGGACCACGTCTTGACCACCTTCCGCGCGTTGTCGCGGTTCATCACCTCGATCTTCTCGAGGAGCGGAATATCGACGAACGGTCCCTTCTTCAGCGA
>CAZMWA010000350.1:0-17497 GCA_964569405.1 uncultured Vicinamibacteraceae bacterium | reverse complement strand
AAGCAGGGGCGACGGCGGCGGGTTGCGACGACGATGCCCGTCCGGCCCCCCTCGATTTCACGATTGCCGACATGGACGGCAACGACGTCGACCTGGCCGAGCTCAGGGGCAAGGTGATCCTGCTCAATTTCTGGGCCACCTGGTGCGGTCCGTGCAAGATCGAGATCCCCGGCTTCATCGAGCTGCAGGACGAGTACGGCGACCAGGGGTTTCAGGTGCTCGGCCTGTCGGTGGACGACACGCCCGAGCGGATCCGGCCGTTCGCCGAGGAGTTCGGCGTGAACTACCCGATGCTGGTCGGGCTCGGCCGCGACGACTTCCAGGAGGCCTACGGCCCCATCTGGGGACTCCCGATCAGCTTCTGGATCGATCGCCGGGGGACGCTGTGCAGGACGCACATGGGGATTGCCACCAAGGAGGAGTTCGAGCGGGAGCTCAAGTCGCTGCTCTAGCCGTCCGGTCCGGTGCCGGGTCGCAGTGTAGTATCATCATCAGCATGCTGAAGGGCTTCGCACATGCGCGTCTCTCCTGCGGCTGCCGTCTCCGCTTCCGCGACGGCGTCGAGGGCAGCCCGGTCACCGTCGTCATCGACCGCAAGGCACCCGGTTGCCATCTGGCGCTGCATGTGCAGGGCATGGCCGTCTACGACTACCGCGAGGCCCTGAGGCCGTCGACGCGCATCAGCCCGCCGGCCGAGGGCGAGTACGAGGAGGAGGGGTAGCGGGGGGCCGCATGACCACGCTCGCGTCCGAGCTCGAGTTGCAGTGTCCCTGCTGCCGGACAACCCTCGTCGTCGATCTGAACCTCAAGCGGATCGTCTCGCACAGCGAGCCCGAGCGCGAGGACAAGCCGGAGCTCGGCGAGGCCGAGCAGATCCTGAGCGCGGAGGCCGCGCGCCGCGACGCGCTCTTCAGGCAGTCCGTGGCGGATGAGCGGGTCCGGGGCAAGGCGCTGTCGAAACGTTTCGACGAGGCGCTGAAGCAGGCGAAGCGCGAGCCCGTCGAGCGCCCCACCCGCGACTTCGACCTCGACTGACGCGCACGCCAGCCATGCCCCCCGGCGGCACCCGGTGCTGGGTCGGCACATCGGGCTACAACTACGCCGAGTGGAAGGGGAGCTTCTACCCGGCGCGGATCGCCTCCGCGAAGATGCTGCCGTACTACGCGGAGCGCCTGCCGACGGTCGAGATCAACTACACCTTCTACCGGCTGCCGACGGAGAAGCTCCTGCGCGGCTGGGCTGCGCTCACGCCGCCGGGCTTCCGGTTCACGCTCAAGGCGCCGCGGCGGATCACGCACGACGCGCGGCTGCAGCAGTGCGACGAGGTGACGCGCGCGTTCTGCGGCGCCGCCGCGGTGTTGGGAGAGAAGCTGGCCGTGCTGCTGTTCCAGTTGCCGCCGTGGTTCCGGAAGGACCTCGCCGTGCTCGAGCGGTTCATCGGCACGCTGCCGTCCGGCGTGCGCGCCGCGTTCGAGTTCCGCCACGCCTCCTGGCACGCTGCCGACGTCTTCGACTGCCTGACCGAGCGGCGCGTGGCGCTGTGCGTCGCCGACAGCAAGCGGCTCACCACGCCGCTGCGCGTCACGGCGCCGTACGGCTACTTCCGGCTGCGCGACGACGGGTACGACGACGCGGACATCCGGCGCTGGGCCGAGTCCATCAGAACCGCCACGCCGACCTGCTCGGACGTGTTCATCTACTTCAAGCACGAGGACAAGGGCAAGGGGCCGGAGCTGGCGCGCCTGCTGCAGGAGGCGTTAGCCGCCGGCGTGCCGGGCCGCGAACGCGACGGCGGCGGCTTCCGCCCAGTAGCCGTCGAAGCGTGAGGTCGGCGCCGCGAAGAACCCGCAGTGCCCCCCGCCGCGCGTGACGACGACCGAGACCGCCGGGTTCGCCGTCACGGCCGGCTCCCGAAACTGCTCGGCCGGCACGAAGGGGTCGTCGTCGGCGCTGACGATCAGCGTCGGCAGGGCGATGCGATCGACGACCCGCAGGCTGCTCGCCCGATGGTAGTAGTCGCTCGCGTCCCGGAAGCCGTGGTGCGGCGCGGTGAACGCCTCGTCGAACGCCCGGACGGTGCGGACGCCGCGCAGCGGCCGCAGGTCGAAGCGGCCCGGCGCGACCCGCGCCTTGCGGCGCATCCGGCGCTTCAGGTTGCGGACGAAGTTCCACTGGTAGACGGCGTTGCCGGCCCGCTCCAGCGCCCGGACGCAGCGCGCCAGGTCCATGGTGGGCGAGACGGCGCACACGGCGCGGACGGCAGCCGGCGCGTCGCGGCCGTACTCGCCTGCCAGCTTCAGGGCGACGTTGCCTCCCAGCGAGTAGCCGACGACGACGATGGACGCCAGGCGGTCCAGGCCGATCAGCTCCCGTATGACGGCCCGCGGATCGGCCGTCAGCCCGGAGTGGTACAGGCCGGTCGACAGGTGCTCGGTGCCGCCGCAGTTGCGCTGATTGAGCAGCACGGCGTTGAACCCGCGCGCGAACGCCTTGTCCGCCAGCCCGCGCATGTAGTGGGCGGAGCTCGAGCCCTCCAGGCCGTGCAGCGCGAGGAGGGTCGGACAGCGCCGCGGCTCCGGCTGCCAGCCGCAGTGCGCCATCACCCGCGCGTCGGGCGCGACATCGAAGTAGCGCCGGTGGAGCGCCGGAAGACGGGACAACGCGCGTGGCCGGGCCCACGTGAAGAGCGTCATCCGATGGCCGCCCGCGACGTTGCGGGCGGGCACGAAATCGTTGACCACGGCCTGGCTGGCTTCCATGTCACATGTCAGATGCGGTCTGGAACGTGCTGGCGCGGCGCCTGCCCGGCTGGCGCCGCGCCCGGGGCTCACCGCGGGCGGCCGGACCGCTTCTCGCGGATCTTGCGCGCGGCGCCCTCGATGACGGCCAGCAGCCGGGGGTTGAGCGTGCCGCCGCCGGCCGGCCTGCCCGTCCGCCACAGCGCCGGCATGTCGCCCGCCAGGATGTCCTCGAAGTCGCCTTCGCTCTTGACGCTGAGCGGGGCGAACTCGGTGATGTCGAGTGCGCCGGACCAGAAGTCCCGGTGCTTGATCAGCAGCCAGCTCCGTCCGCGTTGCCGCGCCGGGGCGACCCCTCGATCGCGGGTGCGGACCAGCGCCCACGAGCCCTTCAGCTTGTAGCCGTCCAGGACGAACTTCAGGTCTCCCCGGGCCAGCGCGCCGTCGACGTCGTCGCTCGCGGGCGCCCAGGTGCCGTAGTCCCACAGCATGACGATGCCCGCGCCGTAGCCGGCCGGAATCACGCCCTCGAAGTCGCCGTAGTCGAACGGATGGTCCTCGGTCCGCACCGCCATCCGTCGGTCGGCCGGGTTCAGCGACGGACCCTTCGGCACCGCCCACGAGAGCAGCTCGCCTTCGTGCTCGAGCCGCAGGTCGTAGTGCAGGCGGCTGGCCAGGTGCTTCTGGACGCAGAAGTAGCGCGGCCCGTCCGTCTTCCGCCGCCGCCGGGACCCGTCTCCGCGCGGCTCGGGCGTCCGCGAGAAATCGCGCTTGCGCTGGTATTCGTCGAGAGGCATGGTCCATCGCCGCCGGGCGCGCCGCGCCGTCGGCGCGGCTGCTCACGTTATCATCGAACGGCGCCCGGCAGTGACCGGGGCGCGGGAGCAGCCCCATGCAACGAGACACGACCGAGTGGTTCGGCCATCCCGGCGGCCTGGCGACCCTCTTCTTCACGGAGATGTGGGAGCGGTTCAGCTACTACGGCATGCGAGCGCTCCTCGTGCTCTTCATGACGGATCTCGTGGCGCGCGGCGGTCTCGGCATGACCGACGTCACGGCCACCGCCGTCTACGGCCTGTACACGTTCGCCGTCTACGCGGTGGCGTTGCCGGGCGGCTGGATTGCGGACCGGCTGACGGGACAGCGGAACGCGGTGCTCTACGGCGGCGTCGTCATTGCCGCGGGGCACTTCACGCTCGCGATTCCCACGCTGACCGCCTTCTACCTCGGCCTGCTGCTGATCGTGCTCGGCACCGGCCTGCTCAAGCCGAACGTGAGCGCGATCGTGGGCGACCTGTACCCCGAGGGCGGCGCCCGGCGGGACGCCGGATTCTCCGTCTACTACATGGGGATCAACATCGGGGCGCTCGCGGGTCCGCTCATCTGCGGCTACCTCGGCGAGGAGATCAACTGGCACCTCGGGTTCGGCGCCGCCGGCGTGGGCATGCTGCTCGGCGTCGTGCAGTACGTGTGGGGCTGGCGGCGCCTGGGCGAGGCCGGCGTGCTGCGTGCGCAGCAGGCCGGCGAACGGGCTCGCGCGGTGCGCTCGCTGGCGGGCGGCAGCGCCGCGCTGGCGGGGCTGGCGGTGGTGCTGGCCGCTCTGCATCTCGCCGGCGTGCTGACCCTGTCCATGGTCGGCGTCGCGCAGGCTGCCAGCGTGATGATCACCGTCCTGGTGATTCTCTACTTCGCGTACGTGTTCCTGCTGGGCGGGCTCGACCGGGAGGAGCGCCGGCGCGTGGCGGTCATCCCCGTGCTGCTGATCGCGGCCGCGGTCTTCTGGGCGGGCTTCGAGCAGGCCGGCTCGTCGATGAACCTGTTCGCCGAGCGGCTGACCGATCGGGACGTGCTCGGCTGGGAGCTGCCGGCCACCTGGCTGCAGTCGGTCAACCCCCTGTTCATCATCATGCTGGCCCCGCTGTTCGGTGCGCTGTGGCTCCGCCTCGGGGCGCGCAACCCCTCGATTCCCGTGAAGTTCACGTTCGGCCTCGTCCAGCTCGGACTCGGCTTCCTGGTGCTCGCCTGGGGGGCCACCTTCGTTGGCGAGGACGGCGGCGTCAGTCCGATGTGGCTGGTCGTGACCTACTTTTTCCACACCACGGGGGAGCTGTGCCTGAGCCCGGTCGGGTTGAGCGGCATCACGAAGCTGTCCCCGAAGCGGCTCGTGGGCCAGATGATGGGCATCTGGTTCATGGCCTCGGCGCTCGGCAACCTGCTCGCCGGGCTGGCGGCGGGCCTGATCGAGAGCCTGCCGCTCCCGCAACTGTTCGGCGCCATCGGGCTCGTCGCCATCGGCGCCGGCGTGGTGCTGGTGCTGGCCAGCGGGCCGATCCGGAGGCTGGCGGGCGATCCCGGCTGAGTTGGCGGGCGTCCCGGCGAACCAAGTTGAGCTATGCGGGTCAGTCCGCTAGAATCCTGACGACCTCGTTCGTCCGGGCCGGTGGGGAGAGCGGTCGCTCGGCGTCGGGTGGAAGGTGACCCATGAGCGTGCAGAACAGGGCGGCCGTGCGGCGGCTGTACGAGGAGGTTCTGGGCAAGGGTAATCTCGCGGCGGCCGACGAGGTGTTGGCGCCGGGTTTCGTGGACCACATGCCGCTGGTCGAGACACCGGACCGGGACGGGCTGCTGAAGGCGATGATGGCGGCCCGCAGGGCGTTCCCGGACTTGCGCTACGAAGTGGTCGCCGAGATTTCGAACGAGCACTGGATTGCAACGGCCGTGGAGGTGGACGGCGGCGTTCACCAGGGGCCTTTCATGGGCGTGCCGCCCACCGGCAAGCCGGTGAGGTGGACTGAGACGCATCTCTGGAAGGTCATCGACGCGAAGATCGTCGAGCACCACGGCAACGTGAGCATGTTCGAGATACACAAGACGATCGGATCGCATAATCTCGAATCGAAGCTCCGATGACGCGCAGTCCGGCTCGCGGCAGCGGGTCGGTCTGAACAGCCTGGCGGCCCCGGGGAACGGGGAGCGTCCCAGGCGCCAATCAGCGGGACACTGGGAGAGGCGGCTTTATGATCAAGCGCGTAGAGGTCCAGTATCGCGGGATTTTCCAGAAGAACCTCGGCAAGTACATCGGCGGCGACATCGTGATGATAGCCAGCCGGATGGGGCGGGTCGCCTTCTCGAACGGCCGCTACAGCGACGCACCGGAGCGCAACGGCATACCCTGCAAGTACTTCGCCTTCGTCTCGCCGGATCTCTCCGAGGAGGAGCTCGAGGCCGAGTGCGGGGCGAAGCTGGACATCGACGCGGCCGACGTGTCGCTGGTGGTGGATGACACCATGGCGAAGGGCGTGGAGCCCTGGGGTTGGCACGGCATCCGTCCGGTCAACGAGAAGGTCGGCCACAAGGGCTGCCTGCTGATGGTCTCGCGGCGCGAGCACGACGACCTCATCCGGTTCCTGGAGCGGAAACCGTATCCCTATCGCCTGGCGATCCTGGACGGCGACCCGAGCCTGGCCGGGCTGTGGGTCAACAAGGACGACCTGACCCGGGAGCGCTGTCTCGGCGCGATCGCGGCCGTCGACCCGGGCGTCATCGGCATCGAGGCGGTGGAGGAGTTCCTGCTGGAGAGGTCCGGCGAGGAGCACCGCGCGCAAGCCGCGCGCGAAGCCTACGAGGCGACGTTGCGCCGCATCAAGGTGGTCAATCCCGATCAGGGCATCGAGTGGCCGCACGAGATCCCGGTGCTGCCGAAGTGGCACGAGTTCGAGGAGGGCGGCGTCGTGGTGCCGGCCGTCCCGCGCGGGTTCCAGCTCGGGCCGCGCGGCCAGAACCGCAACGAGGGCTTCAAGCACGGCACGTCCAAGACCGAGCGGCCGGTCGTCCGCTTCGACCTTTGCATCAAGTGCACCCTGTGCTGGGCGGACTGTCCGGACGAGTGCTTCGACCCGACGGACGACGGCCTGTACGACGTCAACTACGAGGTGTGCACGGGTTGCCACAAGTGCGCCCTGGTCTGTCCGGTCAAGGAATGCATCGTCATGGTCGACGAGCTCGAGTTCGAGAACACCGACAGCCCGTGGGAGCACCACAAGCGCGATCCCGCCGACTACGTCAAGTGGGCGGAGCAGAAGAAGGGCAAGACCCGCATCCGCTATGCGCACGTGACCGGGACCGGCGTGGAGAAGACCGAAGGAACGACCGTCCCGGCCAAGGGGTGACGGACTTGTCGCTTAAGGAGGGATCGTGACAATTGCGCAAGCAGTAGAGGTGTGGGACCGCGAGGAGCTGCTCACCGGCTGTCAGGCCGTCTCGCACGCTGTGAAGCTGGCGGACGTCGACGTGATTGCCGCCTACCCGATCCGGCCCTATACGGAGGTGATGGATCAGCTCTCGCAACTGATCGCGAACGGCGAGCTCGACTCGGAGTACATCGTCGCCGACAGCGAGCACTCGCAGTTCGAGATCGTCAAGCACGCCAGCTCGGTCGGTGCGCGCGCATTCGCCGGCAGCAGCGGCACGGGTTGGATGTACGGGTTCGAGGCGCTGGTCGTCACGGCCACGGACCGCCTCCCCCCGCTCTTCCTGGTCGGCAACCGGGCGCTCGACGATCCGGGCGCGTTCGGCGTGGAGCACAACGACGCCATGTCGCTGCGCGACATGGGCTGGCTGATGTGCTGGGCCAGCACGGCGCAGGAGGCCCTCGAGCACGTGTTCATCGGCTACCGCGTCGCCGAGGACAAGCGCGTGCGCATGCCGATGGCGCTGGCGATGGACGGCGCGTTCCTGACGCACGCGCAGCACATGACGAAGGTGCCGACCGAGGACGCGGTCAAGCGCTTCCTGCCGCCGTTCGATCTGGGCGAACGGCGCATGCATCCCGACAATCCGGTCTCCATCGCGCCGCAGGTGAACGAGGACTGGGTCATGGAGCTGCGGCGCCAGAACTGGGAGGCCGCGCGCCGGGCCCGGCACGTGATCAAGGAGGCGTACGAGGAGTTCAACGCGATCTTCGGCCAGCGCTACGACAACCCGTACTTCTCCGAGTTCATGACGGAGGACGCGGAGGCGGTGCTGATCGGCATCGGCGCGGTGGCCATGCCGACACGGACGGCGTGCCGGCGCATGCGGGCGCAGGGGCACAAGGTAGGCTACGTCAACCTGCGCTGGTTCCGTCCGTTTCCCACCGAGGAGCTGCGCGCGTGCCTCGGCCGGTTCAAGGGCGTGGGCGTCATCGATCGCGACTTCGCGCACGGGTCGCCCGACAACTGCGGCATTCTCATGCACGAGGTGCGGTCCTGCCTCTATCCGTTGCGCGAGCGCCCGAACGTCATCAATTACATGGGAGGGCTCGGCGGACGCGACATCTCGATCGAGGAATGCATCAAGATGTACGAGGAGACGCTGGCGGCCGGGCGGGGCGACATGCCGGAGGAGGTCGTGAGCTGGACGGGTCTGCGCGAGTAGTCTGCGGGTGACGAGCGCTAGGGTGCCGCGGTCGGTCCGGGTTCCGGCCGACCGCGCGGGCGCCAAGGTGGGACGCCGGTCCCACAGCAAGGAAGGATGACGGAGATGGCAACTACGCTGCCGGTGATCGACTACGAGCATCTGAGGAAGGCCAAGGACGCTCCGCTCGAGGAGTTCTACACGTCGGGGCACCGCACCTGCCAGGGCTGCGAGTCGGCCCTGGTCATGCGCGACTTCGCCAAGGCGTCCGGTCCGCGCACCGTCGCGACCGGCGCGACGGGCTGCATGTACGTGGCGAACACGAGCTATCAGACCACACCGTGGGTCATTCCGTGGATGCACACGCAGCTCGGCGCCGGCGGCGCCTCTGCGGTCGGCATGGCGGCGGGCCTGCGCGCGCTGATGCGGAAGGGGAAGATCGCCAAGGAGAAGATCAACGTCATCAACTTCAGCGGCGACCTCGGCGGCGGCGACATGGGCCTGTCCGGCATGTCGGGCGCCCTGCAGACCGACTACGACCTGCTCATCATCCTCTACGACAACGAGTCGGCCGCGAACACGGACATCCAGGCCACCGGGTTGACCACCTACGGCGCGCAGACCACGTTCACGCCGCCGGGCAGCGTGCGGCGGATCATGCACGCCCGCTGGAAGAAGAACCTGGCCCCGATGCTCGCCGTCGGGCACCCGACCTGCCGCTACGTGGCCACGGCCAGCGCGACGTTCCCGGTGCTCGACTTCATGAACAAGACCCGCAAGGCGCTGAGCGTCGGCGGCCCCACGTTCATCCACACCTTCGATCCGTGCCCCAAGGGCTGGGACTTCCACCCCGGCTACTCGCGGGAGCTCGGCGAGCTGGGGATCCGCTCCGGCATCTTCCCGCTCTACGAGATCCTCGACGGCAAGGTCACCTATACCTACGACCCGCACAAGAAGGGCCGCATCCCCGTCCGCGAGTACCTCATGAAGCAGGGGCGCTTCGCCCACCTCATCGACGAGGACATCGACTACATCCAGGGCATGGTCGACACGATGTGGGAGGAGTGGGAGCTGCCCGGCATTGCGCCGATCAAGAGCGGCCTGGAGCTCGCCAACGCGTAGCTGACGGACAACGTTCGGACGGACGCGGGGGCCGGCGCCCCCGCGTCTCCCCGGGCGGGCGCGGCAGCGCCCCGGGGGAACCGCTACTGCCCGGTCTGCGGCGGGACGTAGTCGGGCGGGAGCGCCGCTGCGTCGCCGAAGAAGAATTCCTCCATCGACTTGGCGACGAGTTGCTGGGCCTCCTTCTGCCACGGCAGCAGCCGGTACTCGTTCAGCAGCATCTTCATCCGTTCTTCCCAGATCTTCCACGCGTCGGCCGACACGTTTTCGTAGATCCGCCGCCCGAGCTCCCCGGGCCAGGGCGGCTCGCTCAGGCCGGGCAGATCCTTCTTGAACATGACGCACCTGACGGTTCGCCCGCCCGCGCCGCCCGCCGACATCTCGTCGTGCTCCGCCATGGCTAGTGTGTCCGTTCGGTTGCCGTCGTCCAGATGGAGATGTCCCGGCCGCCGAGGGTGGCCGTCACCACCCGCGTCACCTCGACGCGGACATCGTTGAAGCAGGCGCCGCCGCCGATGTCGGTCGGCTCGTCCCCGACCAGAGCGTTCGCGGTCGACCCGTTCATGGTGCTCTTCCGCCACAGGCCCTTGGGCAACCCCACGGTGCCGGGCTTCATGTCGGGATTGAGCATGACGGGGCAGTGGATCTCGCCCAGCGCATTGAAGACGCGCGCCGTGTCGCCGGTGGCGAGATCGCGCGCCGCGGCGTCCCGCGGGTGGATCTGCAGCGCGGCCAGACGGGGCCTGAGCTCGCCGAGGGTCGACGTGATCGTCTTCTCGCTGGCGGGCGAGAGGAGGACCAGGGGATGGTTCTCCGCCGCGGCATCCACCCGATAGACGTACAGTCCGGCGGGGGCGCAGCGCTCGAGCGCCTCCGGGAACAGATCGACCCGGCCGTCGGCCGTCCGCGGAAAGACGTCACCGAACTGCACCGGCCGCGCAGGGCACGGCGGCTCGGCGGTCCCGCTCCGCAGCAGGCTCTCGCGCACCGGCTCCGGCATGGCGCCGGTGACGTGCATCAGCGCCTCGGGATCGGTCTCGGGCGCGCCGCCGGGGAGGCCCAGCCGCGCCGCCAGCGCGGCGAACACCTCGACGTTCGGCCGCGAATCGCCCACGGGCTCGATGACCGGCTGCACGAGCTGCAGGTTGACCGCCCCGTAGCTGCGGGCGATGTCGTAGTGCTCCAGGAAGGTCGTGGCCGGCAGCACGACGTCGGCCCAGCGCGCCGTGTCGGTCATGACCTGATCGAAGACCACGTTAAACAGGTCGTCCCGTGCGAGGCCCCGCAGCACGCGGTTCTGGTCCGGCACGGTGACGGCCGGATTGGCGTTGTAGACGAACAGCATCTGCACCGGCGGGTCGCGATACTCGGTGAGCGCCCGCCCCAGCCGGTTCATGTTGACCAGCCGGGTGTCCGCCTCGTCCGCCTCGATCCATGCCTCCGGGTCGAGGGGCCAGGCGCCCGAGTTGCTCATCGTGTAGCCGCCGCCGCGCACGCCGAACTTGCCGCCGACCGCCGGCAGGGCCAGCACGGCCGCTGCCGCGCTGCCGCCGTTCCGGTTCCGCTCCAGCCCCCAGCCGCAACGGATAACCGCCGGCGACGTCTCCGCGTACAGCTCCGCCACGCGCTCCAGCAGCTCGGCGTCGACGTCGGCGACGGCGGCGGCGCGCTCCACGGTCCATTCCGCGGCGCGCTCGCGCAGCGCATCCGCGCCGCGCGTGTGGGCGGCGAGGAACTCCTCGTCCGCCAGACCATTCTCGAAGAGGAACCGGTGCAGCGCCAGCGCCACCGCGACATCCGTGCCGGGCCGCACGGCGAGATGGATGTCCGCCTGCCGCGCCAGCGCGGTGCGGCGCGGATCGATGACGACCAGCGCGGCGCCGTCGTCCAGCGCCGTGCGGATGTGCGGCACCAGATGGATGCCGGAGACGGACGGGTTGGCGCCCCAGACGACGATGAGGCGCGCGTGCCGGTAGTCGGCATAGGCGACGCCCGGCATCCGGCCGTAGAGTGCGCCGTTGACGGCGGCGGTGGGCGCCGCGCAGATGGTGCGCGCCAGGCGGCTGGCGCCGAAGCGGCGAAAGAGCTGCGCGTCGGCGGTGTCCTGCGTGACCAGGCCGTTCGAGCCGCCGTACGAGAACGGCAGGACGGCCTCGGCTCCCCAACGCTCGCGGATCGCCAGCATCTGCCTGGCCACCACGTCGAGCGCCTGCTCCCAGCCGACGTGCTTGAACCGGCCCTGGCCCTTCGGACCGCTGCGCAAGCCGGCGTGCCGCAGCCGGTCCGCGCCGTACACCCGCTCGCCGAAGCGGCGCACCTTGCCGCAGATGAACCCGGCGGTCACGTCGTGACGCGCCGACCCGTCGATGCGGACGATCCGGCCCTTCTCGACCGAGACCGCGAGGCTGCACGTATCGGGACAGTCGAGCGGGCACGCCGTGTCGACGGTCGAACGGCCCCAGCTCTCCGCGTCCTGTCCGGCCATCCGCTGAGTCTAGCAGCCCGCGGCGCGGTGCGGGGGCAGGCAAGCGCCCCGCCGGCGTGCGAGAATGGCCTGCGTGCGGCACGCGCGCGCGGCGCTCATCGCGGCGGCCGGCCTGCTGGCCGTGCTGCCCGCGCCCTCGTCCTGGGTCGAGGCGCTCTACTCGCGCCGTCTCTATCCGCCGCTTCAGAACCTGCTCACGCCGCTGTCCGGCCTCGTGCCGTTCGCCCTGTTCGACCTGCTCCTTGCCGTCGCCGCCGCGTGGGTCGGCGTCTGGTGGATCGCCGCGCTCCGGCGCGCCGGCGGCAGGCCGCGGGCCGTCCTGGCCGCCGGCCTGCGCACGCTGGCCCTGGCGGCCGGCGCCTACCTGGTCTTCCTGGTGGTGTGGGGATTCAACTACCGCCGCGAGCCGCTCGCAGCGAAGCTCGGCCACGATGCCCACCGCGTCACCGCGCAGGCGCTGCGGGAGCTGGGTGTCGAGACCGCCGACCGGCTCAACGACCTGTACCCGTCGCTGCCGCAGGCCGGGTGGCCGGATCTGGACGCGCTTCCGGCGCGTCTGGGGCCGGCCTTCGAGCGCGTGCAGCGGCGGCTGGGCAGCGACCGGATCGCAGTCGCCGGGGCCCCCAAGGCGACGCTGCTGGCCCCGTACTTCCGCTGGGCCGGCATCGACGGGATGATCAGTCCCTTCACGCTCGAGATTCTGGTCAACGGCGCCGTGCTGCCGTTCGAGCGGCCGTACGTGGTCGCGCACGAGTGGGCCCATCTCGCCGGCTACGCCGCCGAGTCCGAGGCGAGCTTCGTGGGCTGGCTGACGTGCCTGGCCGGCGACGACGCGTCGCGCTACAGCGCGTGGCTGTACCTGCTGCCGCGCGTGGTGCGCCACCTCGACGAGGACGGCCGCGACCGGGTCTGGGGACGCCTAGCCGCCGGGCCCGCCGCCGACCTGCGCGCGGTGGCGCTGCGGCTGCGCGGCGCGGTCCCGATCGTGCAGCGCAATGCCAATCGGGTCTACGACCGCTATCTGCGCGCGAACCGCGTCGAGGCCGGCATCGCCAGCTACGGCGAGGTGGTCGACCTGGTCCTGGGCACGACGTCCTGGCGGAGCCTCCTGGAGCAGTGGGAGTCTGCGCCGTGAAACGGTGCAGACTCCGCAAGGCGCGCACGGCGCGCCTCGGCGGTAGCGGCGCGGGGCGAAGGGGTCCCCGCAAGCGGACGCCGGGGGTTCGGGGCGCAGCCCCGTCTGATTGAAGATGCTATGATGGCCGCGCACACCATGTTCAAGCTAGTCGCCACCGTTCGAGGCGGAGCCACGAACGCACCGGCCGCCGCGTCGCAGTACCCCTCGGCAGATGCCGCCCGCGAAGCCGCGAAGCAGCTCATGCACGAGCATCAGCGCGTCGTGCGCGTGATGATCGTGGAGGAGCCGTCGCGGTTCGTCGAGTGGCTCGACCGCAGTTGATGCCCCGGCGCGCGGGTTCGTGAGTCCGTCGCCCCGCCGGCCGCGTCACGTACCCCGAAAATTTGCCATCGCCGCCGCGAAGGCCAAGGATCTGCTTGCATAGCGCGGGCCAGCGCCCTACCATGCGCCTAGAGGAGTGCCATGAAGATGACTCTGCGCCGCGCCGTCATTTTGTTCGCCGTTCTCGCGGTGGTGCCCGCCGGGTACCTGAGTAGCGATCTCCGCGCCGCACCTGCGCAGGAACCTGCGCAGCCGCTCGAGTTCAACCGCGATATCCGGCCGATCCTCACGCGATCGTGCCTGGTCTGCCACGGCCCGAACGAGGCCTCGCGGCAGGCCGACCTGCGACTCGACACGCACGACTTCATCGGGACGCTGGTCGTGCCCGGCAATGCCGACGCCAGCCCGCTGTTTCAGCGGCTGACCACCGGCGACAGCGTGCAGCGCATGCCGCCGGCGTCGTCGGGACGCTCGCTGACCGACGAGCAGATCGAGGCGGTGCGGCTGTGGATTGACGGCGGCGCGCACTGGGACGCCGAGGTCGCGGTCGTGGCCGACGCGGCGCCGGTGCCCGAGCGCGTGGTCGACTTCGCGCGCGAGGTGCGGCCGATCCTGTCGGAGAAGTGCTTCACCTGTCACGGGCCGGACGCGCAGGCGCGGCAGCGGGGCCTGCGGCTGGACGTGGCGGAGGGGCCGTTCGCCGACCGCGGCGAGTTCGGCGGTGCGGTCATCGTTCGCGGCAACGCCGAGGAGAGCCTGCTGATCCACCGGGTGAGCGCCTCCGACGACCGGGTGCGGATGCCCTACCGCCTCGGCCTGAACACGCCGGTCATGCCGGGCACCGAGGAGGATGCCCTGAGTGCGGGCCAGATCGAGACCCTGCGGCTGTGGATCGACCAGGGGGCCGAGTGGCAGTCGCACTGGGCGTTCATTCCTCCCGAGCGGCCCGCGGCGCCGCCGGTCACGGACAGCGAATGGGTGCGCAACCCGATCGACCGCTTCGTCCGGGCCCGGCTCGAGGCGGAAGACTGGAGTCCCGCGCCCGAGGCCGACATCCTCACGCTGATTCGGCGCGTCACGTTCGATCTGACCGGGCTGCCGGCCACCGGGGAGCAGATTGCCGCCGTCCTCAACGACGACGGGCCCGACGCCTACGAGCGGCACGTCGACCGGCTGCTCGCCTCGACGGCCTACGGCGAGCGGATGGCGGTGGAGTGGCTGGACGGCGCCCGCTACGCCGACTCGAGCGGGTATCAGACCGACGCCCCCCGGGAGATGTGGCGCTACCGCGACTGGGTGATCGACGCCTACAACGACAACATGCCGTTCGATCAGTTCACCATCGAGCAGCTCGCCGGCGACATGCTCCCCGACGCGACGCTCGATCAGAGAATCGCCACGGCCTTCAACCGCAACCACAGCCAGAACGGCGAGGGCGGCATCGTCCCGGAGGAGTTCCTGACCGAGTACGTGGTCGATCGCGTGTCGACGACGGGGACGGTGTGGATGGGGCTGACGCTGGGGTGCGCGCGCTGCCACGACCACAAGTTCGACCCGCTCAGCCAGAAGGAGTTCTACCAGATCTACTCCTACTTCAATAACGTGCCCGAGCGCGGCAATCTGCGGGGCCTGGGGTCGAAGTCGTTCAAGTACTTCAGCTCGCCGCCGATCATGACGGCGCCGACCGACGAGAACTTCGCCGAGCTGGCCGCGTTCGACGAGAAGCTGGCCGAGGCCCGGGAGCAGTTCGCGAGCCTCGAGGCCGACGCGGCCGAAGCGCGCGCCGAGTGGGAGGAATCGCTGCGCGACGCCTGGCCGGTCGACTGGGTCCTGCGCGACAAGCTCCTGGTCCACCACCCGCTCGACGGCGACATCGGCGCGACCTACAGCCCCGAGCCGGTGCAGCCCCACCAGGGCGTGACGTCCCACCTGCGGCCGCCCCGGGAGCCGGTGACCTACGAGTTCCCGATCAACGTGACGCTGGAGGACGGCCTGCCGCGCTTCGCCCCCGGCCGCGTGGGCGAGGCGATGAGCTTCGACGGCAAGCGGTTCATCAACGCCGGCGACATCGCGAACTTCACCTACGCCGAGCCGTTCACCCTGGCGGCCTGGATCTATCCCACCGCGCCCGACGGCGTGATCGTGTCGCGCGCGCTGGCCGGCGACCAGGGCGAGCAGGGCTGGGGCCTGTATCTGCTGGAAGGGAAGCTGCAGGTCAACCTGTCGCAGCGCTACGCGGACGACGGGCTGCGGATCGAATCGAGGGACGTGCTGCCGCTCAACGAATGGCAGCACGTGCTCGTGACCTACGACGGGCAGCGGGTGCCGGAGAGCTTCCGGATCTACGTCAACGGCGAGTCGCGGGAGATCAACCCCCTGCTCGACGGGATCAACAACCCCATGCGGGTCAGGGAGCCGTTGCGCATCGGCGCCAGCGGCTCCGCTCCCGAGGAGTCCGGCTCCAGCGATTCGAGACCGCGGTTCCAGGGGATGATCGATGACGTGCGCATCTACATGGAGGCGCTGACGCCGGAGCAGGCGACGGTCGTCGCGACCGGCGAGACGCTGACCGAGATTGCGCGCATGGCGCCCGCCAGCCGGACGGCCGGGCAGGCCGCGAAGCTGCGGCTCGCCTTCCTCGACCAGTACGCGGCGCAGCCGGTCCAGGAGGCGTGGCGCAGGGTCAAGGACCTCGAGCGCGAGCGTGCCGAGCTGTGGGCCAGCTTCCCGACCGTCATGGTGATGGAGGAGATGGAGCCGCGGCGCGACACGCACCTGCTGATTCGCGGCGCGTACGACGTGCCGGGCGAGCGCGTGGAGCCCGGCGTGCCGGCGGTGCTGCCGCCGCTGGCGGACGGCCAGGAGAACGACCGCCTGGCGTTCGCCCGCTGGCTCGTCGAGCCGGACCATCCGCTGACCGCCCGCGTGGCCGTCAACCGCTTCTGGCAGATGTACTTCGGGACCGGCATCGTCAAGACGGCCGAGAACTTCGGGCTGCAGGGGGAGTACCCGAGTCATCCGGAGCTGCTCGACTGGCTCGCGACCACCTTTGTCGAGTCCGGCTGGGACGTCAAGGCGCTGCAGCGGCTGATCGTGACGAGCGCCGCCTACCGGCAGGCGTCGCCGGTCACGCCGGAGGCGCTCGAGGCCGACCCGGAGAATCGCCTGCTGGCGCGCGGACCGCGGATGCGCATGCCGGCGCAGATGATCCGCGACCAGGCGCTCTCCATCGCCGGCCTGCTCGTCGACCAGGTCGGCGGGCCTTCGGTCAGGCCGTATCAGCCCGAGGGCCTGTGGGAGGAGCAGGTCAGTCAGCAGTACGTGCAGTCCGAGGGCGACGACCTCTACCGCCGCAGCCTCTACACGTACTGGAAGCGGACGCTCGCGCCGCCGTCCATGCTCGCGTTCGATTCCTCGACGCGCGAGACGTGCATCGTCCGCCTCAGCCGCACCAATACGCCGCTGCAGGCGCTGAACCTGATGAACGACGTCACCTACGTGGAGGCCTCGCGCAGGCTGGCGGAGCGGATGATCGCCGAGGGCGGGACGACGCCCGACGAGCGGATCGCCTACGCCTACCGTTTGGCGACGGCCCATCGGCCAGCGCCCGAGGCGGCGGAGGTCCTGCTCGACGCCTTCCACGCCTACCAGGACCGCTACGAGGCCGATCGGTCGGCCGCGCTCGAGCTCGTCAGCATGGGGGAGTCCCCCCGCGACGAGACGCTGGACGTTTCGGAGCTGGCCTCCCACACGATGGTGGCCAGCCTGATCCTCAACCTCGACCGGACCATCACAAAGGAATAAGCCGATGCACTCTGAACTCGAGCGGCTTCTGACGCGGCGGCGTTTCATCCAGCTCTCGAGCACCGGGATCGGTGCCGCCGCCCTGGCGACACTGGTCAGCGAGGATCTCCTGGCCAGGGGGGCCGGCGCTGCGCCCGCGCCCGCGTCGGTCGGCGGGCTGCCCGGGCTGCCGCACTTCGCGCCGCGGGCCAAGCGGGTCATCTACCTGTTCCAGGGCGGCGCGCCCTCGCAGCACGACCTGTGGGAGTACAAGCCCGGACTGGCGAACATGCGCGGGACCGATCTGCCGGACTCGGTCCGGCAGGGGCAGCGCCTGACGCCGATGACGGCGACGCAGGCGGGCTTCCCGATCGTCCCGTCCATCTTCAAGTTCGACCGGCATGGCCAGTCCGGAGCGTGGATCAGCGAGCTGATGCCGCATACCGCCAAGATCGCCGACGAGCTGTGCTTCATCAAGACGATGCACACGGAGGCGATCAACCACGACCCGGGCAT
>CAZMWA010000349.1:0-18376 GCA_964569405.1 uncultured Vicinamibacteraceae bacterium | reverse complement strand
GAGGCGCGCCGTGCGCGCCTTGGGACCACGCGCGGTCGCTCTGGTGGTCCCTGGTTCCAGCCAGGTAGACCTGAAAGCCCGGGCGTGGCCTGGCGCCAGCGCGCGCGAAGTTTGTCAAGACCCACACTTTGGCGGGACCAGGGCGCCTGGGTTCTGGCGGTAGGCGCTGCCGCCGCGCGCGCCCGGCAGCTCCGGCGGCGGCATCCGCGTGCACTTGTGGGACAATCTGTGCAATGACTTCGCTACGCCTGTTCGTGGTGATCGGTCTGGTCGTGCTCACGGGCCTGCCAGCGCCGCGCGCGGCCGCCGCGCAGCCGGCCGCCGCCGGCGACGGCGCCTACCGCGGCTACCTGGCGGCGCGGCTGGGGGAGGGCGGCGACCTCGAGGTGCTCGACGAGCTGCACGCGGGACGGCTCTTCGTGCCCGCGTCGGTGCTCAAGGTGCTGACCTCGGCGGCGGCGCTGGAGCACCTGGGCAGCGGGTACCGCTGGGTGACCCGCCTGGCCGCGCACGGCGCGGTGGACGGGGCGGTGCTCGACGGCGACCTCGTGGTGGAGCCGGGGGCCGATCCCACCTGGGGCGAGTTCTTCGACGGCGGCGCGGCGGGGCCGCTCGCGGCGCTGGCCGCACAGGTGCGGGAGCGGGGCATCGAGCGCGTCACGGGGGATCTCGTGGTCGATGCCGGCCGCTTCCCCGGCCGCCCGCATCCCGTGGACCGCGGCCACGACGATCTGCCGTACCGCCACGGCACGCCGGCGGCGGGCCTGGCGGTCGACGAGGGGACCGTCGCGGTGCGCGTCGCGCCGGGCACGGCGGTCGGCGCGCCGGCGCGCGCCGCCGCGCCGGAAGGCCTGGAGCTGATCAATCTCACGACGACGGTGGGCTCCGACCGTCACGGCGCGGGCACCCTCGACTTCATCCCGCTCTGGGGCACCGACACGCTGCTGCTGCGGGGCGAGTACCCGATCAGCGAGTCGTCGTTCCTGGTGCCTGCCAGCGATCCGTCCCCCGCGCACCGCGCGGCGCAGCGGTTGCGCGACGCGCTGGACGAGGCCGGCGTGAGCGTGGCGGGCGGCGTGCGGCTCGCCGGGCGGCCGGGCGCGGGCTCCGGGCCGATATCCGTACTGGCGGAGCTCCACTCGCCGCCGCTCGCGGAGCTCCTGCCCCACGTCCTGACGAGAAGTCACAACTGGTACGCCGACACGCTGGCCCTCACGCTGGGACTGGAGGTGGCCGGGAGCGGCCGCTTCGACGACGGGGTGGAGGTGATCGCCGACTTCGCGGCGGGGCTGCCCGGCGCCGGCGCGCCCGTGCAGGTCGACGCCTGGCTCGCGGACGGGTCGGGTCTCTCGCCGGCGAACCTGGTGGCCCCGGCCACCGTGGTGCGGGTGCTCGTTTACGCCGCCGGCCGGCCCTGGGGTCCCACGCTCATCGACGCGCTGGCGAACCCGGGCGTGGGCACGCTCGCGGCATGGCCTGCCCTGGCGCCGGTGGCTGCCAAGACCGGCACGCTGCGTCACACCGTCGCGCTGGCCGGCCTGCTCGAACCGACGTCGGACGCGCCGGTCTTCTTCTGCTACTTCGTCAACCACAACCCGGGCCGGCGCACCGCGGCGCGCCGCGAGATCGCCGCCGCCCTCGCCCGCTGGCGCGCCGCCGCCACCCGTTGACGTCAGCCCAGGAGTCTGAATGCAGTCCTACAACCCGCGCAGGCCCTCCGTGAGCGCGATGGACGTGCCCCAGGGGTCGGTCAGCAGGGCGTAGCCGATGCCCGCGGGGCTGCGGCGGTAGGGCACGTCGAACGTCACGCCCCGTGCCTCGAGCGCGCGGCAGAACCGCTCGAGGTTCTCCACCTCGAAGCCGATGTGGTCGAGCATGCGCCCCCTGGTGGGCGCGCCGCCGCCGTCCGGGTTGTGGGAGAAGTTGAAGTTGATGCCCGGCAGATCGACCGCGTCGTAGCGCCAGCGCAGGCCGGGGACGCCGCCGAAAAGGCTCGCGTACCAGCGCTGGGCTTCCGCCACGGCGTCCTCGAGGAGATACAGGTGGAGATGGTGCGCGCGGATCGGGCCGACCAGCGGCTCGTTGTGCCGGCGGGTGACGGGATCCGCGCCGCCGTCGGCGCGCGTGAACGTCAGGTTCGTCGCCGTCTCGTCGAACAGCTCGATGCGCTCGCCCCCCGGCGAGTACACGTTGGCGATGCCCCCCGCCGAACCCAGCCGCTCGAGCGCGATGCCCGCCGCCGCGACGTCGTCGAGCGACTGCACCCGGAACGCCATGTGGTTCAGGATGGAGCCCTCGGTGCCGCCGGACGACTCGCCTTCGTCGAGCAGCACCAGGACGTCCGGGAACGTCACCACGACGGTGTCGCCGACGGTCCTGGCGTCGCCGCCGAGGGCCACCCAGAACCGGGTGTCGGCCTCGACGTCGCGGACCACGTAGTGCAGGTGGCCCATCGCGACGCCGCGCTCGTTGGCGGTCGCGAGCTGCCCGGCCGCGTGCGGCGGGGCTCCCGCCAGCAGCACGGCGAACACCGACGTAGCTGCAAGTCTGCGCATGGTCCGATCAGCATAATCCGGACGGACTGCTATCATGCCGGGACGCCGGTCCCCCCGGCGCGCAGCCGCGGAGCCGAAACGGGATGCCATCCGAACCGCACGCCGTCACGCCGCAGGACATCTTTCTCTCACGCGACCTGACCGAGGATGCGGCTGCCGCCTTCCTCGGGCGGTACGGCCTGCGCGACGGCGCCGCCGCGGACCAGCAGCTCCAGCAGCTCGCCGACGAGCTGCCCAGCCGCCAGGCGCTGGGGGCCCTGGCGGGCATGCTGCTCGACGTGGTCTCCAGCGCCCCGGATCCGGACGCGGCGCTGCGCGGATTCTGCCGCTACGTGGCGACGCGCACGCCCAGGGCCGGGTTCATCGGCAACCTGCATGCGGACCCGCGCATGCTCGAGATCCTCACGCAGATTCTCGGGACGTCGCCGTTCCTCAGCGAGATCCTGATCCGCAATCCCGAGTACCTGCACTGGCTGCGCCGCGAGCTCGAAGGCGCGGCGCCGGACCGCACCGCGTTCGACGCGGAGATCGGCCGCTGGCTCCACGCCAGCGAGGGCGTGGAGAAGCAAATCAACGCGCTCAAGCGGTTCCAGCGGCGCGAGCTGCTGCGCATCACCGCGCGGGATCTGTTCGGCATGCTGGACCGCAAGACGCTGGCGGCCACCACGACCCAGTTGTCGAACCTGGCCGACGCCCTCGTCGACGCCGTGCTGCGCGTCGCGTCCGCCGAGCAGGCGGCGAAGGCGGGGCCGTTGCCCGGACGGTTCGCCGTGATCGGCATGGGCAAGCTGGGCGCGGCGGATCTCAACTACAGCTCCGACATCGACCTCATCTACGTCTACGACGTTCCCCGGGAAGCGGCAGGCGACGCCCACTGGCGCTACCAGAAGCTCGGTCGCCGGCTCACGGTGCTGCTCTCCGAGCATACGGGGGAGGGCTACCTCTACCGCGTCGACATGCGGCTGCGGCCCATGGGCTCGCGGGGCGCGCTCGTCTACTCGCTGCCGCAACTGGCGGAGTACTACGAGAGCCTGGGCGAGACGTTCGAGCGGTTCGCGCTGATCAAGGCGCGGCCGATTGCGGGCGACCTGTCGCTCGGCGAGCAGTTCCTGGAGCTCGTGCGGCCGTTCGTCTATCGCAAGTATCTCGACCACGCGGCCATCGAGGAGCTCGCGCGTTACAAGGCCCGGGCGGACCGCGAGCATGCCCGGCACGGCGACCTCGATCGGAACGTGAAGGAGGGCCGGGGCGGCATTCGCGAAGTCGAGCTGTTCGTGCAGGTGTTCCAGCTCATCTACGGCGGCGACAAGCCGTCGCTGCGGACCGGGCGCACGCTCACGGCGCTGGAGCAGCTCGGCGCGCAGGGCTTCGTCGAGGCCGGCGTGCAGCGGGAGCTGGAGGCGGCGTACGCCTTCTTCCGCAACGTGGAGCATGGCCTGCAGGCGGCCGAGGGCCAGCAGACGCACAGCCTGTCCGGCACCGAGCGCGGCGTCCGCGCCCTGGCGCGGCGCCTGGGCTTCGACGAGCCGGAGACGCTGACGACCGTGCTGGACCGGCACCGGGAGCGCGTGCACGCCGTCTACGCCAGGCTGTTCGAGGGGAGCGCCGAGGACGAGGGCCTCGCCAGCCGCGAGATCTTCCGTCTGCTCGCCGGGGACGGCGCCGACGACGATGTCCGCGCGCGTCTCGAGGCGGCAGGCCTCGACGAGCCGGACCGCGTGCTCGACGCGATGCGCGCGCTCGGCGCGGCGTGCGCGCAGGGACGCTCGTCGACGCGCAACCTGCTGGCCAACCTGCTCGCGACGATCGTCGCGAACGAGGTGCCGCTGTCGGCGCCCGCCACCGTTCTGATGCGGCTCGAAAGGGTGGTTGCGGGCACCGGCGCGGCGGCTTCGTTCTACCGCGCCCTGCTCGAGGACCCCGCGCTGCGCCACCGGCTCCTGGCCGGTCTCGACGCCGGCGACCTGTACGCGGCCCGGCTCGCAGCCTACCCGGAGGTCCTCGACTTCCTCGCCGGCGGCGCGCTCGACCGGGACGCGTTCCACGCGGCTGTCGTGCAGGCTTTCGACGAGGCGGTCGCAACCGGCCCGGACATCGAATCCGCGCTCGATCCGTTCCGTCGCGTGAAGGCCATCCAGGAGTTCAAGGTGCTGGCCGAGTGGTTGACGGCCCGCCGTCTCGATCTCCTCAACGAGAAGCTGTCCATGGTCGCGGACTGCGCGGTGCGCGCGGCGGCTCGCGCCGTCGCGCGCCGGTCGCCGCCGACGCCGGACGCGGCGGACGCCGACGCCGGCTGGGCCGTGTTCGCGCTCGGCAAGCTCGGCGGGCGCGAGCTCACGGTGTACTCCGATCTGGACCTGGTCTTTCTGTACGCGGGTGACGCGGGCGATGCGCGCCGCTTCGAGCGGCACCAGAAGTTCGTGCGCGCGATTTACGACCTGCTCGCGAAGACGACCGCCGCCGGCTTCGCGTACAAGCTGGACACGCGGCTGCGTCCCGAGGGCCGGATGGGCGCGCTGGCGACGCCGCTCGCTGCCTTCGAGCGCTACCTGGCCGAGCGCGCGGAGATCTGGGAGCGGATGGCCTGGACGCGCTGCCGGTTCGTCGGCGGCGATGCGACGCTCGCCGGTCAGGTGCAGGCGGCGGCCGGCCGCTTCGTCTACGGGCCATGGAGTCCCGAGATTCCGGGGTATGCGCGGCACGTCCGCGGCCGCATGGAGCGCGAGCTGACCGCCGAGGCGGCCGGCGGCCAACTCGATCTGAAGCGCGGCCGCGGCGGGCTGGCGGACATCGACTTCCTGCTGCAGGTGCTGCAGCTCCGGGAGGGGCCCGCCCGCGAGGGCTTCCGCGTGCCCGGCACGCGGCGCCTGCTGTCGGCGCTGCCCGCCACGCCGGTCCTGCCTGCCGGCGAGGCGGCGGCGCTGCGCGAGGCCTACGCCTTTCTGCGCGAGCTGGAGAGCGTGCTCCGCATCCACACCGACAGCGACGCGAGCGCCATCTCGACCGACCCGGCCGCGCTCGAGCCGCTGGCGCGCCAGCTCGGCACCCCGATGTCGGGCGGCGAGCTGCTGGCGCGCTATCGCGAAACCACGTCGGAGGTCAGGGCGATCTACGAGGCCGGCCTCGACCGCCTCGCCGCAACCCAATCTTAATCGCGGCCGTGCGGCCCGCACCACGCCACCTGTCCCACGATGGTGTCGCCGTCGCCGAGCGGCCGGGACAGGTGCGCCGGGTTGTCGCTGACGAGGAACCAGCGTCCTTCGGAATGGTGCAGGCGCTTGACCGAGAGCCTGCCGTCGGTGAGCACCGCGAACAGCTCGTCCTCGAGCGGCCGCGTCCGGTGCTGGTCGACGGCCACCAGATCGCCGTCCCGGACCGTCGGCTCCATCGCGTCGCCGGCCGCGCGGAAACACGTCAGATGCTCCGGCCGCGCCCAGGGCGCCACCGCGTCCCTGGCGACTGCTATCGACATCTCCGACGACTGTTCGAACACCACCTCGCCGTGTCCGGCCGGCAACTGGAAGTGGGGCGCGAACGGAATGATGGCAACGCTGTCCGCCCGCCGCGCGGGCGGGGCGTCACGCTCTCCGGAGACCAGGCCCGGAATCAGGTCCGCCGCGGCCGCCGCCCGGTCGACCAGGTCCCGCACGACGCCCATCCCGTTGCGCAACTGGGCCGCCATCCGGTCCTTGTCGATCAACCCGACCGCGTCGGCGACGTGGGCGTCCTTGGGCAGGTGGAGCACTTCCGCGATCTCGGGGGGCAGCGCGGGCCGCGACAGCTTCCCCTTGCGCGCGGGGCCGATGTAGAATTCCAGGCCCAGGACCGACGACATCCGCTCGAGGGTGGTGCTCCGTGCAGCCCGGCCCTGGAGCAGGCTGCGGAGCTGGCCGAGCGGAATGCCGGTGCGCACGGAGAACGGCCGCAGCCCTTCCGTTTCCACCCTGCGCTGGACGGCCTGCCGCAGGTAGTCGACGCCGAAACGTGTCACGTCTAGCACGATACACGAAACCGCCCTTGCCACGACATGTTATTTGTGGCAACGTAACCGCGTCGTGGATGACACGGTGCGGCACCTCGTCGTTCTCTGCGCGCTCTTCGCCGAGCAGACCGGCCGCAGCATCTCGACCGTGTCCCGGTGCGCGACCGGCAGCGGCGACACGATCGCGCGGCTGCGCCGCGGCAGCGCCATCACGACCCGCCGCGCGGAGCGCGCCCTCCGGTTCCTCTCCGAGAACTGGCCGGAACCCGTCGAATGGCCCACCCACATCCCCCGTCCGCCGCCGCGCGCCCGGACTCCCAAGCCCGCGGCGCGGGCGCCCCGCAAGGCGCGGCCGCGCAGAGCCATCCGGCGCAGGGGTTGAGCGTCTCCCGGCCCCGTGCCCCCTTGCTGGTAAGCTGGGTACAGGAGGCCGAACGATGAGCAGACAGCGTGTGCGGTACCCGATGACCGCCAGCCGGCGCGCGTCCGCGCCGAAGACGCGCTTGCGACATGTGGGCATTGCCGGTCTGGCCGTGGCGTGGCTGGGGTTGGCCGGCGCTGCTCCCGCCCTGGCGCAATTCGACCGGAGCAATTGCGCGGACTGCCACGTCGCCAACGTCTACACCGCGCCGGCGCCGAACCACCTGGACGAGTGGAGCCGTTCGCCCCACGGCCGCAACAACGTGGGCTGCGAGCGGTGCCACGGCGGCGATCCGGGCACCTTCGAGCGGCTCCAGGCGCACCGGGACGTGCTGGGCAGCTTCAATCCGTCGAGTCCGGTGCACCGCACGCAGCTCCCGAGAACCTGCGGCGGCTGCCACACCGGTCCCTACGTGAACTTTCAGACCAGTCGGCACCACGAGCTGCTGGGCGAGGGTGACCGCCGCGTCCCGACGTGCTCCACCTGCCACGGCAGCGTCGGCGCGAATCTCCTGTCGCCCGCCGGACTCGAGCGGCAGTGCTCGACCTGTCACGGCCCGGACGGCGTCGCGCCGCGCCCGGGACGGGCGGCGGGGGCACGGCTGCTGCTGGAGGGCATCGCGGACGTGCGCGAATCGCTCGACGCGGCCGAGCACCTGATCGACCGCATCCGCGACGAGCAGCGGCAGGCCGCCTTCCGGGCGGCCTACCGGCAGGCCGAGGTGCCGCTCATTCAGGCGCGGCAGGCCGGCCACCGCTTCGTGTTCGATCAACTCGAGGAGCGTCTGGCCACGGCCCGGGAGCGTACCGGCGAGCTGCTGGCCGGGCTGGTGAACCCGGCCCCCTGAGGTCCGCCGCCGGCGCGGCTACATGACGCCGAAGGCCTTGCCCATCGCGCCGGCGAGCGGCTCGGCATAGGCCAGCCCGTGCCGGTTGTGGCACATCGCCACGCCCAGCCGGTTGTCCAGGTCGGCCCAGCCGATGGAGCCGCCGAGCCCCGGGTGGCTCAGGATGCGCCCGCTACCCACCACGCCGGGCGCCTCGAGCCAGAAGCCGCCGTTCGACACGCGTGTGATCGTGCCGCGGCCGACGTCGAGCTTGTCGGTGTCGGGGCGCGGCTCCAGGCACCCGCGCACCCGCTCGGGCGAGAGCAGGCGCACGCCGTCGAGCTGGCCCTCGTTCGCCAGCAGCGCGAAGAAGCGCGCCGAGCTGATCGCGTTGTAGATGCCGCCGGCGCCCGGGATGACCGCCTGCCGGACGATGGAGCGCCCGAACACGTCCTGCGTGCCGGCCACCTGCAGCGGCATGGACCGCCCGCGCGCGGTGCTCTGATCGGCGATCGAGATCTCGGAGTTGTACATGTGCGCCACCCGCGGCTCGTCCTCGGGCGGCAGGCCCATCCACAGATCCTCGATGCCGAGCGGCTGGGCGATCTCCTCGTGGACGAACTGGCGGAACGGCCGCCCCTGCGGATCCGTGCGCTCCACGACCATGGAGTTGATCCAGCCCCAGGTGTAGCTGTGGTACGCGTTGGTGGTGCCGGGCTCGAAGACCGGCTCCAGGTTCGCGAGCGCGTTCACCATCCAGTCGTAGTCGGCCATCTGCTCCGGCGTGACCCCGGCCGGCATCGCCGGGATGCCCGTGCGGTGGCTGAGGCCGTCGCGCACCGTGGTCGTGTCCTTGCCGTGCGCGCCGAACTCCGGCCAGTAGCGGGCGATGGGCGCGTCGTAGGACACCAGCCCCCGCTCGGCCTGGATGTGCACCGCCGCGGCGGTGATGGCCTTGGTCACCGAGAAGACGTTGAAGAGGGTCTGCCGGTCCACCTTGCGGCCCGTGGCCTGATCGGCCACGCCGCCCCAGACGTCGACGACCAGCTCCTCGTCCTTGTAGACGGCGAACTGGATGCCGACCTCGCCCGCCGCGATCGCCTCGTCGACGGCCGTCTGGAAGATCTGCTGGGGATCCGCTCCCGCGCGGCCGCCGCTCTGGGCGAGCAGCCCGGCCTCGCGCAGCAGGTGCATCACGCCCAGGAAGCTCACGCCGCCGGCGGCGTTCAGGATGAACCCGCGCCGCGACAGGGGAGCGGGAAGGAGCCCGGCCGGACGTCGAACGCGGTCATTGATGTCGCTCATGCCGCGAAGCATAGGAGATCGGCGGGCGCCATACAAGAGGCCCGGGGTGGGGCGTGCAACGTCGCGCGCCCCGGCGGTCCGGGACGACCGCCGGGGCGCGCGCAGGCCTACTGCCGCGAGGCCGCGGCGGCTGCCGCGTCGTCCGCGCGGCCGCCGGTGAGGATGCCCTCCATGCCGTAGTTGCCCTCGTGGCAGGCGTACTCGTAGATGGGCTGGCCGAGGTCCGTGAACGGATACGCGACCGTCCAGGGCCGCGTGTACATCTGCGGATCGTTGACCTCGATCTGGTACTCGACGGTGTCCCTGGCCACCCGCGTGAAGCGCTCGACGAGCACCATGCCCTCGCCCGACCCGCTGTGCGAGTTGAAGGCCGACCAGGGCTGGAGCGCGCTCACGTTGGGGTGCACGTTGGTGGTCGTCACCACCAGCGTGTCGCCGTCCCAGTGCCCGCGCGGCACGCCGTTCCACTGGGCGATCTGCTCCGGCAGGGCGGGGAGGTCGTCCAGCGGGACGATGCGGGTCTCGTGGACCTGCTCGTGCAGGATGGCGACGTACCCGGGCGCCTGGAAGATCTGGAAGTTGTTGTTGTACGCGCGCGGGAACATGGCGTTGGGCATGCCGCCGCGGGTGACGCAACGCTCCCAGATGTGCCGGTCCTCCCAGGTGTCGTCGTCGCGCGGACTGTTGTCCCTGGCGTACTCGCCGGCCGCGGTGAGCGGCGGGAACCGGCCGTCCGGGGGATCCACGAGCAGCGACGTCCGGTTCGTCGGCGTCCCGCGCTCCATCCAGAAGTTGTTGTACGCCCCGACGTTGCCGCCGGCCACCGTCCGCCGGGGCGCGGCCAGCAGGAGCTCCTGGTCGCGGTCGGCCGCCTCGGCCTGCCGCTCGCTGGTCTCCTCGTCGGTCAGGGTCGTCCGTCCCTGGTATTCGTCGGGCCGCTCCATCGGCACGGCGCCGGACGAATGCCAGACGCCCTGCAGGTCGGGGTCGCCCCAGGCCGTGCGCAGGTTCATCCCCTGCGACTGCGCGGCGGCGAAGGCCGGCGCCAGCAGCAGCGCTCCGATCACCGTCCATGCCGCGAAATATGGATACCGCATCTGATCCTCCTGATCACTCCGTCTGAGCACTCCGCGTGGTTTCGTTCGGATACCGCCCCTCATGATGGACCGGCGGCGCAGCCTCTTGCAAGGAATCCCGATGGTGCGCGCCTTGCTACTCCGTGGCCTGCTCGGCGGCGCGGGCGCCTGCCAGGATGTTCTCCAGGCCGTAGTTCCCCTCGTGGCAGGCGTACTCGTAGAGCGGCCCGCCGAGGTCGGTCATCGGAATCGACGCGGTCCAGTCGCTGTGGTACTCCGTCGGATCGGTCAGCGTGAACTCGTAGTCGATCGTGTTCTCGGCGACGCGCGTGAACCGCTCGACCAGGTGCGTGGTCTCGCTGGCGCCGTAGACGGTCACGCTCCTGCCGGCGACCTGCGCCAGGTTGGTCGTCTCGACGACCAGCGTATTCCCCTCCCAGCGGCCGCGCGAGTCGCCGAGCCACTGCCGAATCCCGCGATCGGCATGGGGACGCCCGTCCAGGGGAATGATGCGGGCGTCGTGGATCATCTCGACGAAGATCACGACGTAGCCCGGCGTCTGGAAGATCTGGTAGTTGTGGTTGTAGAAGCCGGGCATCATCGAGCCGGGCATGCCGCGCGAGATGCAGCGCTCGTACAGGCTGCGGTCCTCCGGTCCGGCCGGGTCGAGGCCCCGCGCGGCGTTGTACGCGGCGCGCCGTGCGGCCTCGGCGGGCATCAGCGCCGGCAGCTTCCCGTCGGACGGGTCGACAATCAGCGACGTGCGCGTCGACTCGTTGCCCCGCTCCATCCAGAAGTCGTTGTACGCGCCTGTCTGCCCGGGGGGCGGCGGCTGATCCGCGTTGCGCGCCCGCTCCTCGTCCCGCGCGACGCGCTCCTCGTTGCTGAGGAACGCCTGCCCCGCCAGGTCGTCGGGGCGCTCGAGGCGCGTCGTGGTGGTGTTCGTCCAGACGCCCTGCAGGTCGGGATCGCCCCACGGCGTCTCCCAGGTGCTCTGTGCGGAGGCCGCCGCCGGCAAGAGCGACCCGATGGCGATTACGGCCAACGCCGCAACGAGATAACGACCGGTCATCTGACACCTCCCTGCCCGCTCTGCCGCGGGCTTCCTTTCACTACGCGCATCATGGCCCAGCGCGGCCCGGCGCGCAACCGTGCCGGCGCCTTTTGTCCGACGCTGGCCCGGCTCCGCGTCAGGGAATCTTCAGGAAAACTTCAGATTGGCGGCGCGCCGCCACCCGCTAGAGTGACCAGCAGACGTGTTTCTCGACGCGCTCATCCGCTGGTCGCTGCGCAACCGCCTGGGGGTGCTCGTCGTCGCGGCCGCCTTCCTCGTCTGGGGCGGCTACGTGGCCGCGCGCATGCCGGTCGATGTCCTGCCGGAGCTGACCGCGCCCACGGTGACCCTGCTGGTCGAGGGGCACGGGATGGCGCCGACCGACATGGAGGCGCTGGTCACCTTTCCGATCGAGGCCGCTCTCAACGGAGCGTCCGGCGTGCGCCGGGTGCGCTCTTCGACGGCCGTCGGCATTGCGGTCATCTGGGTCGACTTCGACTGGGGCGCCGACGTCCATCGCGCGCGGCAGACCGTGGCCGAGAAGCTGGCGGCCGTGTCGGCGACGCTGCCGGACGGCGTCGACCCGCCGCTGCTGGCGCCGCTCTCGTCCATCATGGGCGAGATCATGTTCGTCGCCCTGGAGTCCGCCGCACACACCCCGCTGGCGTTGCGCACGGTCGCGGACACGATCGTCCGCCGGCGCGTGCTGGCGACGCCCGGCGTCGCCCAGGTGACGGTGATCGGCGGCCAGCGGCGGCAGTTCGAGGTGCTGGTCGATCCCGAACGACTGGACGACTACGGCGTCGCCCTGAGCGCGGTCGAGGCGGCGCTGCGCCGCGCGAGCCGCAACACCTCGGCCGGCTTCCGCCGGGCCGGCGGACAGGAGTACCTCATTCAGGGCGCCGCGCGCGCGCGCGATGCCGACGGCATCGGCGCCACCGTCGTCGCGACCCGCGCCCTGCGGCCGATCCGCGTGCGCGACGTGGCCGAGGTGCGCGTGGGCGAGTCGCTCAAGCGGGGCGACGGCTCGCGCAACGGGCAGCCGGCGGTCATTCTCGGCATCCACCGCCAGCCCGACGTCAACACGCTGGCGCTGACCCGCGACCTCGAGCGGGTGCTCGACGAGATTCAGGCCGATCTGCCGGCGGGCATGCAGCTCGACGCCCGGCTGTTCCGGCAGGCCGACTTCATCGAGCTCGCGCTGTCGAACCTGAACGGCGCGTTGCGCGACGGCACGCTGCTCGTCATCGCCGTCACGCTGCTGTTCCTGGCCAACCTGCGCGCCGGCGCCATCACCCTGCTGGCCATTCCGCTGTCGCTCCTGGCCGCCGTCGTCGGTCTGCGCCTGGCCGGCCTGTCGATCAACGCGATGACGCTCGGGGGGATGGCGATCGCGGTGGGCGCGCTGGTCGACGACGCCATCATCGACGTCGAGAACGTCTCGCGCCGCCTGCGCGAGAACGCGGCCCTGCCGGCGGAAACGCGGCGCCCGGTGATAGCCGTCGTCTATCGCGCCAGCCGCGAGATTCGGGCGTCCATCGTCTTCGCCACGCTCATCGTCATGCTCGTGTTCCTGCCGCTCTTCTTTCTGGCGGGCGTGGAGGGCCGGCTGCTGCAGCCGCTCGGGTTCGCGTACCTGATCGCGCTGGGGGCGTCGCTGGTTGTCGCGCTCACGGTGACGCCGGCGCTGTGCGCGTACCTGCTGCCCGGCGAGCGGCGCATCCGCGAGGGACGCGAGCCGGCGCTGGCGGCCGCCCTGAGGCGCGGCTACGGCCGCGTGCTGCCGGTCGTGCTGCGGCGGCCGGCGCTGGTCCTCGGCGCCGCGGTGCTGCTGCTGGCGGCCTCGCTCGCCGCCGTTCCGCGCATGGGCCGGGCGTTCCTGCCGGTTTTCAACGAAGGCGCGCTCGTCATCAGCGCGGTCACCCTCCCGGGCACCAGTCTGGAGGAATCGAATGCGCTGGGGAGCGCCATCGAACGGCTGCTGCTCGACGTGCCGGAGGTGGCGGCGACGGCGCGGCGGACGGGCCGGGCGGAGCTCGACGAGCATGTCCAGGGGGTCGAGTCGGCCGAGATAGACGTCCGGCTGACCCCGGCCGGCCGGCCGCGCGACGTCGTGCTGGCGGAGATTCGCGAGCGGCTCTCGCTGGTGCCCGGCACGTCCATCACCATCGGGCAGCCGATCTCCCACCGCATCGACCACATGCTGTCCGGACAGCGCGCCAACATCGCCGTCAAGATCTTCGGCCCGGAGCTGGGCGTGCTGCGCGTCCTGGGCTCCCAGGGCGTGGCGGCGATGCGGGACGTCGCCGGGCTGGTCGACCTGGCGCTCGAGCCCCAGGCCGACATCCCGACCGTGCGGGTCGGCTTCGACCGCGCCGCGCTCGCCCGGCACGGCCTGCCCGCCGGCCAGGCGGCCTCGGTGCTGGAGACCGCGCTGCTCGGCCGCCGGGTGGGCCAGATCATCGACGATCAGCTCGCCGTGCCGCTCGTCATGCGCTACCCCACGAGCGATCTGGCCGACCTGGACGCGATGTGGCAGACGCGCCTCGACATGCCGGCGGGCGCCCGGGTGCCGCTCGGCAGCCTCGCCGACATCGTGGAGGACCGCGGGCCCAACTTCATCGGCCGCGAGAACGCCCAGCGCCGGATCGTCGTCACCGCGAACGTCGCGGGGCGCGACCTCGGCAGCGTCGTGGCGGACGTCCGCGAGCGGGTGGCCGCCGGCGTCACCCTGCCGGCGGGCTACCGGGTGGAGTACGGGGGGCAGTTCGAGGCGGAAGCGCAGGCCGCGCGCGTGCTCCTGGGTCTCGGCCTCGGCGCGGTGGCCGGCATCTTCCTGATCCTGTACAGCGCGTTCCGCTCGGCCCGCGATGCGGCCATCATCATGCTCAACCTGCCGCTCGCGCTGATCGGCGGCGTGGCCGGTGTGCTGCTGGGCGGCGGCGTGCTGTCGATTGCGGCGTTGATCGGGTTCATCGCCCTGTTCGGCATCGCGACCCGCAACGGCATCATGCTGATGCTGCGCATCCGCCGCCTGCGGCACGAGGAGGGCGTGGCCGACGCGCGCGAGGCGGTCATCCGCGGCTCGGTCGACCGCATCGTGCCCATCGTGATGACGGCGCTGTCGACCGGTCTGGCCCTCCTCCCGGTGGCCCTCAGCGCCGGCCAGCCGGGGAGCGAGATCCAGGCGCCGCTGGCCCTCGTCATCGTCTGCGGGCTCTTCTCGTCCACCGCCCTGAACATGTTCGTCGTCCCGGCGGCGATTCTCCTGACGGAACGCTACGCCCACCAGCGCGTCCCGAGTTTCCGGTCCCTGTTCGCGGGGGCGTAGCGGACGCTCGCCCGCTTCCTGCCATGCCGCCCGGGCTCCCCTCCCGGCTGGCGCATGATCGGGCAAGCTGTAGATTGACAGTCTCCTGCGAGGTTTTCATACTCCGCACATGACGAGCATGATTCAGATTCGGAATGTGCCGGAATCCCTGCACCGGCGGTTGAAGGCCCGCGCGGCCATGGAAGGCGTTTCGATGTCGCTCTACGTGCTTCGGGAAATCGAGAGGGCGCTTGCACGACCGAGCCGACAGGAGTTGCTGCGGGCGATTCGCGAGCAGCCGCCGGCCGCGCTCGATCGTCCACCTGCGGAGGTTCTTCGGGAAGAGCGGGAGCGGCGTTGATGGTGCTGGATGCCTCCGGCGCCGTGGAGCTGCTGCTGAACACCGCGCGGGGCGCAAGGCTCGGTGCGAGGCTCGCCGCCGACGCGGAGGTGGTGCATGCGCCCCATCTCATCGACGTCGAGATCGCCCAGGTGCTGCGGCGGTACGTCCGGGGCGGCAAGTTCGGCGCACGGCGCGCCGCGCAGGCGCTCGACCACTGGCGGCAGCTGGATGTCGAACGGTACGCGCACGAGCCGTTCCTCGACCGGGTCTGGGGGCTTCGCAACAACGTAAGCGCGTATGACGCGCTCTACGTCGCCCTGGCGGAAACGCTCGGGGACACGCTCGTTACCGGCGACCGGAAGCTGGCCGGCGCTCCGGGGTTCGACGTCCGCGTCGAGCTCGTCTGAGTCCAGATGAGGGAGGTAGCTCCATGAGAATCGCCGTCGTCATGATCGTGCTGCTCGGCATCGTGGGGGCCGCGGCGCGGGAGGCCGCGGGGCAGGACGAAGACCTGTTCGTCTTCCGCCGCATCTGCAACATCGAGCCCGGCCAGGATGCCGCCGCCGCGGCGATCGCGCGGGCCATGTCCGACCTGGTCGCGCGCAAGTATCCCTTCGTGGAGATGTCGGTGCGGATCGGTCGCTGGATGACGGGCTTTCAGAGCCTCGAGCAGCCCACCGACCAGATCATGTTCAGCGAGCGGCACCCGGATCCCGACATGCGCCAGGACTTCGCCGACATCCTCCTGGGGGACGACGAGTTCGGCGCCCTGCAGCTCGACATGCTGGGGGTCGTCGACCTCACCCGCTGCACCGAGACCCGCTTCCGCGAGCGTCCGTAGGCCTGGGAGTCCTTACGTGCGGGACTCCACCCGGAACGTCCACCAGGCGTCCGGCCGCGGGGTGTCGAGCGGAGGCGGATCGCCGCCGCCGGGCTGCCGCGCGTGGACGGCGGGCTTCTGCAGCTTCCGGATGCGCGCGGACCAGACCCGATCGAGCATGGCCGGGTCCAGCTCGCGGTTCAGGGCGACCGGGTAGACGACGCCGTCGAGCCGGAGGCGGCCCGAGTGGTCCTCTCCCACACGTGGACACCAGTACTTGTCCGCGCCGAACGAGCAACTGATGAAGAGGTCGCCCTCGGGCGTCGCCATGCAGTTGACGTTGACGGAATGGGGCCGCCCCCAGATCCCGATCTGGATCTGGCACAGCGAGACGTCGTTGGCGAAGCTCCAGTCGGCGACCGGCTCCTCGTGGGCGTCACCCAGCAGAATGAAGCCCGGCGTGGCGTCGCAGGGACAGTTGACGGTCCAGACGCCGACCCCCGCCACGACCACCACGGCCAGCGCGGCGGCGATGGTGGGGAGGTTCTTCCTGACGGACTGCGACAACGCGCCGGCGGTGCTTGGCTCCGCGGTCATGCTCGACCTCCTGTGGCGGTGCTCCCTCTTCCCGCTCCAAGGCTACCAGACGACAAGGCTTCGAACAGGTCAACGCAGGCGTTCGGCGAGGCCCCGCAGCGTGTCCGCCAGCCCATCGAGCCGTTGCCGGCTGCGGCCGGCGGCTTCCGCGGCGGCGCTCTCCAGCTCGTCGGCGGCCGCGGCCAGCTCCGTCCCGACCGCCGCGTCGCGGCCGGATCCGACCTCGTCGACGCGGCCGAGCAGGTTCGACAGCGCCGTGCGGCGCGCCGCGCCGAGCGTGTCGCTGCGCGCGAGCTGCTCGAGGTAGGCACGCGCGACGACCGGCCGCGCCGGCCACTCGACGCGCCGCTGCTGCTGCGCGTTGAACGCGGCGGGGCTGACCGCCGCGGCGGCGGCCGCGATCTCGTTCGCGGTCAGGTGCTCGCTGGGCAGCAGCTCCAGCACGTCGAGGCCGCGGGCGATCTCGCTGGCGTAGATGTAGCCCCGGTACCAGTACGACGACCAGAACCCGCCCATGACGAAGCGCTCCGCGTCGATCGGGCCGCGGTCGAAGAACGCTATCTCCACCGGGTTCGACGAATCGGTGAAGTCGAAGACCGAGATGCCCCCCTGGTACCACGCCTGCACCATGATGTCGCGCCCGGGCACCGGGACGAGCGAGCCGTTGTGGGCCACGCAGTTCTCGCGCTCGGTCTGCGGGGCGGGCAGCTTGTAGTAGCTGCGGAACTGCAGCTTCCCGTCCACGATGTCGAAGATGGCGTTGGCGCCCCACTCGCGCGGGTCGGACGCGCGGCAGCGGGGGCGCCCGCCGCCGCCCCACTCGTCGGTGAAGACCACCTTCGTGCCGTCGTTGTTGAACGTGGCCGAGTGCCAGTAGGCGAAGCCGGGGTCGACGACCTCGTCGACGCGGACCGGATTCACCGGGTCGGAGATGTCGAGGAGGATGCCGTTGCCGGAGCACGCGCCCGCGGCCAGGCCGATCGCGGGGAAGGCGGTGATGTCGTGGCAGCGGCTCGACTCGGCGGTGCGCTGGGTTCCCGGTCCATGGTCGCCGCCCCGCCACAGGCCCGCGAGCGCGCCGGTGTCGGGATCCTGGAACACGGCCGGCCGGCTGACGATGCCCGCGTCCTCGGGGCGCGCCAGGGGAATGCGGATGACGTCGATCCGGAAGAGCGCGGTGTCCGGGTTCTCGGTGGGCGGCGCGTCCGAGCAGCCCGCGAGCTCGTCCCCGGAGCGGACGGGCGCCCCGCCGGCGCTGTACACGTAGATGTCGCCTGCCTCGTCCGGGTCGGTCGCCACCGTGTGGGTGTGCGAGCCGCGGCAGGTCTGCACCGCGGCCACCTGCCGCGGCCGCCGCAGGTCGCTGATGTCGAAGATCCGGACGCCGCGGAAGCGCTCCGCGCTGACGGGCTCGGCGACGCCCTGCAGCCCGCAGTCGAGGCGCCCGCGCGTCTGCTCGACCGACATGATCAGCAGGTCGCCGACCACCGACACGTCGCCCTGGCCGCCGGGACAGACGACGGAGGCTATCAGCCGGGGCGACGCCGGCGTCTCGATCCCGTAGGTGTTGAACCCGTGATAGCTGCCGACGAAGAGCCGGTCGCCGGCGAACGCCAGATCGGTGATCCCGAAGCTGAGCAGGCCTCGCCGCTGCGGGTCTTCCTCCTCCTCCTGCGCCGCCGCCTGCTCGGTCTCTGCGCCGTCCGCGTCCGCGGCGCCCGCGTTCGGGGTGTCGTCGTCCGGGCCGGCCTCCGGCTCGGGTTCCACCGGCACGCGCCTGCCCGCCGGACGGTGGGGGTCGAAGAAGCCCGCGGGCTTCGCGCGCGTCGCCACCAGCGCCATGTTCGAGGCCGCCTGCCCGGCGTCCTCGAAGCCGGCCGCGAGCCCCACCCGGGGGTCGGGCGACAGCTCGGCGAGCATGGCGTCCATCCGGTCGATCTCCGCCGTCTGGTCGGACGTGACGTCGGACGTGAACGCGAAGAGCTGCGAGTCCTGCGCCGCCCCGCGCTGGTCGAGGAGGTTCTCGACCATGGTCAGGGCGCCGCGGTGGTGCTTGATCATCAGCTCGAGGAACAGGCGGTCGAACG
>CAZMWA010000348.1:0-4074 GCA_964569405.1 uncultured Vicinamibacteraceae bacterium | reverse complement strand
GACCAGCGTGGTCTTCGACCGCCGCGCCGACGGTTCGAACGTCGCGTCGACGCCGAGCACGTCGGTGTTGCGGTACCAGGAGACGATGGTGCGCGACGTGGCGGCGCCGCCGAGCAGCGCGTCGAGGCGCAGCGAGACGAGGTCGTTGCCGGCCTCGGAGACGAGGCGTCCGCTGTCGCGCGACTCCTCGTCCTCGTCGTCGTCGAACCGGAAGTCGGCGTTCTCGCGGCTGGTGAGGCCGAACAGCGCCAGCCGGTGCCCGGGCCCGAAGGTCCAGTGGGCCTGGGCCTGCACGTCGGCGAATGCGGGCAGGCTCTGGTCGGTGACGAGACCGGCGACCAGATCGTAGTAGGTGCGCCGCCCGCTCAGCAGCCACGATCCGCCGCCGGGGGCGCCGCCCTCGAGCACCACGTTGGCGTCGGTGACGCCGGCCGCCGTGGAGCCCGAGAAGTCGCTCTCTCCGACCCGGTTGTCTACGATCAGCAGCGACGAGAGCCGGTCGCCGTACGCCGCCCCGAAGCCGCCCGCGGTCAGCTCGAAGCGCTCGACGGTCTCCGGATTGAACGCGCTGACGAGGCCGAACAGCCGGTAGGGGTTGTGGATTTCCACCCCGTCCATCACCGTGAGGTTCTGGTCCGGCGTGCCGCCACGCACCGCCAGCCGGCTGCCGAAGTCGCCGGTCGACGCCACGCCCGGCAGCGTGTCCAGGGTGCGGAAGATGTTGTCGAAGGCCCCGGCGACCTCGAACACCTCCTCGGCCGCGATGGGGGTGGCGGCGGCCCGCTCCGGCGCGGCGGCGGGCGCGGACACGACCTGCACGGTCTCGGCGAAGGTGTTGCGGAACAGCAGGATCTCCAGCGCCGCGCCGGCGACGGCGGGCTCGAGGGAGACGGTGGTCTCCAGGTAGCCGTCGGCCGCCACCCGCAACTCGGCGTCGTCCGGGGCGAGCGTCACCGAGAAGCGGCCGTCCGCGTCCGTCGCGACCGTCTCGGCGCCGCCGGCGACGGTGGCGGCGGCGATCGGGGCGTTGCCGGCGCCGTCGAGCACGACGCCGGTGACCACCCGGGGCGCCGGGTCGTCGGCCTGCGCCGCGAGATTCGCCTGCGTCGCGGCTTCCACCCCCGCGGCGGCTCCGGCGGCCGGCGCGGGGAGCACGGCCGGTAGCAGCGCCAGCCCCAGCGCCGGCAGCCTCACGAGCGCGCCGCCGATGCCGGCAGGGTCACGAGGACCAGCAGCAGCATCAGGAACTCGGAGACGCCGAAGTTGTACTCGAACAGCCCGGCCGCGAGCATGGCGGCCAACGCCGCCAGTGCCCCCGCGGCCAGCGTCCGGGATGCGGGATCCCGCAGCCGGCGGACGAGGTCGCGCGCCGCCGCGGCGACGAACCACACCCACAGGGCCAGCGCGGGCAGTCCCCGCTCGGCCGCGATCTGCAGCGGGACGTTGTGCAGGTGGGGGTTCGTCTCGTTGACCGCGCTCGCCGGGCGGTAGTCGGCGTAGACCTCCTCGACGAGCCCGGGGCCGATGCCGGTCAGGGGATGGTCGCCGATCATCCCGGCCCCGGCCGTCAGCATGGCCAGCCGGTCCCGATTGGTCGGGTCCCGGAGGTCGAAGGTGCTGTAGAGGCGGTCGGTCACCTGCGCCGGGGCGATGGCCAGGAAGACGACGGCGGCCACCGGGGCCAGCGCGAGCAGGCGGCGGTCCCGCAGCACGAGCAGCAGGCCGGCCGCGGCGGCGGCGCCGATCCAGGCGCTTCGGGTCAGGGTGACGACGAGGGCGACCGACAGCGCCGGCAGGACGACGAGGGCGCCGGCGCGGTCGCGGGCGTCGAAGAGCAGCCGGGACAGGGCGGCGCAGAGCATCAGCATCAGAAGCCCGGCGTAGGTCATGTAGTGCCCCATGGATCCGCTGGGCCGCTGTCCGAGGTTGTCGTACTGCAGGATGCCGTACTGCACGATGCCGGCGACCGCGCTGACCGCGCCGGCCGCCAGGGCCGCGGTGACGACCGTCCGGGCGCGCTCGCCGCGGGCGAGGGCGAGCACGATCGGCGCCACCAGAAACAGCAGCACCTCCCGCGACTCGACGAGGCTGGTCGCGGGGGAGAGGGAGAACGGCACGCTGACGGCGAGCGTCCACGCGGCATAGGCCAGCAGCGGCGTGAAGAACGCGGGCGTCCGGCCGCGCTCGGCGCCCGCCGCGCGGGAGGCCAGCCAGACGCCGACGAGCACCGTCAACAGGATCTGCGAGACCGCGATCGACAGCGGCAGGGCGAAGACGAAGAGCAGCAGCACGGGCCAGCCGATGGTGTCCAGCCTCGACGCGGCGGGAATGCGCAACGGCATGACGGCGTGCCGGAGAGCGGCGATCACGGATCGACGGTGGCTTCGTCGATCAGCATCACCGGGATATCGTCCTTGATCGGGAAGACCCGGCGGCACCTGCCGCACTTGAGCCCCGCGCCGTCGTTGACCAGCGTGACCGGCGTCTTGCAGGCGGGGCAGGCGAGAATCTCGAGCAGTTCCGGATCGATGCCCATGATCGAGTTCTCACTATAGCAGAACGCCGGCGCCGCGCCGTTGCGGGCCGGCGCATGGAATACCGGTCTTGTCGCCGGGCCCGACCTGTGGAAGAATCGCGGGCATGTGTTATGCGGCCCGCGTTGTCTCCCTGGCTGTCGCGTTTCCGGTGCTCGTCACGGTGACCGCCGGGCCTGCCGCCGCGCAGGCGCCCGCGGAATCGGACTCGCCGGCGCGCGCCGAGGCGTACTCCCGTTTCATGGTCGGCCGGCACCTGGAGGGGCTGGACGATACCGAGGGCGCCGTCCGGGCGTTCCGGGAGGCCGCCCGGCTCGATCCGGCGGCCGGCGAGCCGTTCGCCGAGCTGGCCGCGCTGTACGCCCGGGCCGGCCGTGCCGAGGACGCCGTGGAAGCCGCCGAACAGGCGCTGGCCCGCGAGCCCGACAACCGCTCGGCCCACCGCGTGCTGGGGCTGGCCTACGCCGCGGCGGCCTCCATGCGCGAGGGCACGCGCGAGGACGTCGACCGGGCCGTCACGCACCTGGAGCAGGCGCGCGGGTCGGTCGTGCCGGACCTGCAGGTCGAGCTGACGCTGGCCCGCTTCTATCTGCGGGCGGCTTCGACGGACGAGGCGATCGCGTTGCTCGAGGACCTGTCCAAGGATCAGCTCGCCTACGCGACGGCGAGCGTGCTGCTGGCCGAGGCCTACCAGCAGGCGGGGCGTCACGACGAAGCGCTCAGCACGCTGGAGGAGGCAGTGGGCAGCACCCGGCCCACGTACCGGATGCTGGCGCGTCTGGGCGAGCTCTACGAGCAGGCCCGCCGCTGGCGCGACGCGGCCGAGGCCTACCGGGGCGCGGTGGCCCTGAATCCGCGCAGCGCCGGGGTCCGCCGCCGCCTGGCCGCGGCGCTGCTCGAGGGCGACCAGCCCGTGGGCGCCCGCGACGTGCTCGGCGGCATCCTCGAGATGCGCCCCCGCGACGCGGCCAGCTACCACATGCTGGCCGAGGTGGAGATCGCCCTCAACAACTTCGACGCGGCGGAATCGGCCGCCCGCCGGCTGATCGAGCTGGAGCCGGACGGACTGCGGGGACCCTACGTGCTGTCCCAGGTGTTCGAGCGCCGGCACGAGTACCAGCGCGTCGTCGAGGCGCTGGCGCCGGTGCTGGAGCGGGCCCGCACGATGCGCCCGAATCGGCTGCTGGTCGAGATGCTGGACCAGCTCGGGCGCGCGTACCAGTGGCTCGAGGATCCCGCGGGCGCGACGCGGGTGTACGAGGACGCGGTCTCGCTGATGCCGACCAGTCCGGGCTTCCAGGCGCGGCTGGCGCAGGCCTACGTCGACGGGGAGCGCCACGACGACGCGGCCCGGCTTCTGGCGCGGGCGCGCGACGCGAGCCCCCGCAACCTGACGCTGGCCATCATCGAGGCCGACCTGCACGGCCGGCGCGGCGACATGGAGCGGGGCGAGGATCTGCTGGTGGATCTGCTCGCGGAGCACCGCGACGTGCCGCGCGCGCACCTGGCCCTGGCGTCCTTCTACAGCGAGCACGACCGG
>CAZMWA010000347.1:0-31066 GCA_964569405.1 uncultured Vicinamibacteraceae bacterium | reverse complement strand
GCGGCCGGGCGGCGAGCGCGCCGCGCTCCGCGCGGCGTGCGGTCCGCGCGCCGGGCCGCCGCGCACCGGCTGCCCGTGCGGGCCGGCGCGCGGACCGCACGCGGGGCGGAGCGCGGCGCGCTCGCCGCCCGGCCGCCGTCGCCGCCGCCGCGCGCGCGGGCGCGCTGGGGCTCGCCGGCTGCCAGCTCGGGCGCAGCCCACGCCGTCATCGCCATCATCACCATCGCCGGAAGCGTCAGTCGGTGCATAATCAACTCCTTGCGCGTCGCCACGATGTCCATAAGCATGGGTCGTGCCAACGTTGCGCGGGCCGTTGCGCCCGCCGCTGCCGGCCGGACGGCGATGGTGGACAGACCCGAGTGTCGCGTTTCCAGGTCGCCGTGTCCAGTCCAGGCGACACGGCGTCCGGCGCGGCGCGCCGCCGGCCGCCGCGCCGGCACGGTTCGACAGGCGGGCGCCGCCGGATGAACGGCTGCCGGCCGGAGGGTGCGTCATGAGCAGAGGTGTCGTGTGGATGGCGCTCGTCGTCGCGCTCGGCGCGTGCGGCGGGCAGGGGTCGGACGATGTCTTTCCGTTCCCGGTGTCCGTTTTCGAGCTGGACAACGGGCTCAGGGTGGTCAGCGTCGATTACGACAGCCCGGGCATCGTGGCGTACTACACGGTGGTACGCGCCGGATCGCGCAACGAGGTGGAGCCGGGATTCTCCGGGTACGCGCACTTCTTCGAGCACATGATGTTCCGCGGCACGGAGAAGTATCCGACCGAGGCCTACAACGCGGTCATCAAGCGGATGGGGGCGGACTCGAACGCGTTCACCACCGACGACTGGACGGCCTACCACATCGTGGCGAGCGCCGACGCGCTCGAGACGATCATCGAGATCGAGTCCGACCGCTTCCTCAACCTGCAGTACTCGGAAGCCGACTTCCGGACGGAGGCCGGCGCGATCCTCGGCGAGTACAACCTCAACTTCTCGAATCCGGTCGCGCTGCTCCGCGAGCGCCTGCACGACCGCGCCTTCCTGTTCCATCCGTACAAGCACACGACCATCGGGCTGCTGGCCGACATCCAGGACATGCCGAACAACTACGACTACAGCCTGGAGTTCTACGACCGCTACTACCGGCCGAACAACAGCTTCATCGTGGTCGTGGGCGACGTCGACGGCGGCGCGCTCGAGCGGCTCGTCGAGCAGTACTACGGCGGCTGGCAGCCGGGGGACTTCGAGCCGCAGATTCCCGTCGAGCCGCCGCAGACCCGCGAGCGCAGCGACAGCGTGACCTGGCCCAATCCGACGTTGCCGTTCCTCATGCTGGGCTATCACGCGCCCGCGTTCTCGGACCAGACCATCGACATGCCGGCGCTCGACGTCCTGTCGCAGCTGCTGTTCGCGGAGACCGCGCCGCTGTTCCGGAAGCTGTACCTGGAGGAGCAGGTCGTCGACGTGCTGGCCGGCGGCGCGGTCGACCATCGCGATGCGCCGCTGTTCACGATCATCGCCCGCGTGACCGATCCCGAACGGGTCGACTACGTGCGCGACGCCATCATCGCGGACATCGAGCGGCTGAAGATGGAGACGGTCGACGAGGCCGTGCTGGCAGCCACGAAGTCGCACATGCGGTACCAGTTCGCGATGGGCCTGGACAACCCGGGCGACGTGGCGGAGACCCTCGCCCACTACCTGCAGTTGACCGGCGACCCGGAAACGGTCAACCGGGTGTACCGGCTCTACGACGCCGTGACGCCGGACGACATCCAGCACGTGGCCACCACGTACTTTCCCGCGACGAACCGGACCGTGGTGACGCTGCGGCAGGAGGAGGTCGATGAAGGGGACGCCGATGAAGCCGACGAATAGGTTGCTGTGCGGCGCGGTGCTCGCGGCCCTCTGCGCGGCCGGGGCCGGTTGCGCGGAGGCGCCGTCCGAGGAGTCCTCGGCGACGAGCGTCGGGCTGCCGGCGCCGGACTCGCCGCTCGTCAGCCTGCGGATCGCCTTTCGCGCCGGATCGGTCGACGACCCGGCCGGCAAGAACGGCCTCAACGCGCTGACCGCGTTGATGATTGGCCGGGGCGGCACCCGCGCGCAGACCTACGAGGAGTTGACGCAGACGCTGTATCCCTGGTCGGCGACGATCGGCGCGCAGTACGACAAGGAGGTGACGACCATCGTCGGCAGCGTCCACCGCGACTACCTGGAGCCGTTCTACGGCATCGTGCGCGATCTCATCGTGTCGCCGCGCTTCGACGCGGCGGACTTCGAGCGGAACCGGGAACAGCTCCGGAACGGCGTCGTCGCCACGCTGCGCGGCAACAACGACGAGGAGCTCGGCAAGCAGGCGCTCAACGCGCTGCTGTATCGCGGACATCCCTACGAGTCGCCCGAGCTCGGGACCGAGCTGGGGCTGGGCGCGATCACGCTGGACGACGTCCGCGACTTCCACGCCCGCCGCTACACGCGGGACGATTTTCTCGTGGGCGCCGCCGGGGGCTACCCGCCCGGCTTCGTGCAGCAGGTCGAGGCCGATCTCCGCGCCGGCCTGCCGGCGGGCGATGCGGAGCCTGCGTCCCTGCCGGCGCCGCGCGAGCTCTCCGGCGTCGAGGTGCTGGTGGTCGAGAAGCAGGCGATCGCGACCGCGATCTCCATCGGCTTCCCGCTCGGTCTGACGCGGGCCGACGACGACTTCTACGCCCTGCTCGTGGCCAACTCGTACTTCGGGGAGCACCGTACGTTCAACGGCCTGCTGATGAACAAGATGCGCGGGGAGCGCGGCCTCAACTACGGCGACTACTCGTACATCGAGAATTTCATCCAGGCCGGGGGCTCGCGGTTTCCGGTGCCCAACATCCCGCGCCGGCAGCAGTTCTTCAGCATCTGGATCCGGCCGGTGCCGCACCACAACGCCCACTTCGCCCTGCGGCAGGCGCTGCGCGAGCTGCAGGTGCTGGTTGACGACGGCCTGAGCGCTGCGGACTTCGAGGCGACGCGGGAGTTCCTGATCAACTACTCGCGGCTCTATGTGCAGACCGCGAGCCGCCGTCTGGGATACGTGATGGACTCGCGCTTCTACGACACCGGCTATCTCGTCGACGAGATCCAGCAGCGGCTGCCGCAACTGACCCTGGACGACGTGAACGGCGCGATCCGCCGCCACCTGCAGTACGACGACCTGGCCGTGGCGATCGTGACGACCGATGGGGAGGGCCTCGTGGAGCGGCTGCTGGCGAACGAGCCGTCGCCGCCCACGTACAACACCACCGTGAGCGACGAGGTGCTTGCCGAGGACGAGGCCATCGTCTCCTACGAGGTGCCGTTCAACCCCGAGCGGGTGCGGATCGTGCCGGTCGAGGAGATGTTCCGCGAGGTGTCGGCCGGCTAGGCGTCTGCGGAATCCCATCCGCTGCAAGGAGTGACCGGATGACCTCCAGCCCGCCGCCGGCGCAGTCCGCTGCCGCGTTCCAGCCCGTCAGCCTCTCGAGTCCCGATCGGCCGGTGCGCGTCGACGTGCCGATGCCGCGCGACCTCTACGACCGCCTGACGGATCACGACGAGGCGCCGCGAAGCCGCTACGACATGGCGACGGGCCTGGCGGAGTTCGTTGCTGAGCCCGGCCTCTCGCACGAATGGCGCGCGGCGTGCCTGACGGCCCTCTTCGGCCGCATCGAGCAGGCCCTGGAGGACGCGGGGCAGGCCGTTGCAGGCGAGCTGCTGAGCGCCGCTGCGACCCGGCTGCTGAGCGACGACGGCGCCTACGAGCCGGACGCGAGCCTGTTCGTCGGCCGTGCGGCGGTGGAGGCGGCGCTGCAGCAGGAGGGCTGGCTCGACAGCCGCGCCGGGCACCCGGTGCCGGCCCTCGTGGCCGAGGTCGACCGCAGCGTCGAGTCGCGCGGCAAGCTCGCGCCGTACTTTCGCATGGGGGTACGCGAGGCCTGGACCTGGAGCCGCCGCGACGGCGCGCGCATCTGGATTGCGAGCTCCGAGTCGCGCGAGGGCTTCCGCGCCGCCGACCGCAGCAGTGTGCTGCCGGGCCTCGACCGCGAACGGCTCGACCGCGTGCTCGGGCACGGGTCCGCCGCGGCGCGCGGACGCCTGGCGCACGGGCTCGCCCGGGACGTCGCTGCAGCGATCGTCGCGCGGGGCGACGGCTGGAGCGCCGGCCGGGAGTCTGCCCCGTAGAACGGGGGAGACTTCCGGGCGGGCTGGCCGCGGCGGGCGGAGCCGCAAGCGACGATCTCCGGTCGGGGCACTCGGCTGCGGAACGTCAATCAGACGGGGCTGCGCCCCGCACCCCCGGCGTCCGCTTGCGGGGACCCCTGCGCCCCGCGCCGCTGCCGCCGAGGCGCGCCTTGCGCGCCTTGCGGCGCCTGCATGATTCTACGGCGCAGACTCCTGGCGTCGGAGCCGCCCAGTTGGACACGGCAATGCCGAACATGCTTGAAGTGCGGATGAGTAGTGTGTAGTATTCACTACACATTACGGTGACGAGCACGCCACCCGCTTCGTCCGGGCCCCGGACGGCACGTTTCGGCGAGTACGTCCGCCGGGCGCGCGAGCGGCGGCGGCGGGAGGATCCGGCGTTCTCGGTGCGGCAGGTGGCGCGCCGCATCCCCGTCGAGCCGGCTTATCTGAGCAAGATCGAGCGCGGACAGGCGCCGCCTCCCTCGGAGCGAACCATCCGGCGCCTCGCCGTGGAGCTCGACGAGGACGCCGACGTGCTGCTGGCGCTGGCGGGGAAGGTGTCGCGGGATCTGCAGGACATCGTGCTGCGGCGCCCCAGGCTGTTCGCCGACCTGCTGCGGCAACTGCGCGAGGCGCCGGACCACGCCGTGCTGCGCGTCGCGCGGGAGATACGGGACGGCGACTGGTGAGGCGGCGGGACGACCGACCGCGGGGCAACTGACAAGGAGGATGCATGATCGAGCTGCGAGGCGACAGGTTGACGTTCAGTTTTCCGGAAGTCCACGAGCAGGCGGTGTGCTCGCTGTCGTTCCAGCGCACGCTGCGCATTCCGGACGATGACCGCGAGCACTTCCTGCCGCCCGGGCTGGGCCGCTTTCCCCTGCACCACGTGGACGACCACGCGGCGCGCCTCCCGGACCGCTGGCGCCGGCACGGCGGCGTGTTCATGCCGATGTATCAGGCCGAGGCGCTCTGGCTCGACGTCGGCGGCGGATTCGACGGGTATCCGATGGCCGTCATGGTCGCCGCCGGCAAGGTCGACGCGCTCACCGGCAAGCCGTTCTCCAACACCCTGCGTGCGCGACCGCAGAACTACCTCGTGGCGCCCGATCAGCCGTGGCTGGACGGCTTCTGCGTGGCCAGGGGCCTGGTCCGGCAGTTCGTCGCCATGCCGCTCGGCCGGGGCTACACGGCGGAGGAGCAGTTGACCGGCGGCGCCGAGCACGGCGGCCTGCAGGTTGTCGTGTATCCGATGAAGGCGGCCCGCTACGAACGGTTGAGGGCGAGCCGGGCGCGGCTCGAGAACGCCGTCATGTGCCATGCGCCGGCGGGGCCGCCGGAGATGGGTCTGGCCCCCGGCGGACGGATGCGCCAGGAAGTATACGAGGACCCGTACGGTTTCGACGCCTGGGAGCAGGCGGTGCGCTCGCGCTGCTTCGTCCACCTGCTCAACAGCGCGCAGTACCGCGCAGCGACCGGCGCCGCGCCGCCGCACGAGCCGCCCACCGCCGCGGAGTACACGGCCGCGGGGCTGCCGTGGTTCGAATACTACGATGCCGACCGCACGGCGCTGGCCGGCGCGCCGCGCCTCGAGCGCCTCGAGAGCGTCGCGGCCCGCACCGCCAGACTGCGGGAGCCGGCGCTGGACACCGATGCGACCCTGCCTCCCGTACCCGGACAGGTGAAGCGGCTGCGTCCCGGACGCCACATCATTCGCGAGGGCGCGTTCTGACTCCACGAGCCGCTGGCATGAGGTCCGGCCGCCTTCGACGGGCGACGGATCCCGCCAGGACCGCGCTGGGTCACGCCCGGTTCAGGCCGTGCGCGGCATTGTCGCGACCGCGTCCCGGTGCAGGGCGCGGTTTCACGACGGCTTCCTGGGCCGTCTCGTTCAGAGCCCCCCGGCGGTAGCCGTCGGGGTCGATGTCGATCTCGTCGAACCCGGCGGCCCGGAAGCGGGCGGTCACGTCGGCCAGCAGCCCCGGGTCGCGCAGCCTGGCCACCTCCTCCGGCGCCACCTCGATGCGCGCCCGCGGCCCGAAGTGGCGGACGCGGCAGACGGAGAAGCCGTGTGCGCGCAGCACCCGCTCGCAGTGGGCCACCCGGGTCAGGCCCTCCGGCGTCACCGGGGTCCCGTACGGGAAGCGGCTCGACAGGCAGGCCAGCGCCGGCTTGTTCCAGACCGGCAGATCCAGCCGCCGGGCCGCCTGCCGGATGTCGGTCTTGGTGAAGCCGGTCTCGTCGAGCGGCGACCGCACGCCGAGCTCGCGCGCGGCCTGGCGCCCCGGCCGCCAATCGGCGCGGTCGTCGCGGTTGAACCCGTCGAGGACGTGCGCCGCGTCCAGCTTGCGGGCCTCGGCCACGGCGCGGCCGTACACCTCCGTCTTGCAGAAGTAGCAGCGGTTCACCGGGTTCGCCGCGTAGCGCGGATCGTCGAGCTCGAAGGTCTCGACGAGCAGATGCCGCGCGCCGAGCGCGCGCGCCAGCCGCTGCGCCGCGGCGCCTTCCTCGGGTGCGAGGCTGGGGGAGACGGCCGTCAGCGCGACCGCCTGCTCGCCGAGCACGCCGACCGCCTCGGCGAGCAGGTACGTGGAGTCGACGCCGCCGGAGAAGCAGACGACGACGCGCTCGAGATCGGCGAGCAACACGCGCAGCCGGGTGACCTTCGCGTCGAGAGGCGTCATAATGGTCGGTCGCCCGTACGTCCGGAGAACAACCTCGAAGATAGTGTAACGTGCGGCCCCGCGCCGCACGCGCCCCGCGCCGCCGATGCCCGATACCTTCGACGCCACGACGCTGCTGCTGGGGACGACCGCCTCGCTGGCGGTGGTCCACGCGCTCCTTGGACTGGACCATTCCCTGCCGTTCGTGGCGCTGGGCCGCGCCCGCGGCTGGACGCTCGCCCGCACGCTGCTGGTGACTGCCGTGTGCGGCGCCGGGCACGTGGCGTCGTCCGTCGCGATCGGCGCCGTCGGCGTCGGGCTGGGCATCGCGACCGACGCGCTGCTGTGGCTGGAGTCGGCGCGCGGGGAGTTGGCCGCGGCGCTGCTGTTCGGCTTCGGCCTGACGTACGCGGCCTGGGCGCTCTGGCGCCGTCTCCGCGGGCGGGACGGCCCGCGTCCGGGGGCGGAGGACGGCGCGGACAGCACGGACGTGACGCCCTGGGCGCTCTTCATCGTGTTCGTGCTGGGACCGTGCGAGCCGCTCATCCCGCTCATGGTCGTGCCCGGCGTGGCCGGCGACTGGGTGGTCGTCGCCGCCGTCGTGGGCGTCTTCGGGCTGCTGACCGTCGCGGTCATGCTGGCCGCGGTGGTCGCCGTTCATCGCGGCGTTGGCCTGATCGGCGCCGGCCGCATCGGCCGCTACGCCCACGTCGCCGCCGGTCTCGTCATCGCCGCGAGCGGCGCCGCGGTGCTCTGGCTCGGGTTGTAGGTCGCGTGACGCTCGCGGAGAACGAACCGTGCTCACCGACATCCTGCTGATCGCCGTCGGGTTCGCCCTCGTGGCGAAGGGGGGCGATCTGTTCGTCGACTCGAGCATCCAGATCGGGCGGGCGCTCAGGATTCCGCGCTTCGTCATCGGGGGGACGCTGGTGAGCCTGGCGACCACCGCGCCCGAGCTCGTCGTGTCCGCCACCGCCTCGTGGATGGGCGATTCGGGCATCGCGCTGGGCAACGCGGTGGGCTCGTGCATCTGCAACATCGGCCTGATCGTCGGGACGGTGGCGCTCATCATGCCGGTGGAGGTCGACCGGGCCGACTTCATGCGGCGGGCCGCGTGGATGGTTGCCGGCGGCGTGCTCGTCGTGGCCTTCTCGTGGGACCGGTCGATGGAGCGGGTGTACGGCGTGCTGCTGCTGGCCGGCGCGGCGGCGTATCTCATCTGGGATCTCGCCGGCATCCTGCGCGCCAGGCGGCGCGGCGACCAGGAAACGGCGGACGCGGACGCCGCGGCGGGGCTGGGAGGGGCGGTCGGCTGGTTCGCCGTCGGGGGCGTCCTCGTCCTGCTCGGCAGCCGCCTGCTCGTCACCTCCGGCCAGGAGCTGGCGGCGGCGCTCGGCGTGCCCTCGGCAATCATCGGCTTCTCGATCATCGCCATCGGGACCTCGGTGCCGGAGCTCGTCACCGGCGTGACCGCGGCGCGCAAGGGGGTGCCCGACCTGTCGCTGGGGAACATCGTCGGCGCGAACGTGCTGAACCTGTTTCTCATCGTCGGCCTCTCGGGGACGATCCAGCCGCTCGCGCTCGACCCCTTCAGCCAGCGCTACGGGTTCCCGTGGCTCGGCATCTTCTTTCTGGCCATCGTCGGCGCGGTGCTCAGGTTCGGCATCGTCCGCCGCGGCGCCGGGATCGCGCTGCTCATGCTGTACGGGCTCTACGCCGTCGGTCTGGTCTCGTTGCCGGCCCTGTTCTGAGATGCCGCCCGCGCTATCGTTGACATGGGCCCGAAAGAAGCATGACTCCCCGATGAACCCGTCGCTCCCGCCCGGCTACCGCCCGTACGAGTACGAGGACCCGTTCGAGGATCTCGTCGGCCCGTTCGGCTACAAGGTCGAGGACGGCCGGATCCGCTTCGCGTTCCAGGCCGACGGGCGCCACCGCAACACGGGCGGGACGCTGCACGGCGGCATCCTGATGACCTTCGCCGACTTCGCGCTGTGCCTCACGGCGGTATGGGACCAGCCGGGCGAGCGCTGCGTCACGGTGTCGTGCCACAACGAGTTCGTCGCGGCCGGCCGGCCGGGCGACCTGATCGAGGCATCGGGGGAGGTGGTGCGCCGCACGCGGTCGCTCGCCTTCGTGCGCGGGCAGCTCGTCGCCGGCGGCCGCGTGCTGCTCACCTACAGCGGAATCGTCAAGCGGCTGCCGGCGGCGTCGACCGCGCCGCGCGATGCCTGAGATCACCTATCATCACCCGACGGGAGGAACTGAGATGCGCCATGGGAAGATCCGTGCCGGGTCGGTCGTGACCGTGCTTGCGCTCCTTGCCGCCTGGGCCGCGGCGCCCGCCGCCGCCCAGCAGGGCGCCGCGGACGGCGAGTGGAGGCACTACGCCGGCGATATCGGGGCGACCAAGTACGCGCCGCTCGATCAGATCAACGCCGGCAACGTCGGCAGCCTGCAGATCGCCTGGCAGCGGCCGGCCGTCGACCGGAGCATCCTGGAGCAGGTGCCCAACCTCACCTACACGAACAACCTGACGAACACGCCGCTGATGGTGGACGGGATTGTCTACGGCTCCAACGCCGTGGGCCTGGCCGAGGCGTGGGACCCGGCGACCGGCGAGACCATCTGGATCCAGGAGCCGATGGACCCGGCGCCCCAGGGGTACCGCGGGGCGGAGACCCGCGGCGTCGGCTACTGGACCGACGGCAGCGACGCGCGCATCCTCGTGCAGCGCGGCCAGTACCTCACGGCGCTCAACGCGAAGACGGGCGAGCCGTACCCGGATTTCGGCGACGGCGGCCGCGTGCTCCTCACGCTGGGACTCGAGCCGGACGCCCGCTACCGCTGGACCGGGGCGCCGCTGGTCGTCGGCGACGTCGTCGTGATGGGCCAGTCGATGACCGACACGTTCATCACCAAGGAGGCGGTGCGCGCGCCGGTCAGGGCGTTCGACGTGCGGACCGGCGAGCTGCGCTGGATGTTCCACACCGTCCCGCAGGCAGGCGAGTTCGGCACCGACACCTGGGAAGACGACTCGTGGGAGTACTCCGGGCACGCCCCGGTCTGGTCGCTGATGAGCGCCGACCCGGAGCTGGGCTACGTCTACCTGCCGGTCACGTCTCCGACCAGCGACATGTACGGCGGCCACCGGGTCGGCGACAACCTGTACGGCCAGAGCATCGTGTGCGTCGACGCGGCCACCGGCGAGCGCGTGTGGCACTTCCAGACCATCCACCACGGCCTGTGGGACTACGACCTGCCGACGGCCCCGATCCTCATGGACCTGGAGGTCGAGGGGCGGCCGGGCATCACGAAGGCGGTGGTGCAGTTGACCAAGCAGGCGTTCGCGTTCGCCTTCGACCGCGCCACCGGCGAGCCGCTGTGGCCGATCGAGGAGCGCCCGGTGCCGCAGTCGACCACGCCCGGCGAGGTCACCTCGCCGACGCAGCCGTTTCCCACGAAGCCGCCGGCGTTCGACCGCCAGGGGGCGACCGTCGAGAACCTGATCGACTTCACGCCCGAGCTGCGCCAGGAGGCGCTCGAGATCGTCAGCCGCTACACCATGGGGCCGATGTTCACGCCGCCCACCGTGCGGGACGACTCGAACCTCGGGACGATCCAGTTGCCGGGGTCGCAGGGCGGCTCGGACGTGCAGGGCGGGGCGTACGATCCGGAGACCGGCTACCTGTACGTGCCGTCGATCACCGCGCCGTTCGTGGCCGACATCCTGCAAGGGAATCCGGACCGCACCAACCTGAGCTACGTGAAGGGAACCCGCCTGTGGATCGGCGGGCCGCGCGGACTGCCGCTCTTCAAGCCGCCGTACGGGCGCATCACCGCGATTGACATGAAGCGCGGCGAGATCGTCTGGATGGTGCCGAACGGGCACGGCCCGCGCAGCCACCCGGCCATCGCGCACCTGAACCTGGGCCGCCTCGGCTGGCCGGGCCGGCCGTCGCCGCTGCTCACCCGGTCGCTGCTCTTCATCGGCGAGGGCAACCGGGCGCGCGCCCTGCGGAGCCGCGACCGCATCCCGGACGGCATGCCGCTCGAGATCGTGACCAACTACGGCGAGCCGTGGTTCCGGGCCTACGACAAGGTGACCGGCGACGTGCTGTGGGAGATGGAGCTGCCGGGCGGCACCACCGGCGCGCCCATGTCCTACATGCACGAGGGGAGGCAGTACGTCGTCGTTGCCGTCGAGGGCATCGACGAGCCGGCGCAGTGGGTGGCCTTCAGCCTTCCGCAGGCGGGGTGATGAACGCCCGGATCTTCTCGGCCTGGGCCGCCGCGTCGGCCTCGCCGAGCTCGATGAGCGTGCTCAGGTAGCCGGGGTCGAACGCGAGCAGGCTGAGGAGGTCGGGGCTCGACGTCTCGCGCGACCCGAGGCTGCGCGTCAGGTAGCGGAACACCGGCGGCAGCTTGGGCTCGAAGCGCGCGACCAGGTGGCCGAGGTCCTGCGAGGGGCGGGCGACCAGCAGTTGAATCGGCCGCAGCCCGCGGCGCCTGGCCGGCGGCAGGTCGCGCAGCAGCAGGTTCAGCCGGGCCAGCTCGCGGGCATCGCTGTCGAGGTCGTCGAGGAAGATGGCGTTCAGCAACTGGCCCGCGATCTGCAGCGGCGGCGGGTAGCCCCGCACCGTGGGCTCGTCCCGTTCGTCGAGGCTCGCCCGGTAGCGCGTCGACAGCGCCAGGATGCGGTCGGCGCCCAGGTGAATGGCCGGCGAGCAGGGCGCCATGAGCCGGATCCCGCCGTCGCCGTGCCACCCGCCCTCGAGGTCGACCGCCGGGAAGAACAGCGGCAGCGCCGCCGACGCCAGCACGTGGTCGAGGGTGATGCGCGTCACCCGGCTGCGCCGGTCGGGCCGTTCCCAGGCCGGGAGGTCCCGGCCCTGCATCCAGACGACCGACTGGCCCGTTCCGTAGTTGCTCGTGACGATGGCGAGCGCCGCCAGGCGGCCAGCGTCCAGGTGCTCGGTGATGCCGTCGATCTCGCGGGTGCCGGGCCGGATGCCGAAGACGGATGCGAGGGTCCTCTCGAGCGGCGCCGTGTCGACCAGCCCGCGCACCTGCGGGGCGATTGCCGCGCCGCCGGACGCCAGCCGCAGGCCCCACCTGGCGGCGAGACCCAGCAGGGAGGCGTCCACCCGGAAGACCTGGTCGACCGTCAGCGTCCGCCACAGGCCGGCCAGCCGTTCGATCGCGTCGGCTTGCGTGCCGGGGGCGGAGGCCAGGAGCGCGGCGTTGATGGCGCCCGCCGAGATGCCGGTCAGGATCGGGAAGTCGATGTCGGGGACGTTGCGGGCGATCCAGCGCAGGTAACCGACCTGATACGCCGCGCGGGCGCCGCCCCCTTCGAGGAGGACGGCGAGCTTGCCGCGGGCGTCGGTCGGCGCGGATTCGTCGGCGGCGGGGGCGGGCACGGTCACGGTCCAGCTCCGTCGGGATGGTACAGTGTAATGGTTGGCACCTCGCCCGGAGGCTGATTCGTCCACGTGATTGCCGATCGGTTGCCGCCGCTCGATCTCCGCCGCGCCGTCGACGAAGCCGTCCGGGGAATCAGCCTCAACGCGTTGCGCACCGCCGCCGACCGTCTGTCGGCCGCGTACCGCGCCGGTGGGCCGCCGGGCTCGCCGCGCGCCGGCGCCCCGAGCGGGATCGATCCGCTCGCCTATGCGGCCGCGCGGATGCCGGCGACCTATCACGCCGCGGCGGCGGTGCTGCGGGAGCTCCGCGTCCGGTGTCCGACGCTGCGCGTCGAGAGTGTGCTCGACGTCGGGTCGGGCCCGGCAACCTGTCTGTGGGCCGCATGGTCGGCGTTCGACGAGCTGGCCCGTGCGACGCTGATCGAGCCGGATCCGGCCATGGTCGCGCTGGGCCGCCGCCTGCTGCGGGGAGCGCGGCCGGCGGCACGGGTCGACACCATCTGGTGGACCGCCGACACCGGTCGCCTCGCGGCCGCGCCCGCGCACGACCTGGTGGTTGCCGGCTACCTGCTCGGCGAGCTGGACGCCGCGCACTGCCGGCAGGTGGTGGACGACGGCTGGACCGCGTCGCGCGGCGCGTTCGCGGTCATCGAGCCGGGCTCGGCCGCCGGGTTCCGCCGGGTCCTCGAGGCGCGCGACCGGCTGATCGCCCGGGGCGCCCGCATCGTCGCTCCCTGCCCGCACGCCGCCGCCTGCCCGTTGCCGGCGGACGACTGGTGCCACTTCGCCGCGCGGCTCAACCGCACCGCCCTGCAGCGGGGACTGAAGCGGGGCGCGCTGGCGTACGAGGACGAGAAGTACGCCTACGTCGTGGCCGTGCGGGCCGCCGGCGCCCGCGCGCCGGCCCGCGTGGTCCGGCGGCCGCGCCTGGCGCCGGGGCGGGTGACCCTGCGCCTCTGCGGAACGGACGGCCTGCGGGACGAGACGGTGGAGCGGACGCGGCGCGCCGACTATCGCGCGGCCCGCAAGACCCGCTGGGGCGACGCCTGGCCGCCCGTGGAGCGGGACGGGGCGTCGTGAGCCCGCGCCGCCCGGCCGTCGCCGGCCGCCTCCGGCGGCTCGGCATCTGCGCCTCGATCTGCCTCGTGGGCACGGTTGCGGCGCCGCCGGCCGCGGGGCAGGTGGCGGTCCGCGGCTTCGTGCACGCCGGCCTGCTGCGGTTCGCGGCGGCCGAGAGCTTCACGGCGATCACGGGCCGTCCGGGCGCCGCCGTCTACGGCGGCGGCGGGCAGATCAGCGTCGCCGGCCTGTTCGTCCAGGGGAGCATAGAGCGCTACGCGGCCGCCGGCCGGCGCGTGTTCGTCTTCGAGGACCGCGTGTTCGATCTGGGCATCCCCAACCGGATCACGATCGTGCCGGTGCAGGTCTCGGCCGGCTACCGGATGACCCCGCGGGGCCGCTGGCGGCTGGCCGGTTACGGCGGCGGCGGCCTGGGCGCGTACCGCTTCGCCGAGTCGGCCCCGTTCGGACCCCGGGCCGGCGACCCGCCGGAGGCTCCCGCGGACGCGGCCGTCCCGCCGCTCGGCCCGCCCTACGGCGACGAGGTGCGGGAGACGCACCGCAGCTACCACGTCCTGGGGGGCGTCGAGGCGCCGCTGCTGCCCTGGCTGCGGCTCGGCGGCGAGGGCCAGTGGACCTGGGTGCCCGGCGCTCTCGGGGAGGGCGGCGCCCCCGCCGCGTTCGGCGAGACCGACCTGGGAGGCCTCACGTTGCGGGTCAAGCTGTCGGTGGGCTACTGAGGTGCCCGGCGCGTTGCGAACCCCCGGCGTCCGCGTGGCGCCCCTGGCCGTGCTGGCCGGGGCGCTGCTGCTCGCGTACCGGCCAGCCGGCCTCGGCCGGGAGCCGGTGCGGCCCGGTGCGCGCGTCGTCCGGGCCGCCGCCGTCGCGGCGATCGACGGCGGCTACGAGCCCGCGGCGAAGGATCCCGGCCCCGGCCCCGCACTGACGCTGGAGTCCGGCGCCCCGTCCGCGCGTCCGCGGTACGTGCCCCGCGAGGTCATCGTCAAGTTCCTGCCGTCCGCCGTGCCCGAGGCGGCGGCGCGGCACCTGCGGGCGCTCGGCGTGCGGGGGCTGACCCGCTCGCGCTTCGCCGGCGCCGACGTGCTGGAGCTCGAGCCCGGCGCCGACCCCGAGGCGGTGGCCCGGGCGCTCGCCGCGCGGCCGGACGTCGAGTACGCCCAGGCCTCCTATCTGCGGCAGCCGCTGTTCGTGCCCAACGATCCGTACTTCGCGCAGCAATGGAACCTGGCCATCCTCAACATGGCGCGGGCGTGGGACATCAACGACGGCGCCACCGACGCGGTCGTCGTCGCCGTGATCGACAGCGGCGTGGCGTTCGCCGACCTCGACGTGGACTTCAACGCCCGGGCGTTCCGCATCGGCGAGACGCGCTATCCGGCGCTCGGCGCCCTCAACCTCCCGTTCGCGGCGGCTCCCGATCTGGCCGGTCCGGATCGTTTCGTGGCCCCGTACGACTTCGTCTGGGGCGACGAGTATCCCCTCGACTTCGACGGCCACGGGACGCACGTCGCGGGCACCGTCGGGCAGCTCACGGACAACGGGGTCGGCGTGGCAGGCGTGGCGTTCAACGTGCGGATCATGCCGCTCAAGGTGATCGGCGGCCCGTGGGACTTCATCTTCGGCGCGCTCGACGAATGCTGCGGCGCCAGCGACATGGCCGTGGCGGAAGCCGTCCGCTACGCCGTGCTGCACGGCGCGCGGGTGATCAACATGAGCCTCGGGGGGCCGTCCGAGTCGCCGCTGATCGTGGATGCCCTGCGCCACGCCGTCGACCGCGGCGCGTTCGTCGCCATCGCCGCCGGCAACGAGTTCGGGGTCGGCAACGTCCCGATCCATCCGGCGGCGTCCGGCGCCGGCATAGACGGCGTCATGTCGGTCGGCGCGGTCAACCACCGGCTCGCGCGGGCTTCCTACTCGAGCGTGGGCCGCTACGTCGAGATCGCCGCGCCCGGCGGCGACCTCAATCCGCCCGGCGACCACCGCCGCAGCGCCGTCCTGCAGCAGACGCTCGACTACCGCGCCATCCGGACGTTCCTGTTGCCGCCGGAGCAGTACGGCCCGCCGCGCTTCGACGTCCTGCGCATCGTCGGCGTCCACGGCACGTCGATGGCCGCGCCCCACGTCGCGGGCCTGGCGGCCATGCTGATGACGCAGGGCATCACGGACCCCGCGGCCATCGAGGCGGCCATCAAGTACTTCGCCGTCGATCTCGGACCGCCCGGACGCGATGCCGAGTTCGGCCACGGCCTGCTCAACCCGCACGCGACGCTGCGCGGCTTCGGCCTCGCGGGCCGGGAGCCTGCGCCGTAGGGTGCCGCAACGACGTTTCGTGCTATAAGGGGCACGTGAGAAAGCGCTGGTCGTTCCGTCTGCTCGCGGCGGCGGTCTGTGCGGCCGCCGGCCTGTCGGTCGCGCACGCGCAGTGGCGTTTCATGGAGGGCAATTTCCCGGCGCGATTCCCCCCGCCGAGCATGCCCGACCGCGACTTCGCGTTCTGCAAGATCATGTACAACAGCGTGCGGTACGAGCACCTGGGCATGGGGTGGTCCACCGATTACCCCTATGCGGGCATCAACCTCATGATCCGGTTCTCGGAGCTGACCACCGGGCGCGTGAGCATGGACAAGCGCGGGGAGCCGAACCACTGGGTCGTCCGCTTCACGGACGACGCGCTGTTCAACTGCCCGTTCACCATGGCCGCCGACGTCGGCACGATCGGCTTCAGCAACGAGGAGGTGGTCCGGCTGCGGGAGTACCTGCTCAAGGGCGGGTTCCTGTGGGTCGACGACTTCTGGGGCTCGCGCGCCTGGGTGCACTGGGAGCGCGAGATCGGGCGCGTGCTTCCGCCGTCGCAGTATCCGGTCCGGGACCTGCCCCTGAGCCACCCGGTGTTCCGCACGCAGATGCACGTGCTCGAGGTGCCCCAGATCACGGCCATCCAGTTCTGGTACGGCGTCGGCGGCCGCACGACGTCGGAGCGCGGCTACGACAGCCGGGAACCGCACCTGCGCGCGATTGCGGACGAGCACGGCCGCTTGCTCGTGGTCATGTCGCACAACACGGACGTGGCGGACGCCTGGGAGCGGGAGGCCGAGGACCCGAGGTACTTCGAGCGCTTCTCACCCGACGGCTACGGGCTGGGCATCAACGTCCTGCTCTACACCATGATGCATTGAGTTTTTAGGGCTCCTAGCCGCCCGCCGGGTCGCCGGCGGCGTCGGGCTCGGCGAGTTGCTCTGCCTGCCGCAGGAGCATGGCCGCGCCCGCGACGGCCGATTGCAGGTCGGCGGCGCTCAGGTGCTCGCGAGCCATCGTGACGGCTGCGTGTCCCACGGCGCCGGCCGTGAGCAGCAGCGCGTGAGCCGCCTCGAGCGTCGGCGGCGGGTCGCCGGTGGTCAGGTAGTCCTGCAGGGCGCTCCATTCGAACACCGTCCGCTCGTCGTCGCGGGGATCCCCGGCCGGACTCGAGCGCGCGTCGGTCGTCTGCTCGATCAGGAGCGCCAGCGTGCGAACCGCGCCGGTGAACCAGTCCGAGTACGACGCCGTCTCCGGCTCGAGCGCGCCCGCGCAGGCCCCGCCCGGCAGGCGGCCGGCCGGGCAGCCCGGCCGGGCCGTCGCGCGGCCGGGCGCGAGCGGACGGTCCGCCGCGCCGGGTGCGCCCTGCGGGGGGCGTGCGCTGCCGCGGAACGACCGGCTCGTGGCGCTGCCGCGCAGCGGATCCGGGCGCGGCGCCGGCAGCGGCCGGTCGGGCTCGACGGTAATCCGGATCTCGTGCGGCGTGGGCCCCTGCTCCAGCCTGTACCTGGCCGTCTCCTCCAGGTCGAGCACCACGCGCGTGACCGGCGGGCGGGCCCGGTTGAGCGCCACCCGCACGCGCCGCACCGCCCCGAGGTTCACGTCGGTCACGTCGGGGACATCCGGCACGATGTCCGGCAGGTCGACGAACAGCCGCGTGGCCGGGCTTCCGACGGTCTGCAGCCGGCCCTCGATGGCGCGGTCGCTCGTGAGCTCGACGACCACCCGTTCGGCGGTCCCGCCTACCGTCAGACGCAGGAGCGCCCCACGCGCGGGGCGCTCCTGCGCGCGCGCCAGCTCGGTCGCTGCGCCGGCGAAGAGCAGAAGCCATCCGGCGCAGATGGCGAGACGGGACAGGCTGGTCGGCATGGCGAAATCCTCCGCCCCTTGTATCGGCCGTTGTCCGGCCGCGCGTGAGCCGGCCTCCGCGAAGGCCGGCCCGGGCCGCGCGGACACGGTGTACGATCCAGCGCCATGGTCAGGTTCCTGCGACACGCGCGCGCGGCGTGCCGTGTCTTCGCCATCGTTGGCTCGCTGCCGCTCGTTGCGGGCGGCTGCCGGAGCGCACCGGCCGATTTGCCGCAGCCATCCCTGGAAGTGGAAGAGGAGTCGCCGCCGGCGCCCGGGACCAGCGAGGTTGCCGGCCGCCTCGAGCGGCGGCCCGGGGGAGCCACGCCGATCGTCACGCTCGAGCCGCATGCGCCGCTCGACGTTCCGCTGCCCGCCGGGCCCGCGGAGATGGACCAGTACGGCCGCACCTTCATCCCGCGGCTGCTGGTGGTGCGCGCGGGGCAGACCGTGCGGTTCAGGAACAGCGAGAACGAGCTGCACAACGTGAACGTCACCGACGAGCGCGGCGTGACGACCTTCAACGTGGGCATGCCCATTCTCGGTGGAACCTTCGATCACCGCTTCGACCGCGCCGGCGACTACGCGGTTCGTTGCAACGTGCATCAGGAGATGGCCGCCACGATCAGCGTCACCCCGAGCCCGTTTGCCGCCGTCGCCGATCGGGAGGGGCGGTTCGCCCTGTCCGGCGTGCCGTACGGCGTCTACGACCTCGTGGTGCGGCGCGGGGCCGAGCGCGAGACGCGCGTCGTCGACGTCGCGGCTCCGCGCACCGAGATCGTCGAGCAGGAGTCTGCGCCGTAGAACGGCGCAGACTCCTGCAGGGTTGGTTGGGCGCCGAGCGGAGCCGTCAGGCGACGATTGGCGGGCCAGGAGTCTGCGCCGTAGAACGGCGCGGGGGGACGAGACATGAAGACGGTTCTCAACAAGACCGGGCGGCCGCTGAAGATCGCGCTGTCGCGCGGGCGGGTGCTGCGCCTCGGCCCGCGCAAGGAAGGGCAGATCGCCACGCAGGACGCGGAGCGCGACGCGGTGCAGCGCCGCGTCGCGGACGGCGACATCGAGATCTTCGACGACGCCGCGCGCGCCGGGGGGGCGAGCTCGGCCGCCGCCGGCGGCAGCACGCGCTTGCAGGGATCGCACGCACGGTTCTCGGTCGCGAAGCGCGGCGACCGCTAGGAGTCTGCGGGACGCTATAATCCGCCCAGGAGTCCGCCGGGCCGCAGCGATCGGACCGGACGGGGAGACGCACGATGCCGATATACGAGTACAAGTGCCGGGGCTGCGGGCACGAGTTCGAGCGCCTCGTGCTGGGCGACGACCCGGGCGCCTGCCCCGCGTGCCAGCAACGCGAGCTCGACCGGCAGTGGTCGCTGTTCGCCGTCGACTCCGAGGGGACGCGGCAGATGCACCTGAAGAAGGCGCGTGTCGCGGCGCGCAAGGTGCAGCGCGACAAGGCGCACGCCGAGCACGAGATGATCCACCATCACCACCACTGATTCGGTGATCCGGCCGGCCGCGGCGATGCGGGAGCTGCCGCCGCCGGGCGGGACCGGGCCCCGAGGGACGTAGCCGATGCGATTCCGGTTGTCATGCGCGGCCGCGGCGCTCGTCGCGGGCATGGTCGGGCAGGGGCTCGCCGCCGGGGCGGCGCAGGGACCCGCCCCGGAGTACGAACGGGCGGACATCGAGCGGGGCGCCCAGCTCTACGACGAGTTCTGCTCGACCTGCCACGGCTCGGAGGGCGACGGGGTCGGCAGCGTCAACCTCAGGAGCGGCCAGTTCCGCCACGCCTCGACCGACCAGAACTTCCGCCGCATCCTGACGAACGGCATCCCCGCCGCCGGGATGCCGCCGGGTAACTACACCGACGCCGACATGCTGGCCCTGATCGCCTACGTGCGCAACATGCGCGACTACGACGGCGGCGTCGTCACTCTCGGCGACGCCGCGCGCGGCCGCGCGGTCTTCGAGGGCAAGGGCGACTGCGGAAGCTGTCACCGGGTGGCGGGACAGGGATCCCGCCTGGGGCCCGACCTCACGTCGATCGGTGCGGTTCGGGGCGCGGGATCGCTACGCGAGACGCTGCTCGATCCCACGGGATCGATGCTGCCCCTGAATCGCCCGCTGCGCGCGGTGACGCGCGACGGCGAGGTCGTCACCGGCCGGCGCCTCAACGAGGACACCTACACCGTCCAGATCTTCGACGAGCAGGAGCGTCTCGTCTCCCTCGACAAGGCCGACCTGCAGGAGCTGACCGTGCTGGCGGCGTCGCCTATGCCGTCGTACGCCGAGACGCTGAGCGAACCCGAGCTGGCCGACCTGCTGGCGTATCTCGTGACGCTGAAGGGACTGGTGCCGCAATGAGACGATCGCTGGTCGCACTGACCGCCTGCGCCCTGCTCCTGCCCGCGGCGGCGTTCACCAGCCGTTCCGGGGTGACCTGCGCCGCGGAGCCGCACAACTGGCTGACCTACTCCGGCACCTACGCCAGCCAGCGGCACAGCACGCTGGACCGGATCACCCCCGGCAACGTCGGCGACCTCGAGATGAAGTGGGTGTTCCAGTCGCGCACGTCGCACCACTTCCAGGCGACGCCGCTGGTGGTCGACGGCGTCATGTATCTCACGCAGCCGCCCAACGACGTGGTGGCGCTCGACGCTCGCACGGGACGCGTGTTCTGGGTCTACGAGCACGTCCCGTCGCCCGACGCGCGGCCGTGCTGCGGATTCAGCAACCGCGGCCTCGCCATTGCCGGCGACATCCTGCTGATGGGCACCGTCGACGCGATGGTCGTGGCGGTCGACGCGAAGAGCGGCGGGCCCCTCTGGAAGACGCAGGTGGCCGATCCCACCTACAGCTACGCGATCACCCATGCCCCGCTGGTGGTTGGCGACAAGGTGATCGTCGGCACGTCGGGCGGCGACATGGGCATCCGCGGCTTCATCGCGGCCTATGACGTGGCGACGGGCGCGGAGGCCTGGCGCTTCTACACCATCCCCGGGCCGGGCGAGCCGGGGCACGAGACCTGGGAGCCCTGCACGCCCGCGATGGAGCATTGCGACCCCGAGGCGTGGAAGACGGGCGGGGCCGCCGTGTGGCTGACCGGCTCATACGATCCGGAGACGAACCTGACGTTCTGGGGCGTCGGCAATCCCGGGCCCGACTACGCCTGGTACCAGCGGCCGGGCGACAACCTGTACGCCAGCTCGGTGGTGGCGCTCGACGCCGACAGCGGAGAGCTGGCGTGGTACTTCCAGTTCACCCCGGGCGACCGCTACGACTACGACGCCGTGCAGATTCCGGTCCTCGTCGACCTTGACGTGAACGGAACGACCGTCAAGGCGATGCTGTGGGCGAACCGCAACGGCTTCTTCTACATCCTGGACCGGGTCACGGGCCGGTTCCTCACGGGCAACCCGTTCACGCGGATCAACTGGGCGGAAGGGCTCGACGACAGCGGCACGCCGATCCAGACCCCCCAGGGCCCCGACCGGCCGACCTATCCCGGCAAGCAGGGCGGGACGAACTGGTACTCGCCCTCGTACAGCCCCCGCACCGGGCTGATGTACTTCTCGACGTGGGAGGACTACGCCACCGTCTTCGACTCCGCGCCGGTCGAGTACACGCCCGGCCAGCTCTACACGGGCAGCCGCAACCGCAGCCCGGTCAGGGGCGTCCCCGAGCCGCCGGCCGTGGGCCGCGGGCACGTCAACACCTGGACCGCCGCCGTCGGGTCCGGCTCCGTGCTGGCCTTCAACCCGCTCAGCGGCGAGAAGGTGTGGCAGTGGGAGACCTACGACGTCATGAACAGCGGCGTCCTGACCACGGCCACCGACCTGCTGTTCGTGGGCGGCCGCGAGGGCTACTTCCAGGCGCTCGACGCCCGCACCGGCGACCTGCTGTGGCGCGCCGTCACCGGCGGCAACACGCTCGCAGCGCCGATCACCTACGAGGTCGCCGGCCAGCAGTACGTCGCCATCGCCGCGGGCCACTCGCTGTTCGTCTTCGGGTTGCGGGACTGAGTTCCGTTGCCGAAGGCGCCGAAATGACAAAGGCTCCGCCGCCGCGGGTCGAGTCTCTGGCGGTCAGGAACTACCGGGCCCTGCGGAGCGTGACTCTGGACCGACTGACGCCGCTCACCGCGTTGCTCGGTCCCAACGGCAGCGGGAAGTCCACCGTATTCGACGTCTTTGCGTTTCTGTCGGAGTGCCTGTCCGACGGCATCCGCAGGGCTTGGGATCGTCGCGGCCGCTTCCAGGAGTTGCGCAGCCGCGACAGCACCGGACCCATTGTCATCGAGCTGAAGTATCGCGAGCGCAGCGAGCGGCCCAAGTCGCCGCTCATCACCTACCACCTGGAGATCAACGAGCAGAAGGGCCGTCCCGTGGTGTCGCACGAGTTCCTGCGATGGACGAGAGGTGGTGGGTCCGGCCGGCCCTTCAACTTCCTGGACTACAGGCTCGGCGCCGGCGAGGTGGTCACCGGAGAGACTCCCGAGAAGGACGACCGGCGAATCCCCCGACAACTGTCCGGTCCGGACGTGCTGGCGGTGAGCACGCTGGGTACGCTGGCAGAGAATCCACGCGTGATCGCGCTACGCACGTTCATCACGGATTGGCATCTCTCCTATCTCTCGGCCGATGACACCCGCGGCAACCCCGAGGCGGGAGCGGAGGAACGCCTGTCGCCGACCGGTGACAACCTGCCGAACGTCATCCAGTACCTGCGCGAGCAGTATCCCGACCGTCTGGAGCAGGTCTTCGCGGCCATGCGTCGACGGGTTCCGCGGATTGAAAGAGTCGAAGCGGAGACGCTTGCCGACAGCCGGCTGCTACTGCGGATCAAGGACGCGCCGTTCTCGACGCCGGTGCTGTCGCGCTTCGCCTCCGACGGCACGCTGAAGCTGCTGGCCTACCTGACCATCCTCCACGACCCCGCGCCACCCAAGCTGATTGGCATCGAAGAGCCCGAGAACTTCCTGCACCCGCGTCTGCTGCCGGAACTCGCCGAGGAGTGCCTGCAGGCGGCGGAGCGCGCGCAGCTCATCGTCACTACCCATTCGCCGTACTTCATTGACGGATTGCGATCCGAGGAAGTGCGCGTTCTATCCCGTGGTTCCGACGGCTACACGCAGGCTCATCGCGTCTCGAAGATGCCAGGCATCAAGGCGTTCATGAACGAAGGCGCCAAGCTCGGCGATCTCTGGATGGAGGGGCACTTCGAGCATGGCGACCCGCTGGCGGAGTCGGACTGATGTCGCGACTGGAGGTGCTGGTCGAAGAACCATCGGCCGAAGCAGCGTTGCGTCATCTGCTGCGAGACTTGATTCCCGCTGCCGTGCGCTGGAAGATCGTGAACCTCAAGAGCAAGCCGAATCTCTTGAACGTGCTGGAGGCGCGCCTGCGCGCGTATCGAGTTCGCGTTGAACAGGGTGAGGACGTTCGGGTCGTCGTGCTAGTGGATCGCCACGATGACGATTGCCTCGCCCTGAAGCGACAACTGGACACCTTCGCGGCACGGACAGGGCTGCCGACACGATCGCGTCCAGACCAGGGCGGGCGGTTCCGGCTCTTGAACCGCGTCGTCGTGGAGGAGTTGGAGTCGTGGTTCCTCGGCGATCCGGCGGCGCTTCGCGCGGCGTTTCCGAGTCTGCCCGCTACCAACCCGAGATCCGCGCTGTTCCGCAGCCCGGAGAGGGGCGGCTGGAAGGCGCTCCACCGCCATCTGAGGAAGCATGGCGTCTACCGCGGGCGCTATCCGAAGATTGAGGCTGCCCGGAGAATCGCGTCGAAGATGGACGTGGCCACGAATCGCTCGCCGAGCTTCCGCCACTTCCGCGATGGCGTTGCGGCGTTGGTGGAGTAGAGGTGTCCGCCGCTTCAGACCGGACTGCACCATCAGGGCGGGCCACTCGCTGTTCGTCTTCGGGCTGCGGGGCTGACGCGCCGCCGCTGGCTGGAGTAGTGCTGATTGTGCTATTGAGTAAAGTGCTCAGTAGTATAATCATGATCTGTGAGCTTTCAGCGCGCCCAGGTCGCGACCCTGATCCGACGCCTGTCGGAGAAGCCGACGTTCATCCACGCCCTGTTCGGCCCGCGCCAGACCGGCAAGACCACGATCGTCCGGCAGGCGCTCCCGCAGATCGACATGGCGTCCCGCTATCTGGCCGTCGACGAGCCCGACCCCGCCGGGCTCGTCGACGCGCAGTACGAAGTCGACGTGCGGGTTGCGCCCCAGCCGGACACGCGGGACACGCGCTGGATCGTCCGCCAGTGGGAAGCGGCCCGGCGCACGGCGGAGCGATCCGACCGGGGCGCGGTGCTGGTCCTCGACGAGATCCAGAAGATCCCCCGCTGGTCCGAGGCGGTCAAGGGGCTCTGGGATGCGGATCGGGCCGGCGACTGTCCCCTGCACGTCGTCATCCTGGGCTCGTCGCCCATGTCGGTGCAGGCCGGGCTGAGCGAGAGTCTGGCCGGCAGGTTCGAGCGCGTCCCCGTCACCCACTGGTCGTTCGCGGAGATGTCGGCGGCGTTCGGCGTCAGCCTGCCGGAGTACCTCTATTTCGGCGGCTACCCGCGCGGCGCCGCGATTCGGCGGAACCCCGACCAGTGGCGCGACTACGTGCTCCAGGCCATCGTCGAGCCGCACCTCGAACGCGATCTGCTGGCGATGACCCGGGTGGACAAGCCGGCGCTGCTCAAGCGGCTCTTCGAGCTGGGCACGGAGTGGTCCGGACAGATCCTGGCGTACAACAAGATGCTGGGCCAGTTGCAGGACGCCGGGAACACGACGACGCTGGCGCGCTATCTCGACCTGCTTGCGGCCGCAGGCCTGCTCGCCGGGCTGCCGAAGCACGCCGGCCGTGCACCGCGTCGGCGCGGGTCGAGTCCCAAGCTGCTGGTGCTGAATGCCGCGCTCATGACAGCCGGCTCGGGTTATTCCTTCCATGAAGCGATGGCGGACCGGACGTACCGGGGACGCCTGACCGAAAGTGCCGTCGGGGCGCATCTCTTCAACACCGCCTCGACGGCAACGCGCCTGCACTACTGGCGCGACGGCCCGGACGAAGTCGACTTCGTGCTGCGGCGTGGGCGGCGGCTGGTCGCCATCGAGGTCAAAAGCGGCCCGCGGCGGGCGGACCGGCGCGGCATGGACGCGTTCTCGGCGCGTTTCCGGCCCGGCCGGACTCTGCTCGTTGGCGAGGGCGGCGCGCCCCTCAACGAGTTCCTCTCCGTGCCTGCCGACCGATGGTTGGACGAGACATGAGTTCCGTGCCCCGAACGTGCACGCCGGTGCCCGACGAACGCGGGTCGGAACGCGCCGCGGCCAGCGCGGCAGTGCCGGCGGCGGAGTCGCGGCCGCTGGCCGGCTGTCGCGACGTATCCGCGTATGTGCTGCTCGGCGATCCCGGAGCCGGAAAGACTACCGCCTTGCGGTCCGAGTGCGCGGCGCTCGGGGGCGAGTATGCCTTGGTGGTTGCCGCGCGCGATTTCCTGACGCTCGATCTTGCGGCGCACCCCGAGTGGCGCAACAGGATTCTGTTCATCGACGGTCTCGACGAGGTGCGCGCCGGGTTATCCGATGCGCGCACGTCGTTCGACGCGGTCCGGGCACGTCTCGATGCGTTGGGCAGGCCGCGCTTCCGCCTGTCGTGCCGGGCCGCGGACTGGCTGGGGGCGAACGACCGCGATCGCTTGCAGTCGGTCGCGCCCGACGGCCGCGTCACGGTGCTCGCGCTCGATCCGCTGACGTCGGATGATGTGTTGCGGATTCTGGATGAACGCAACGTGCCGGATGCGGCAGCGTTCATCCGGTCGGCCGCAGACCGCGGTCTCGATGCGCTGCTCGCGAACCCGCTGAGCCTTGCCATGCTGGCCGACGTCGTCCGGTCGGGCGCCGAATGGCCCGAGAGCCGCCGCGAGACGTTCGAGATCGCCTGCCGCTCGATGGTTGAGGAGACCAACGACGAGCACCGCATCGCGTTCGACGCGCGGCACGTCTCCCCGAACGAGATGGTCGATGCCGCAGGGCGACTGTGCGCCGGACTCCTCCTCGCGGACCGCGACGGCTGCACGCTGCGCGGCCCGGCATCGAACGCACGCTTTCCGGTCCTGGATCGTTGCGTCGAAGCGTCCGAGTGCGCGGCGGAATCGGCCGCAGCCGTGCGGGAGCGCCTTGGACGCGCTCTCGCCACGCGGTTGTTCACGTCGCCGGACGGGGGGCTATTCTCCCCGGTCCACCGCCACGTCGCGGAGTTCCTCGCCGCGCGGCACGTCGCCCGCCGGATCGAGGATGGACTGCCGGTGCGACGCGTCCTGGCCTTGATGACGGGCGGCGACGGCAAGGTCGTGACGCCACTCCGAGGGCTCGCCGGATGGCTGGCGGCGTTGTGCGGATACCCCGGCGTTCGTCGTGAGTTGATCGACCGCGACCCGATCGGCGTTGCCCTGTACGGGGACGCACGGGCCTTCCCGCCGGCCGACAAGCTTCGGCTGCTGGAAGTGCTGCACCGAGAGGCGTCGCATCTCGCCGAGTTCCCTTCGGCGTCGGGTGCCGGGGCATTCGTGACGGCCGATCTCGAACCGGCACTGCGAGAGATCCTGGGTGAGCCGCGCCGCGACCCCGGACACCAGCGCTTCGCGTTCTTCGTCCTGCGTGCGGCGGCTGGCCCGCTGCCGGGCGTATCGGAGCTACTCCTGGACGTCGTCCGGGACGACAACCGGTACCCGTACATCCGCGCGGCAGCGCTGCACGCATTCATCCGGACGGCCGCGCACGGGCAGGAAACGAGCGCGGCGCTCGATGTCCTGCTCGACGACATCCGTTGCGGCGACCTCTCGGACCCCGATGACGAGCTACGGGACGCGCTGCTGTCACATCTCTTTCCGCATCACCTGCCGGCATCGCGTGTATTGGACTACCTCGCCGACGGGCCGGGCCGGACGAGCTTCTGGCACTCCCTTCCCGAACGGGCGCCGGATGCGGACGTGGCCGTCCTGCTCGACCAACTAGCCCGCCGCCGCGGCGCGCCCGCTCCGGCCGCGGCGGGTCCGGGTCGGGAGGCGACGGATCCGGCTCTGACGGGCCTGAACACGCTGGACCTGCTGGCGCGCGGTTTGGACGCGCACGGGGATGCGCTGGACGCCGGGCGCCTCTGGGACTGGCTCGGCGTCGGTTTGGTTTCCCGGTCGTACGCCGAAAGCCTGGCGTTGCTCGACGATGAGACGGGCGCCGGCAACGGCAGCCCCGTGCCGCGCGTGCGCGCCTGGCTGGCCGCGCGGCCGGACAGGCAGAAAGCGATCGTCGCGGAGGGCCTGCGGCGCTGGACGGAGTCGGGGTATCCGGCCGGCGAGCCCCGCATCGATGAACGTCTCTATGAGGCCGCTCCGCCGCCGGACCTTGCCTGCTGGTGCCTGGACGAAGCGCTCGCCGCCGCGGACCCGCGCGCCGCCGACTGGCTGCTCCGCCGCGCGCTGGGCGCGGTGGTGGCCGGCGCCGGCGCCGCCGGCCTGTCGGTCGACGGTCTGCGGGAACGAACCCGCGGTCGTGACCGGCTGCGGGGGCGGCTCGAGGACATGCTCGCAAGTCCGATCGATGCGGGTCACGGCGCGCGCCGGCGGACCTGGCTCGCGAGGGACGAGCAGCGCCGGCAACCCCTGCTGCAGGCCGTCCGGGCGCAGGCAACGGCGCTGAGAGAGAACCGCTGCCCGCCCGCGCTGCTCCGTCCGCTGGCTGCCGCGTGGTTCGGGCTGCTGCCGGAGGTCACGGGGGACGACGCCCGGACGCGGCTGCGCAACCTGCTGGCTCCCGACGCGAGACTGGTCGATGCGGCGCTCGCGGGCCTGCACGGCGCGCCGGCGCGGACGGACGTGCCGTCCGCCGAGGACGTCATCCGCAGGGCGGCGCAGGGCGAGGAATATCGCCTGGCGCTGCCCGTTCTGGCCGGCATGGCCGCGCTCGACGCCGCGCAACCCGACGGTCCGCTGCCGCTCAACGAACGCCCGCTTCGCAGCGCGCTCGCGTTCTACTACACGACGCCCGTTGCCGCCCCCGACCGCTGGTATCGCCGGGTCGCCCGGTTCCAGCCGGAGATTGTGGCGGACGTGCTGCGCCTGCACGCCGCCGCCGAGTTGCGAGGGGGGAGCGCAGCCGTCCCTGCGCTCCATGCACTGGTGCACGACGAGGATCACCGCGAGGTGGCCGCTCACGCCGCGCTGCCGCTGTTGCGAGCCTTTCCGACGCGCTGCCGCAACGCGCAGGTCGGCGCGCTGACCTCGCTGCTAGCGGCGGCCCTGCAGTGGGCCGACCGGCCGGAGTTGTGCGGGCTGATAGAGAGGAAGCTCGGCGCGCGGAGCATGAACGACGCGCAGCGCACGTTCTGGCTGGCCGCCGGTTTCGTAGCGGCGCCGGACCGCTGGCGCGCGCTGCTCGAGTCGTTCGTGCAAGGCCGGGACGCTCGCATCTGGCAACTGGCCGCATTCTTCATGACCGACGAGGGGCACCGTCTGTCTCGTGGTATGAAGGCGCCCGAGCTGGCCTTGCTGATTCGTCTTCTGGGATCGGTCTTCGGTCCCTTCCAGGCGCACGGCTTCGGCCACCTGTCACTCGTTCTCGAGGCCTCGATCGGCATCGGCGTGCTGCTGGACCGCCTCGCGGCGTCCCCGGACCGCGCCGCTGGCGACGCCCTAGCGGATCTGGCTTCCGACCCGTCCCTGTCCGCCTGGCGCGAAGCGCTGGTCCGCAAGTGTGACGAGCAGCGGGTCGTACGGCGCGATGCCGACTACCGCCCGCCGGACATCGAGCAGGTCTGCCGAACGCTGGCGAACGGCCCCCCCGCCAACGCCGGCGATCTGGCGGGGCTGCTGGCGGACCGGCTGTGCGAGATCGCGGCCGAGGTGCGAACGGGCAACGCCAATGGCTGGCGGCTGTTCTGGAACGAGCAGCGACACCGCCGGCCGGGCGAGCCGAAGCACGAGGACTCGTGCCGCGACGCGCTGCTGGTGCTGCTGCGCGAGCGCCTTGCCCCGGTTATCGACGTCCAGCCGGAAGGACGCTACGCGAACGATCGCCGAGCGGACGTTCGGGTCGCGTGCCGCGACTTCCAGGTACCGATCGAGATCAAGAAAAACACGCATCGAGACCTGTGGAGCGCCATGCGCGGCCAGTTACTGGCGCACTACACGCAGGATCCAGCGACGGACGGCTACGGGATCTACCTGGTGTTCTGGTTCGGCGCAGACGGCACGCCGCCCCCGCCGGACGGCTCGCCGCCGCGCAGCGGACCGGAACTCGAAGCACGCCTGACGGAATCCCTTTCCGCGGCCGAAGCGCGCCGCATCGTTGTCCGCGTGATCGACGTCGGCAGGCCAGCGCCGCGGGCGGTCCCGGATGCCGCGGGTACAATCGACGCTGCGGATGACTGCCGGTGAGCGTGCCCGGATGCCCGACCACAGCTACTGCGCCAACCTGATCTGGCAGATCGCCGACCTGCTGCGCGGTCCGTACCGGCCGCCGCAGTACGAGTGGGTCGTGCTGCCGATGACGGTCCTGCGCCGCTTCGACTGCGTGCTCGCGCCGACCAAGGCCAAGGTCCTCGCCGGCAGGCGGTCGGCTGGCGGTCGGCTGCACGGCGACGCCCTCGACTCGGTCCTGAACCGGGTGGCCGGGCAGCGCTTCCACAACCAATCGCCGCTCGACTTCGAGCGGCTGCGGGGCGGCCCCGACCACATCGACAAGCACCTCGTCAGCTACATCGAGGGCTTCTCGCGGAACGTCCGCGACATCGATACCTTCAATTCGCTTGAACTGGACGCCGTCTCAGGGTGGGCTGAGTTGACAGGGGACGTTGACGCTCACTCGGGCGGAACGATGCTACGGGTACCGGAAGGAGCCGTGGCAGCTTCTTCGTTGAAATGGGAATTGTCCGACGCGGGCGGGTTGGAGACAACGACGGCGGAAAGGGTGGAGGCCGGGAGCGCGGCGGATCTCTGAGGGGGCTATCGGAGTCTCATGCTGATCCGCAGACTGAAGGTTTCGAGGCTTCTGTCGTTCGGGCCAAGCGGCATCGATCTGCCGATGCAGCCGCTGAACGTGTTGATCGGACCGAACGGTTCGGGAAAGTCCAATCTGCTGGAGGTGCTCGGTCTTCTTCGTGCCGCGCCCAGGAGTCTCGCGGCGCCTGTGACGAGAAGGGGGGGCATTTGGGAGTGGCTCTGGAAGGGCGAGAACGCGCCCGGCGCGGCGACCGTGGAGGTGATCGTCGACTGCCCGGCCGGCGAACGACCCCTTCGACACACATTCACGGTCGCAGACAACGGGGGGCGCTTGCAGGTGACCGCCGAGGAAATCGCAATCACCGGCGCCTCCGACTCCGAAGAATTGCACTATCGACTCGACGCCGGTCGACACACACTCGGCCTCCGGCGCCCCCGTGCCGCGGGGATGCGGTTCATCCACAGGGATGCCAAGCCTGAGGCGTCCGTCCTTTCCCAGATTCGGGAGCCGCGAGTCTATCCCACTCTCAACCTGCTCCAGGAGCAGTACGAACAGATCCGTCTGTATCAGAACTGGTCATTCGGACCGGCGGCGGCGATGCGCCGGAACCAGAGCGCGCACGGACCGAGCGATTTTCTGAAGGACGACGCGGAGAACCTGGCGATCGTGCTCTCGCACTTTCGGGGACAAGCGAAGAGGCAGCTCGTAGAGGCGTTGCGTGAGTTGTTCGACGACATCGTCGATGTGTCGTGCCCTGTGACGGGCGGTACCGTGGCGCTCTTCCTGGAGGAACGCGGCGGGCGCCAGATCCCCGCGACGCTCCTTTCCGACGGCACGCTTCGGTACCTGAGCCTGCTCGCGATCCTGCTGCATCCTGACCCTCCGCCGCTGATCGCACTGGAAGAACCGGAGCTTGGCCTGCATCCGGACGTCGTAGCGGCTACCGCGAAGCTGCTCGTGCAGGCGTCCGAGCGGACGCAAGTTGTCGTGACGACCCACTCGCGCATGCTCGTCGACGCCCTGACGGACTACCCGTCCAGCGTCGTCGTCTGCGAGAAGGACAACGGGGAATCGCGATTCGGGCGGCTGGACGGTGTGAGACTGAAGGCTTGGTTGGACAGGTACAGCCTCGGCGAGCTTTGGAGCTCGGGTGAACTGGGGGGCAATCGCTGGTGAGCGCGGTGCTCTACATTGAAGGCGGCAGCGATCGGAATGAAAACCTCACCCGCCTGTTCCGCCGGGCCTGGATGAGGTTTTTCGCCGGCGCCGGACTTCAGGAACGCATGCCGCGCGTGGTGCGGGGCGGTGGGCGCGCCAGGACTTTCGATCTCTTTCGGACGGCGGTTGGAAATCCGCATCCGGGACGGATCCCGCTCCTGTTGGTGGACAGCGAGACGGACGTGACTGCCGGCCAGTCAGTATGGCAACACCTTTACGCACTACGAAGAAACTCCAGTCGGTTGAGGGGTTGCGGTGAGGGTGACGTCGTAGCCGAGCTGGCGGACCCGTCGCAGGAGGTTGTTCAAGGCGCGCTGCTTGTCGAAGCGGTCAAAGTAGTCGCCCCCGAGGTCGCGGTACGT
>CAZMWA010000346.1:0-15054 GCA_964569405.1 uncultured Vicinamibacteraceae bacterium | reverse complement strand
GCGCACGCTGCTCGTGGTCGATCTGTCCCATTCGACCCTGTTCCAGCTCTCGCACGAGTCGAACAAGGCGCTGCTGCTGCTCGAGCTGATCGGCAACATCGGCCTGACCCGCGCCAACATCCGCGACCCCGTCGGCCTGCTCGGCTTCTCCGACCGCGTCGAGATGTACATGCGGCCGCGGCTCGGCTCGCCGCAGGTCTTCCACATGGCGAAGCAGATCTTCGACAAGCTGCAGCTCGAGCGGGAGTTCCCGTCGCGGCGGCACGCCGACTTCTCGGTCGCCATCGACTTCATGCTGGCGCGGCTCAAGACGGGCCACTCGGTCGTGGTCCTCTCCGACTTGGTGGACTTCGTCAACGACCCGGACGCGATCGATTTCAAGCGGCTGCGTACGCTGGCGGCGAAGCACGATATGATGTTTCTCATTCTGGACGACCCGGGCGAGTTCGAGGTGAAGAGCCGGCTCGGGTACATCCGGATCTCGGACATGGAGACCGGCAAGCAGACGGTCATCTCCGCCCGCAAGGCGGGGGCGATCCGCCGGCAGATCGAGGAGGCGCACGCCGACATCCAGTACCGGCTGAAGCATCAGTGCGGTATCGACTCGGTGGTGCTGACTCCCGAGAATCATGCGGACGAGCTCGCGAAGTTCCTGATTTCGCGCATGTCCCGGTGAGGGATCGTGGTGACTGAGAACGTGATGAGACGTAGCTGCTGGACGACCGGCGCGGCGGTATGGGCCCTGACGGCGGCGCTCGGCGGCGCGCCCGCGGCGGCGCAGCCGCAGCCGGCCGCCGAGGCACCCCCGGAAGAGGCGTCGCTGGTCCGAATCGAGACGCTCGAGGTCGAGCCCACCGTCGTCAAGACCGGCGACCCGATCCTGCAGACCTACCGCGTGCGGTTCCCGGATCTGATCGACGACGGCCAGGAGATCCTCATCCTCGAGGACCGGATGGTGCCCGAGACGCTGCCCGTGCACCCGTTCGAGGGGCTCGCGCTCGACGTGAGCAAGCGGCAGGTCGACGACGAGCACATCTGGGACTTCCACTACACCTTCCGGCTGATCGCCCCGGAGAAGTCCACGTACATCCTGCCCGGGTTCAGCTTCTACTACCTCCTGCGCGACCTCGGCGAGGACGTCGAGGACGCCGAGGTGCGGCAGGTCGACAGCGGGGCCAACCTCATCCGCTACGTGACGACCCTCACCGACACGCCGCTGCTGGACATCCGCGACACCATCGAGCTGGGCGCCTTCGGCGCCCGGGCCACCGCCTTCCGGGTCCTCGCCTGGGCGCTGGCGCCGATCCCGCTGGTGGTCTGGCTGGTCATGCTCGTGCGCCAGGCGCGCAAGCCCCGGGCGGTCTCCGAGGCGAAGCGGAAGGAGGACGAGGAGCTCGAGCAGCTCGAGGCGCAGATTCCCGTCCCGCCCTCCATCTGGCAGGCCCGGCGGAGCCTGCTGCGGCACGTCCGGGAGCTCGCCCGGCTGCGGCCCGCCGAGAACGGCGCGGTCCAGCAGGACGTCCGCCGCAACCTGATCATCCATGGCCGCGAGTACCTGCAGGCCGAGCTGCCCGAGCTGCACGTCGGCGACACGCCGAAGGAGATCGGCTCGTACGTCGCGGGGCTCAAGGACGGGCCGCGCAAGGAGGCGCTGAGCTGGATGACCGCGCGGCTGGTCGACTACCAGTCGAGCCTGGAGCACGACTCGACGGCGCCCATCGCCGATCCGGGCGGCGAGGCGCGGGCGTTCGAGGATTCGCTGTCGAGGCTGCGGCCGCACATCCGGCTCTGGATGCAGATCAGGTCGCTGTTCGAAGTACGGTGACACGGTGACGCCATGCTGATGACCTGGGACGAGTTCGTCGGTTTCGTGCAGTCGAGCGCGCTCGAGCTCATCGAGACGCAGTTCGAGCAGATCCGCTACGGTGACATCGGCATGGCCATCGTGCTGACCGTGCTGGTCGTCGCCGGCGTGTTCCTCACCCTGGGCCGCCTGGGCCTGCGGCAGCGGCGCCACACGCGCCACCACTCGGGGCACGACATCGACCTGCTGCACCAGAAGCGGTTCTTCGCGCGCGCCCTCCACGGCGTGCCGAAGGTGCTGGTCGGGGCGGCGCTGGCGCTCATCCTCTTCGCGGCGGCCGACCCGTTCCTCACCGCCACGGAGGAGGTCAGCGGCTACATCGAGTCGCGGGTGCGGGTCGATCTCGTCGACACGTCCGGCTCGATGGCGTGGGAGTTCCCCGACACCGGCAAGTCGAAGGCCGAGGTGGCCCGCGACGCGCATCTGGAGTTCCTCGAGATGCGCCGCGACAAGAACGACCGCGTCTCGCTGTGGCTGTTCTCGACCTATCCGTACATGGTCGACGACTTCGTCACCGACGACGAGCTCTACTACTTCCAGGTGTGGGACGCGCCGTACGTCACGACGCAGCGGCTCGACAAGGCCATGGTGGTCCCGCCCGACAAGGTGCGGATCATTCCGGCCGAGGGCGACACGAACATCATCCGCCCGCTGCGCTCGATCATGCGGCACTTCGAGCAGGACGAGGCGCTGACCGGCGCGGGCACGAATCTCAACCGGGCGGTGCTGATCATCACGGACGCGGCCGTCGACGAGTTCCCCGACTCGGAGTTCGCCGCGCTCAACCAGCGCAACATCGTGCCCTACATCATCTACATCAACACCAGCGACATCCGCACCGCGATGATCGGGCATCCCACGACGACGCCCCGGCTCATCGAGATGATCCGCGAGTACGGCGGCGACTACTTCGACGTCACCGACCAGGACAGCCTCACCCGGGCCTACGAGGCGATCGACGAGCGCGAGGCGGTTCGCTACGAGCTGAAGCACCGGGCGCTGAAGGTGCCGATCTACCCGCGCTTCCTGCTGGCGGCGCTGGCGATGCTCGTGGTCGGGATCCCGATGGGGTTCGTGGCCGAGCTGTTCTGGGGAACGGGCCCGTAGGCGGCCCGACTGGAGTCCAACGATGCGCGTGACCGATCTGCTCGACCGCGAGCATGCCTTTCGCTACCTGCTCGGCTTCGTCCTGGCCGTCATCTTCCTCGTCGTGGTGGCCGCCCCGTCGCTGAGCCTGGCCGGATTCTACGAGCGCCTCGACGGGCTGAGCGACAGCGTCCGCCGCGGCAACTTCGAGCAGGCCGAGTCCGAGCTCGACCAGGTGACGGCGTTCTACGAGCAGAGCCGCGCCTGGGGCGTGCAGTGGCTGGCCGAGGCCTACCTGTTCGGCGACGCCTTCCTCCAGCAGGCGGCCTACCGCTACCTGCGCGGCGACTACGAGACCGTGGTCGAGAACCTGTCCGACGAGGTCGACGACCCGCGCGCCTCGTACCTGCTGGGCAGCGCGAAGTTCCAGCTCGCGCGCCAGCGGTACCGGGCGATCAGCGACGACAACCCGGACGGGCTGGCGATCAAGGCCGCCATCATCCAGGAGGTGCTCGAAGACGTCAACGCCGACTTCGAGCGCGCCCTGCGCAGCGACGGCGCCGATCGCTTCGAGTACAAGTGGAACTACGACCTGACGAGCAACCCCGACGCGGTGCGTCTCGCGCTCGAGCCGCTGCGCGAGCTGCAGGCCCCCGAGCTCGAGCAGATGAAGGGGGAAGGGACGCCCACGCGCCGCCGCCGCGGCTAGTCCAACTCGTCTCCTGAGAGGTCCGAGCCATGCAGCTATCGGTGTTGCGGAACGCCGTCGAGTTCGAGAACCCGGAGTTCCTGATGGCGATCCCGATCTCGCTGGTGCTGCTGGCGGTCGGGCTCGCGGTCTTCGCCCTGCGCGTGGTGCTGCGTCCGGCGCGCACCCACGGTTCCACGTACCCGCTGGTCGGGCCGATCAAGTTCTGGTTCGTCGCCGTCCTCGTGCTCGTCGCCGTCGCCGCGGCCGCGGCGCGCCCCTACTGGGTGTTCGGCGGGCGCACGTTCAAGCGCGGCGACGTCGACGTGGCCATCGTCATCGACGGCTCGGCCTCCATGTGGGTGACCGACCTCGGGCCGTCGCGGCTGGAGCTGGCCGTGCGCGAGGCCCTGAACCTGTACACCGAGGAGATCCTCACGCCGGGCGACCGGACGGCGCTGTTCGTCTTCGGCACCACGGCGGTGCGCAAGGCCCACATGTCGTCCGACGCCGACCGCTTCATCGAGCAGCTCGGGCGCGTGGCGCCGCCGAACACGCTCTCGGGCGACGCGTTTCCGTGGGACAGCGACATCGCGTCGGCCTTCGAGCACGTCTACCAGTCCACCGACAACCAGGACCGCTTCGAGTCCGGCGACGAGGAATGGGTCCCGGAGCAGCGCTCGGACCGCCTGGTGATCCTCTTCACCGACGGGGACTTCTTCGGCACCCGCGAGCAGATGTCGCGGCTCGACGCGGCGCTGTCCGAGTTCCAGCGGCGCGGGCTCACCGTGTACCCGGTCGGCATCGGCTCGCGCACCGGCACCAACCTCGACGACGTCCTGCGGGAGTACGTGCGGGGCATCGACTACGACGAGTCGCTCGAGGCCGACCTCGAGGGCATCCGCACCCGCCTCAACACCGACGGCCTGGGCATGGTCGAGCAGCGCACCGGCGGCCGCTCGTTCGTCATGGAGAGCTACGGCGTCTCGTCGGCGCCGTTCCTGCGCAACGCGGTCGCCTCCCACCGCGGCATCACCTTCCAGCTCCTGCCCGCCGAGGACAAGCAGGAGATGTGGCAGTGGATGCTGGCCTTCGCGGTGGTGCTGTTCGTGGTCGCCGTCCTGTTCTATTGATTGGAATTACAGGTCCGCGGTTCGCCAGTCACTCAGTCCGGCGACGATGCACTCTTCGAGCCACACGCGGAATCGATCCTCGATGGACGCCGGATCCTCCCGATAGTTGATCTGAAACACGGCCCGCGCCAAGGCCTTGGCCGGACCGGACTCCCGATCGTTTCTGTCAGTCTGCACGCGCTGGAAGAACACCGCGCAACAGGCGAGCACGCCCCTGAACTCGTGACCGATGCCGTGAAACGCAATCAGTAGCTGACTCTGATTCGCATTGTGGATCACGAGCCGGACCCACGCGCGATACGCTTCCATGTTGGCGAAGTACTCGAGTGCCTTCGCGCCGGCCACGATCTGTTGCCGGAAATAGTGACTGCGTGCGTCGTGATCGCTCGCCCCGTCCACGAACACCGTCACGTGATCGAGCAGAGGCTTGACCTCCTGATCGAAAGTCGCCGTTACCTGTCTCAGCCGCCCCTCCGCGAGGTGCCGGAGCTGTTCGGCCCGGTCCTTCACGGTATTCCACTCCGCCAGCAACGCGTCGCGTCGATGCTCCAGCTCCCTCCTGGTCGAACGGATCAAGTCCTCCGCAATCACCAGCCTTCCGACGTCCCGGGACAGGCCGAGCGCCCGCACGAATTCTCGTCGCTGGATTTCGGAAAAGAAGACGATCAGGGGCTTCAGGTCTCCGGTGTCGGCCGCTTCCAGTGCATCGAGGTATGTGCTCTTGCTGGCGCTTCGCACCACCAGCAGGAAACGGACCGCCTTCACGAGGACGAGCGTGGCCAGCGCTCGCGCCACCCGTCCTTCCGAACGGGTCTCTTCCCTCCGCCGTTTCCTGGTTCTGCGTCAGGAGCGCGTGGAGTTCCTTGATGTAGCTCGTCGACAGTGGCCGTTCGGCCTTGACGAAGTCGAGAACGTAGTCTATCGCCGCCTCGTGATCACGGATCATGGAGGCGACCGTTTCCGGCGTCGCGCCCGCCCCGCGGGGAATCAGTGCCGCGTCGATGCCGTGCTCGATGAGGAGTTCGGTGATGCCTCTGTCGAAATCGTACACCCGCTCGATCAGGCCGGTCTCGATCGCCCATTCTCGGCGCAACTTCTCGTTGAATTTCGGCAGCGCATCGGAATCCGCGAGCCGTTCACGCTCTTCCTGCCAGACGTTGGCCAACGCGGCGAGCTCGCCCTGCTCGAGTGACCTCGGATCGAGCTCGTCGTAGTCGCGGATTGGATGCCATTTGTGTCCGCCGTTCATCTACCCATTCCCAGGCTGGTTCGATCGTCGGTCGGCCCGGAACTTCACGCGGGCGGTGGTGGCCGTAGGGCCTCCACTACGCCCGCGTCTTCAGCGGGCCGTCGGGGATGCCGGCGCCGCGGCGGACGAAGCGGGCCAGGTTCGACATGTCCTCGTCGCCGTAGCCCTGGGCGATCAGGGCGTCCTCGATGGTGGCCACCAGGCTGGCGACGGGGACCGGGACCTTGTTCTCGCGGGCGGTCGCCAGGGCGATGCCCAGGTCCTTGCGGTGCAGGCGCAGGCGGAAGCCGAGCGGGTAGTCGTCCTGCAGCATCTTCTGCGAGCGGTTGTTGAGGATCCACGAGCCGGCCACGCCGCCGCCGATGGCCTCGACCACCCGCTCGGGGTCGGCGCCGGCGCGGTAGGCCAGCGTCAGCGCCTCGGCCAGCGCGAAGAAGGTGCCCGTGATCGCCACCTGGTTGGCGACCTTCGCGATCTGGCCGCAGCCGACCGGGCCGATGCGGGTGATGCGGCCGCCGATGACCTGCAGCACCGGCTGCGCGCGCTCGAAGTCCTCTTCGGAGCCGCCGCACATGATCGTCAGCGTGCCCTTGATGGCGCCCTCCGACCCGCCCGACACCGGGGCGTCGACGTAGCCGACGTCCCGCGCGCGGAACGCGCTGGCGATGCGGCGCGTCGCCTCCGGCTCGATCGACGAGCAGTCGATCACCAGACCGCCCGGCTGCAGGCCGTTGATCACGCCGCGCTCGGCGTCGAGCAGCACGCTCTCGACGTCCGGGGTGTCGGAGACGCAGGTCAGGACGACGGCCGCCCCGGCGGCGGCCGCGGCCGGCGTCGCGGCGCGCACGGCGCCCAGCTTCTCGAGCAGCTCCTCGCGGCTCCGCGTGCGGTTGTGCACCGTGACTTCGAACCCGGCCTTGATCAGGTTGTCCGCCATCGGCGCGCCCATGGTTCCCAGCCCGACTACCGCGACTTTCATGACGCTCCGATCTCCCCAGGGACTCTCGCGTGGACGATCCCGCGCCCCGAGCGCGGGCGGTTCGTGACGAGCGCAAGCAGCTTCTTCCAGTAGCGAAACGACGGGGTGTACACCGTCTCGACGTCGGCGAACCCGACGGATTCTAGCATCTGGCCCAGGGCGGCGAGGGTCGGCATGGCGCACAGCTCGTAGGGCGCCTCGCGGGCGTGCTCGTCGCCCGGGAAGAACGGCACCAGCGGGTAGCGCTCGTGCACGAACGGCAGCAGGACGTGGGTCTCGCAGATGAGCAGCCGCCTGGTGACGGCGCGGATCCGCTCGAGCGCCCGCAGGGGGTTGCGCAGGTGGTAGAAGACCCCGAGCAGCAGCACGAGGTCGAAGCGGCCGACCTCGGCCGGGTCGAGGTCGTGGACGTCGAGGCGGCGGTGCTCCACGGACGAGCCGAGCCGCTCGCGCGCCGCGAGGAACTCGTCCGCGCCGAACCGGTCCCAGGCGTAGCGGTCGACGGCCAGCACCCGCTCGGCGCCCCGCCGCTCGCACTCGAACGAGAAGAAGCCGTGCCAGGCGCCGATGTCCAGCACCGTCCAGCCGGTCAGGTCGTCGGGGATCCGCAGCAGCCGCAGCCGCCGCTCGAAGCGCCGCCGGATGAGCCCCTCGCGCGAGAGGACCGGGGCGCCGGCGTCCGGCCGGCTCATGACCTGATGGGGCTGCTCGCGCATGATGGAGGCGCCGGGCGTGACCGTCCAGGGTATCACGCGCCGGGCGTCAGCCCGTGATCTCCAGCCGCTCGCGCAGGTGGCGGATGCGGTCGGCCACCGGGGGGTGGCTCGACAGGTAGCCGCCGAGGCCGAGCGGGTCGGCCTGCGCGTCGCGGGCGCCGAGGCGCTGCAGCATGCGAAGGGCCGCGGCCGGGTCGAAGCCGGCGGCGCGCATCAGGCGCGCGCCGAGCTCGTCCGCCTCGAACTCCAGCTCGCGCGAGTAGGCCTGCTCGAGCCAGCGGACGCCGACCGAGCGCAGCCACGGCGCGATGGTCCGCGTCGCGGGCGTCGCCATCGAGACGGCCGAGAGCGCCTTGTGGCCCAGCTCGCGCAGGAGCCGGTCGACGGCGTGGCGGCGGATGACGTGGGCCATCTCGTGCGCCACCACGAACGCCAGCTCGTCGCGGTCGCGGCCGGCCAGCTCCACCAGGGCCGGCGCCACGAAGATGAACCCCCCGGGCAGCGCGAACGCGGTCGGCTCGCCGCCGGGCAGCGCGGCCACCTCGAAGCGGTGGGCGCGGTTGCTCACCCGGTCGGCCAGCACCGCGCTGATGTCGTCGAGCAGCGCCTGCGCCGCCGGGTCGCCCGCGCCGCCCGCCTGCTCGCGCACCACGGCCGCCATGTCCCGCCCGACCCCGTGCTCGGCGCGGATGGCGTCCTCGTCGCTGCCGGTGGCCGACGCCCAGATCCACCGCGCCTTGCGGAACTGCTTGCCGGCCAGGCGCCCGATGAGGTAGGCGCGGCTGCGCTCCATGCCGGGTAGTGTAACGCGCCGCCATGACCTCGGACCGCGCTGGATGAAGGCCTGACATCATGATTGGCGATGCTGAGGACGACGAGGTGACCCGCAAGCTGTATCTCCGCAAGTGAAGAAACGGCTACCATAACCGGGGTTCGGAACTCCCGGAGGGCGGTGTGGATCACATCGAGGCATACGAGGCCATCGCCGACGCGTACCGCGATTCCATGCGGCTCTCGTTCCGCGAGGCGATCGAGACGCACACGCTGCTCGCGACGCTGGGCGACGTGGCGGGCGCGGCGGCGCTGGACATGGGCTGCGGGGACGGCTTCTACACGCGCGTGCTCAAGCGGGCCGGGGCGGCCGCGGCCACGGGCGTCGACGTGTCGGCGGAGATGATCGGGCGGGCCGAGGCGGAGGAGCGGCGGCAGCCGCTCGGCTGCGCCTACCGGCAGGCCGACGTGGCGTCGTTCGCGCCGTCCGAGCCGGTCGACGTGGTCGTGGCCGTCTACCTGCTGAGCTACGCGCGCAGCGCGGACGAGCTGCGGGGTCTGTGCCGGGCCTGCCACGACGCGCTGCGGCCGGGCGGCCGCTTCGCCGGCCTGTGCGACAACGTCCGCAACCCGTCCCCGGACGAGGGCGCGTGGCGCAAGTACGGCCTGGGGCGCGCCTACCCGGCGTCCCCGCGGGAGGGGGACCCCGTCCGCTACAGCATCACCAACGACGACGGCACGCAGTTCGAGGTCACCAACTACTACCTGGCGCCGGAGACCTATGAGGAGGCGTTCCGCGCGGCCGGCTTCGGCGACTTCCGCTGGGTCGACGTCGAGCTGCACCCCAGCCAGCGCGGCAACGCGTTCTGGGACGACTTCCTGGCGAACCCGCCCGTCACGGGCTTCAGCGCGACGCGCTGACGGCGGGCGCCGCGGCGGCGGCGGCGGGCGCCGCCGTGTCGTCGGCCGCCGCGGGGGCCAGCCTGGGGTCGGAGATCGGCAGCACCGGGACCGTTTCCAGGAAGCGGGCGTAGCAGAGCACGAACGCGCCGAGCGCGCCGGCAGTGACCAGCAGCTCCGGCAGGCCCAGCGGCAGGGCGTCGCCGGGCGTGAGCGAGGGCGCCACGAGGACGAACCGCTCCAGCCACAGCCCGGCGAGGACGCCCGCCGCGACCGCGGCGAGGCCGCGGGCCGAGGCCTTCACCCGCTGGCTGAGCAGCACGACGAACGGCAGCAGGAAGACGAGGCCGGCGGCCAGCCACGCCAGCGGCGCCCATGCGCCCTGCAGCCGGCGACCGACGAACGCCGCCTCCTCCGGCAGGTCGCCGTACCAGATGACCAGGTACTGCGACCAGAGCAGGTAGGCCCACAGGATCGCGAAGCCGAACAGCAGGGTGCCGAGGTCGCGGAGCTGCCGCCGCCCGACGTGGGCCGCGAGGCCGAGCCGCTCGCGGCAGGCCGCGGCCAGCGCCAGCAGCGCGATGCCGCCCAGCAGGTTGCCCGTGAAGAAGTAGCCTCCGGCCAGCGCGGAGTACCAGTGGCGGTCGAGCGCCATCACGAAGTCGAAGGCGACCAGCGAGAAGACCCAGCCGTAGGCGATCAGCACGGCGGGCGCCAGCCGGCTCTGGCTGCGCTGGCACAGGTCGCGCTCCAGCGCGGCGCCGTGCCAGCGCGCGATCAGGCGCGCCGCGAACCCGTCCGGCGGCCGGCCGTCCAGCTCCTGCAGCAGGCCGACGTCGGGCCGCACGGAGTGGTACAGGTAGGCCGCGCTGACGCCTGCCAGCAGCAGGAACCCGGCGGCCTCGCGCGCCGCGAACCAGGGCACGGTGAGCCACCCCGCGCGGGCGTGCCCGGCCGCGCCGGCCCAGGGCGCCCAGGCCGGCAGGCCCGCGAGCAGGACGGCCAGCAGCAGGAGCGAGACCGGCAGGAACCCCGCCGTCGCCTCGGCCGCCCGCTTGAGCGGCCGCGCCCAGCGCGCGGACGTGGCCTGCACGAGGGCCGAGAGCACCACGCCGGCCTGGGCCAGGCCGGTGAAGAACAGGAAGTTCACCAGCAGCGCCTGCCAGGCGCGCGGGGCGTCGCCGAACGCGGCGCCGTACGCGAAGGCCGCCGCCCCGGCCGCGGCCAGCCAGCCGGCCAGGCGCCGCTCGCGGGCGGAGAGCACCGCCCGGGGGCGGCCGTCAACGGGGGGCATCGGCGCCTCCGAGCGTCCGCAGGTAGGTGACGACCGCCCAGCGCTCGTCGGCGCTCAGCACGTCGGCGTAGGCGGGCATCCGGAACCCGCCCTGGCGCACGATGGTGTACAGGTCGCCGTCGGCGAGGCGCCCGATGCGCGGCCCCCGCAGATCGGGCATGCGGGGAAAGTGGGCCGCCAGCGGGCCGTCGCCGGCGCCGAGCACCCCGTGGCAGAGCAGGCAGTAGCTGCCGTACAGCTCGGCCCCCTCGGCCAGCACGTGCGGCGTGGCCGGGCGCGGGTTCCGCAGCCGCGCCCGGGCCGCCGCCCGATCCAGGATTGCCGGGGCGCCGACGGCCAGCACGCCGTCCGGCGGCGCCTGCGGCGCGTGGGAGCCGCGGCCCGCGCCGCGGCGCATGTCGGGCGGGCCCTCGCAGCCGGCCAGCCACAGGCAGCCGGCCGCCAGCAGGGCCGCCGCCAGCCTGCCGCGCGCCAGCCCGCCGCCCGCCGCCCGGCGGCTACGCACCGTCGCGCACCTCCTCCGCGCCGGCCTGCTCGAGCGCGGCGCGCGCGGCCTTCCGCCGCCGGGGCGCGCAGGTCACCAGCACGCCGTAGCGGTCGTCGGTGAACCCCCGCCCGGCGAGCGCCGGCGCCGCCCGGCGGGGCAGCCGGCTCAGCAGCAGGAAGCCCGCCAGCCCGCCCAGCGCCGCGCCCAGCATCGCCAGCTCGAAGCCGATGATGACGAGCGGCGGGATCGAGACGACCGGCTTGCCCCCGAGGACGAGCCCCATGTCGAGCATGGTGTACGCGGGAAAGGCGATGCCGGCGGCGGCGCCCGCCAGGCCGCCCAGCAGCGTGCAGAGCCGCACCGGGCTTGGCCGCCGCGCCGCGGCGGCGAGCAGCGCCGGATCGGCAGTCGGCGCGTAGGTCGCCGCCGCGCCCAGCCCCGCCGCCCGGACGGCGTCCGCCGCGCGCGCGGCGGCCTCGCCGCTGGCGTACACGCCGAGCAGCGTCGCCTGGCTCATGCGGCCTCCGCCTGCTCCTTGATCTCGTGCATGGCAATCGGCGGGAAGAGCTTCACGAACAGCAGGAACAGCAGCCCGAAGAGGGCGAACGACCCGGCTGTGATGGCCCACTCCACCCAGGTCGGATCGTACAGGCCGGTCCAGTTGGCCGGGTTGAACTCGCGCGCGAGCGACGAGACGACGATGACGTAGCGCTCCAGCCACATGCCGACGTTGACGAGGATGGCCACGGCGAACAGCGCCGGCAGGTGCGTGCGCACGCGGCGCGCGATGAGCACGAGCGGCACGGCGGAGTTGCAGACGAGCATCGTCCACGTCAGCGGCGCATAAGGCCCGGTCAGGCGCGCCCAGTAGGCGCCCTGCTCGAACGGGTTGCCGCTGTACCAGGCCACGAAGAACTCCATGCCGTAGGCGTAGGTCATCACCAGCGACAGCACCAGCAGCAGCTTGCCCAGGTTGTCGAAGTGGCGGATCTGCATGTAGCGCTCGAGTCCCAGCAGCGTGCGCATCGGCGCCAGCAGCGTGATCATCATCGCCACGCCCGAGAAGATGGCGCCGGCCACGAAGTAGGGCCCGAAGATCGTGCTGTGCCAGCCGGGCAGGAGCGTGGTGGCGAAGTCCCAGGAGACGACGCTGTGCACCGAGACGGCCAGCGGCACCGCCAGCGCGGCCAGCAGGCCGTACAGGCTGCGGTAGTGGTGCCACTCGCGGTCCGAGCCCGACCAGCCGAGCGCCAGCAGCCGGTAGACGTGCCGCCGCCAGTCGCGGATGCGGTCGCGCGCCGTCGCGATGTCGGGCAGCAGCCCGACGTAGAGGAAGACGACGCTCACCGTCAGGTAGGTCATGATGGCGAACAGGTCCCAGATGATCGGCGAGCGGAAGTTCACCCACAGCTCGCGCGCGTTGGGGTACGGCATCAGCCAGTAGAACACCCAGGGCCGCCCGAGGTGGATGATGGGGAAGAGCGCGCCGGTCATGATCGCGAAGACGGTCATCGCCTCCGAGGCGCGCGCCACGCCGGTGCGCCAGCGCGCCCGGAAGAGGAACAGCACCGCCGAGATCAGCGTGCCCGAGTGCGTGATCCCGATCCAGAAGACGAAGTTCGTGATGTAGACGCCCCACAGGATCGGCGGCTGGTAGCCGGCCACGCCCAGGCCGGTCCCGACCTGGCGGGCGAAGGCCGCGGCGGCGACGGCGAGCACGGCCAGCAGGCCGGCCACCGCCAGGGCGTACGCGCGGCCCGGGCGTCCGAGCGTGCGCAGGACGTCGTCGGTCGTGGCGCCCAGGCTCATCGCGTCGCTGCGCTCCGCCGTCACGCCCGCCGCACCTTGCGCAGGTAGGTCACCGCCGGCCGCGTGTTCAGGCTCTCGAGCACGCGGTAGGCGCGGCGGTCGGCCGCGAGCTGCGACACGCGGCTGGCGGGATCGTTGAGGTCGCCGAAGACGATGGCCTCGGCCGCGCACGTCTGCGCGCAGGCCGGCGTGATCTCGCCGTCGCGCGGCGCCCGGCCCGCGTCCTGCGCGCGGTCCTGCGCCTCCCGGATGCGCTGCACGCAGAAGGTGCACTTCTCCATGACCCCCACCGTGCGGGTGGTCACGTCCGGGTTGAGCTGGCGGTCGAGCGGCGCGGGAAACTCGGGGTCGTACCAGTTGAAGCGGCGCACCTTGTAGGGGCAGTTGTTCGCGCAGTAGCGCGTCCCGACGCAGCGGTTGTAGATCTGCGCGTTGAGCCCCTCGTCGGTGTGGTACGTCGCGTAGGTGGGGCAGACCGACTCGCACGGCGCGTGGTCGCAGTGCTGGCACAGCATCGGGACGAAGCGATTGTCGGGGCCGGCCGGGCCGTCCTCGACGAAGCGCTCGATGCGCAGCCACGCCATCGTGCGCCCCCGGCGCATCCCGTCGGCGCCCAGGACCGGAACGTTGTTCTCCGCGTAGCAGGCCGCCACGCAGGCGTTGCAGCCGGTGCACGCGTCGAGGTCGATGGCCATGCCCCAGCGGTGCTCGGGATGCGCGTGGTCCGGATAGAGGCTGAAGGCCGGCTCGGCGGCGGCCGGCGGGCCGCCCGCCGCCAGCTCCGCCAGCGTCACCGCGCGGGCGATGCCGCGGCCGTCCTGGTCGAAGGTCGTCTGCAGGCGGGGCACCGGCCGCCGGACCGCGCGCGGCGCGATGTCGACCGGCGTGCCCAGCCAGCGCGGGCCGCCCCCGGCCTCCTCCGGCCGCGGATCGAGCAGCGCCGCGGCGTTGACGCCGCGCCCGCTCGCGTAGCGGCCGTACGCCGTGTGGCCCTGCCCGAGCGGCACGGCCACCACGCCGGGCCGCACGTGCGGGTTGACCAGCAGCGTGACGTCCACGGCGCCGTGGTCCGACTCGACGTGCAGCAGTTGCCCGTCCTCCGCGCCGAGCGCGCGCGCCGTCTCCGGCGCCAGCTCGGCCCAACTGCTCCAGGTGGTCTTCAGCAGCGGGTCGGGCACCTCCTGCAGCCAGGCGCGGTTGGCGCCGCGGCCGTCGTAGAGGTGGGCCGACGGGTACGCCACCAGCGTGAAGGGCCGCTCGCCGCGCCCCGGGTCGAGCTCGAGCGGGGCCTCGAGGACGGCCCGCCGCAGCGCCACGGAGGCCGTGCGCGCGGGCTCGAAGGCGCCGCCGCGCCGCTGCGCGTCCGCCCAGAACGTCTCGAAGTCGCCGCCGCCGCCCGCCGCCGCGTGCGCCGCCTGCCACTCGCCGCGCAGCAACGCCTGGAAGTCGCCTTCCGGCGGCAGGGCCGCGGCGACCTCGCCCCCCAGGGCGCGCCCGGCGTCGAGCAGGATGTCGCCCAGGTGCCGCGTGTCGTGCAGCGGCCGCTGCGCCGGCTGCTGGAGACCGCGCACGCCGCCCGCCGGCTCCGCATCGCCCCAGGCCTCGAGCGGGGTGTGGGCCGGCAGCACCAGGTCGGCGAGCGCGGCGGTCTCGTCGGGGCAGGCGGCCGTGCTCACCACGGTCGGCACGCGGGCCACCGCCGCCGCGAGGCCGGCGCCGTCCGGCAGCGCGTGCACCGGGTTGACGTCGTGGAGCAGCAGCACGTCGACGGCGCCCGCCGCCATGTCCGCGGCCAGCGCCCGCAGGTCGCGGTAGGTGCCGGCGCCGCTCCAGCTCCCGGGCACCGCCGGGCCGTCGCCGGTGGGCGCATCGAAGGCGACCGTGGCCCCGGTGTTGCCGGCCAGGTGGTTGAGCAGGTGCACCATGATCTGGACCGCCGTCGCCGCGGCGCCGCCGGCGGCCCCGCCGCCGCCCACCGCCAGCGTCCGTCCGCCGCCGGCCGCCGGGTCGGCGAAGCGGCGCGCCAGCGACCGGATGGCCGCCGCCGGCACCCCGGTCCGCCCGCTCACCTGCTCCGG
>CAZMWA010000345.1:0-5944 GCA_964569405.1 uncultured Vicinamibacteraceae bacterium | reverse complement strand
GCGTGAACGGGCCGGTATCGAACACCACGCCGGCGGTGTAGTTGATCGATTTCTCGGGCTCGAGCGGCGCGCCGCCGCGCAGCAGCGCCGCCGGCGAGATCGAGGGGATGACCGCGTTGTTGACCAGATCGCCCACCGTCGGGTCGAACCAGCTCTGGATGTGCAGGCCGTGCTGCTGGCCGGGGGTCGGCGCCCGGAATCCCGTGCTCACGCTGCCGCGCACGAAGCGGTAGCGGCCGGACAGCTTACCGTTCGTCGTCGTCCCGAAGTCCTCGAAGCTCTCGATGCGGGCCGCCGCGCCCAGCGTCCACGCGCCGTCCGGGTCGGTCACCTCCACGTCGCCGTAGGCCGCCACGTTGTGGCGGCTCCAGGCGCCCGCCTGCGCCGGGCTGAAGGTGGAGGGACCGTTGGAGCCGCCGATGAAGCCCTGCCCTGCGCCGCGTACGGGCCGATCGCCCAGCCCGCGCGGTCGCCCGCATGCACGCCGAACTGCTCGTCACGCCATTCCGCGCCGGCCGCGACGTTCACCCGGTCGGTGACCGCATACGACCCGTCGAAGCTCACGTTGACGTCCCGCTGCCGGCTCCCGCCGAGATCGAACGCGTGGGGTGACGTCGGACCGAGCGAGGCGTTGATGGTGTCGTGGGCGAACGAATCGGTCCGGTGCATCCCGAGCGAGGCGCTCAGGTCCCAGCCGAAGCCCCCGGCCGCGGAGCCGCGCACCCCCCCGACCAGCGACGCGTCGATCACCGTGCCCCCCGTCTGCGGCGTGAAGCCGCCGGGGAACAGCTCCTGGAACGTGAAGCAGTCCGGGTCGTCCGACACCTGCTGCAGGGCGGCCGGGTCCGGTACGTGGCCGGTGACGGCCACCGTCGGGCAGCCGGCCGAGCCCATGCCGTTCGCCGCCGGCACGTCGCCGACGAGCAGCGTACGGCCGCCGTCGTTGCTGAACACGCCGAGCCGCGTGTTCGGGTTGCGGTAGAACACGCCGTAGGAAACCTCCTTGCGGGCGTAGCTCGTGTGGCGTACAACTGCACGCTGGCGGGCAGCGCATAGCCGAAGTTGCCGAACGTCTTCAGGTCGTCGTCGACGTCCGGGTCGCCCCACACCTGCGGCCGGTCGGAGGCTACGTGCGGATTGCCGGCGGCGATGAGCGCAACCGCATCGCGCCGCGGCGCCGAGCGGTCGGTCAGGTTCGCGTTGCCGTACTCCAGGCTGAGGTTGGCGAATCCGGCGGCGCCCAGCGGCAGGCCCACGTTGCCGGCGAACCGGGCCGATTCCCCGTCGCCGGCGCGGTACATCCCGGTGTCGCCACGCCGTTGCCGCCGTGCCAGTCGACAATCGAGGAGCGGTGCCGGCGCTGCCGTTGATCAGCACCAGCGTATGGTCCGGCGCCAGGTTGCGCAGCATGGCGGGGCGGACCGCCGTCGACACGCCGCTGATCGGCTGGCTGTTGGCGCTGAACGAGGGAATGAGGGTGCGGAGCTGGTCCTTCAGGTCGCCCGTGCCCCGGCTGACCAGGTCGGCGGCCGACAGCACGTCCACCGGGACTGCCGACTCGGTGGCGCTGCGCGGCTGCGCGCGGGAGCCGACGACCACGGCATCCTCCGTGAATCCCGCGAGCAGCCGCTCCATCTCCGCGGGCGACAACCCCAGCGCCTCGATCTCGGCCGGCGTCGTCCCGAGGGCGCGGGCCAGCTCCTCCACCAGCCGGTCCGTCCGGCCCTCCGCCTGTTCCTGCGCGACGCCGTCCCGAGGCCCCGCCGCGGCGGCGGACGCCGGCAGCGTCGATGCCGGCATGAGCACGGCCAGCAGCAGGACGATACGCCGCAGCGTGTCTCTGGTTCCTGGTCTTGGTTTGTCATCCGTCCAGCCCGTCGTCCTCGGGCCCGCCGAAGAGCACGTCGGCCTCGCCTCCGAGAAGGTAGACCCTCGGCCAACTGGCAAGCGCCACCCGAATGGGTGGGGTGAACGCGGATGGACGAGATTCCCGGGGCACCGTCGCCTGCAGCGATCCCTGCAGCCGCCGCGCTCGCCACAGACAACGCTCCCCGCGACATCCAGCAGTCCTGTGACTGACGACGGAAAGTCGCAACGGCCATGCGCCGGCCGCAGAGGTCGGCGCCTACAGATGCACGTTCTCGACGGTGCCGTCCCGGGCGATCCGCCAGCTCTGGATGGCGTTGTTGTGATACACCGACCGCACGCCGCGGGCGGCGATCAGCGCGTCGCGCGTCGGTTGCACGTAGCCGGTCGCGTCGACGCAGCGTGATTGCAGGACCGCCTCGTCCCCGCTCCACGTCCAGTCGAGCCGGAAGCGCGTGTGCGCGAGCGGCAGCACCGGTTCCTGCAGCACGGCCGCGCGCCACGAGCGCCCCCCGTCGGTGGAGACGTCCACCCGCTCGACGCGCCCGCGGCCCGACCAGGCGATGCCCCGAATCTGCCGGTAGCCGCGGTCGGCGAGCCGTTGGCCGCCCGCCGGATGGGTGATCACCGACTTGGCCTCCATCGTGAAGGTGAACTGGCGCGCCCGTCCGTCCGGCAGCAGGTCGGTGTACTTCGAGGTCTCTTCCCGCGTCATGTACGGCTGGTCGGTCAGCCGGATGCGACGCAGCCACTTGATGCTGATGTTCCCCTCCCACCCGGGCACGAACAGCCGCAACGGATAGCCCTGCTCGGGCCGCAGCGCCTCGCCGTTCTGGCCGAAGGCCACCAGCGTGTCGTCGAGCGCCTTGCCGAGCGGGACGCTGCGCGTCATCCGGGCGGCATCCGCCCCTTCCGCCACGAGCCAGCCGGCGTCCGGCCGCACACCGACCTCCTCCAGCAGACGCGACAGCGGGACGCCGATCCACTCGCTGCAACTCGTCAGGCCATGGGTGCTCTGCGGCGTGGTGCTGGTCGCCGCCCGCCAGAGAGCGCCGCTGTTCCCCGAACACTCGAGGAAGCAGATGCGCGAGACCGACGGCAGGCGGCGCAGGTCGTCCATGGTGAACACCAGCGGGCGGTCGACGAGGCCGTCGATGAGCAGCTCGTGGGTGGCCGGATCGATCTCGGGCACCCCGGCGTGATGCCGCTCGAAGTGCAGCGCCGACGGGGTGATGATGCCCCCCAGATCCTGCAGCGGCGTGCGACTGCTCGAGGCCTGCGGATAGCGCGACGCCCGCAGGAGGCGGGTGGCGGTCTCGAAGCGCGCACGTTCGCCGTAGGCACGCACGCCGCCGCCCAGCGTGCGCGGGGTCGCCCCCGCCTGCCCCCGCAGGGAGGCCGGTCGACCGGCGGCGAACAGGGAGGCGATCGCCGCCCCGAGCCTCAGGAATCCGCGTCGTGTGTGGTGTGGCATCAGTCGTCAGCGGCCGCTCGACCGCAGCTCGTCCGGGGCGCCGGTGCCCGGAGACCCGAGAAACAGGGTGCGCCCGTCGGGAAACGTCACGTCCCGGCCGTTCGCGCGGCGCGTACCGTCCTTGGCCCGATACCCGTCGACGACGATCTCGGTGCCCGGGAGCAGGGAGGCCCGCGTGAACCCCCGCCGGAAGAGCACGTTCGGGGTCCCCGCCTCGATCGCCCACGGCTCGACCGTGCCGTCCGGGTGCTCCACGTCGATGTAGATCCAGACGTGGGGATTCGTCCACTCCATCCTGGTGACGGTCGCCTTGTCGAAGCGGACCGGCTGGTTGGCGTCGAACTCTGCCGAGAACGCGTGATGGGCCCGGGCCGGCGGGCCGGCGAGGCTCCCCAGGAGCAGGGCGAGGGCGCCGGTCACGGCGCGGAGGCGGCGCGTTGGTCCGTGCATGGAGGTCTCTCCTGTGCTCACCGCGGGTCGGGCGGGTTGCCCGAGAGGTGACGCTCGTACACCCGCTCGTCGCCGATCTCGAAGCGGCGCGTGATGTCCACGCGCATGGTGTCGCCCTCCCACGTCGTGACCAGCGGCTCCTTGCGCAGGTGCCCGTAGAGGGTCTCCTCGACCATCTCGACGCAGCGGAAGTCCAGGAGCTGCGCGCGCTGCTCCAGCCGTCGATACAGCGGCATGCGGATCGTCCAGGGACGCGTGAACACCTGCTCGTCTTCGATGGTGGCTTCGTACTGGATGGCGTCCGGCGTGAGATGGCTGAACCGCTCCACCACGCGGAGGGCGTCGCTGTGGAAGTTGCCCGCCCGGTCGAACCAGGTGTAGGGCGTGAAGCTCGTCGACTCGACCACGAGGGTGTCGCCCTCCCAGTGCGCCACCGAGTGGCCCATCCAGGCCTGGTTGGGATAGGGCTCGACCTCGTCGAGGTGGATGATGCGCTGGGCGTTGGCGAACTCGAAGATCATCATGACCTTGTTCGTGCCCTGGAAGATCTGGAACGGGTAGGGGAGGTACATGGCGCGCGGCACGCCCGGCAGGTAGCAGAAGATCTCCGGGTCGCGATCCAGCCAGTGCGCGGCGTTCTCCCGCTTCCGCTCGGCCGCCCACGGCTGATACGGAATCTCGTCGCCCACGACCACGCCGAGGCCGCCGGGCGCCCAGCCGATCGAGCCGAGCGCGAGCACCGGGGCGGCAGGCACGGGGATGTCGGGGTAGACGCCGGGCTGGCCCACCATGGGGCGCGCGGCGTGCGTCTGCAGGTCCCAGTTCGCCGTGTTGTTCGCCTGCCAGATGCCGCTGAAATCAGGCTGGCCGTCCACCGTCCGCGGCACCCCGGGCGGCGCCGGCGTCTGACCGCTGGTGTGCGTGGTGGTCAGCGTGAGCGCGGCGAGCCCGATCGCCGTGACCAGACCGCCCAGCACGCCTGTCGAACGAGCGCGCATCATCTTGTCTCCCCCGCTTGTCTCCCCCGCGGATGGCAGCGCGTTCCCGGCCCGGCCTCAGCGCGGCTCCTCGATGAGGCCCGGCCGCCGCCCCCGCAGCGGATCGTCGCGATCGTCGGTCCCGTCGGCCGCGCGCAGGGCGAGGCCGGTCGTGGCCGGGTCCGGACCGCGCCCCTCGGCGAACGCCCGCTCGGCGGCGCGGGTGTTCGCGAGAATGCCGGTCATGCCGAAGTTCCCCTCGTGACACGTGGATTCGAAGATCCGGTTGGGTCGGTCGTCCTGCCGCTCGAGCTCCACGAGGACCGTCCAGGGCCGCGTGAACGTCGCGGGGTCGTCGATGGTGACCTCGTAGCGCAACGTCTGCTCGTCCACCCGCGTGAACCGCTCGATCAGATGCAGCCCCTCGCGGGACCCCCGGTAGTTCGTCTTGCGGGTGAAGTGACGGGTGTCCACCACGAGCGTGGCGCCCTCCCAGCGGCCCCGGGCATCGCCGTACCACAGACGCACGCGGGCGGGCAGATGCGCGCTCCCGTCGACGGGGATGATCCGGTTGCCGCCGCCGCCCTGGCCGGCCTCGTAGTAGATGGCGACGTAGCCCGGAGACTGGACGATCCGCGAGTAGCCGCCGAGCGCCGGCAGTCGGTTGCCCAGACAGCGCTCGGCGAGGCCGCGGTCCTCGGGCCCGTCGGCGCGGTTCATCCGCTCGGTGCCGTAGTCGCCCGCCAGCTCCTCGAACGAGGTACGGCCCCGACGGTCGGCCGCCACGCGCCGCTGCCCCGCCGGGGTCAGCGGCGGCACCCGTCCGTCGGGCGGATCCACGATGAGCGACGTGCGGCGCCCGGTCCGCTTCACCGTTTGGTAGACGGCGTTGTAGGCGCCGGCGACGTCCAGCGGCGTGCCCGCCTCCGACCGCGTGTCGAAGCGGCGCAGCGCCGCCCGCTGCGCATCGAGGGCCGTGCGTTGCTCGTCGGTGAAGCGCTCCTGGTCGGCGAACTGCGCCGGCCGCTCGAGCGGCGTCGCCGTCGGGTCGGTCCAGATGCCCTGCAGGTCCGGCTCGCCCCACGGCGTCCGCGGCGCGGCGTCCCCCGCGTCCGCGGGCGGTTGCGCGGAGCCGAGCCCCTGACAGAGGACGGCGACGCAGAGCGCGACCGCCCGC
>CAZMWA010000344.1:0-8507 GCA_964569405.1 uncultured Vicinamibacteraceae bacterium | reverse complement strand
CCCCCCAGCCCCCGGCCCGCCACGCCAGCCGCACGGCGACGACGCCGAAGGCCACCGGCAGCACGAGCTGGAACACCCACGCGGGAATCCCGAGCGCGATGTCGCCGCCGATCTCCATCTCGATGGCCACGACGTCGATGGCCGACCACGCCAGCAGCGCCGTGACGGCGGCGCCCACCGTGGCCGCGAACGCCTGCGCCGCCCGCCGCGCCGCGCCCTCGGGAATGAACGTCGCCGTCGCGAGCGCGATCAGCTTGTCCTGCCGCGCCGCGATGCCGGCGCCCAGGAAGGCGACCCACAGCGTGAGGTGCTGGACGAAGGGAATGGAGCCCGGAATGCCGCCCGTCAGCAGCGGCCGCACGACGATCTCGGCCAGCGGCAGCAGCGCCATCAGCGCCAGCGCCAGCCCGGCGCCCAGCTCCTCGGTCCGGTGCAGGCCGCCGAGCATCCGCCGCAGGGGCGCGGCGCCGCCTTGGGGAGATCTGCTCATCGGAGACGTCTGCTCATCCGATCGGACGTGCGGCAGTCGATGCGATCATCGCGGGCCGCGGGTGTCGGGCCGGCGAACCGTTCCCGAATGAGTCGATCGTAGCGGATTACGACGGCGTGAGCGCCGGCGCGAATCGGTTCGGGCTGCACGTGGCCACGCCCAAGACCGAGCAGGCGCTGCTCGACATCGCCCTGGCCGGCACCGCCGCGCACGTCGAGCAGGTAGTCCGCGCGTGGCGCCAGGTCGACCGCGCGGCCGAGCAGGCGGAGGACCGGCGCCGGCACGAGTCGCGCGCCCTCCACACCCGGGTGGACGACGACGGGATGATCGTGGTCCGCGGCCGGCTGACGCCGTGACCATGCACCACGGGCCGACCGGTGAGGTGCTCGACGTCAGCCGCCGCACGCGCACCATCTCGCCCGCGCTGCCCGGGCGCTGGCGGCCCGCGACCGGCACTGCCGCTTCCCCGGGTGCGCGGCAACCCGCTGCGATGCGCACCACGTGCCTGCGGACGAATCCGCGCAAGGCGCCGGATCGTCACAGTCGCGCCCTCGCGGCTCAAGCTCGCCTCCCGACGGCCAGTGCGTCCTGCCGGTGGTACGGAGAACGCAGCGACTTCGCCGTACAGCTCATCAAGGAGGGTGTCGCCGTCGCGACGGCGAAGAAGGCGGCGTAGCGACCGACAAGGCGGCCGGCGAGGGATACGACCGGGTCGCCAGCAATCCCGTCACGATGAGACCGCCGCTGCCAGGGTAGGACTGAGGCGTGATGAAGGCTGTAGCCGTGTCGCGTCCTCATGAGCTGTGACCCGGCAACCCGCCATTCCTGTTCCGGCCGCACGAAGTCCTGCACCTCGAGCGCCGCGATCCGACACCCCGTCGCCGTTGAAGTCCAGGACCCGTACCCACTGCGCCCACGGCGCACCGGTCTCCACACCAACGCTGCCACCGAACCACTCGGCTGCGCGAAATCGACTGGGCGTCTCGTCGATGAACGCGCCGCCGCCCCGGTTCATCAGCAACTGAACGAACCAGCCGTCATAGAAGGGATTCCCTTGAGTTCCCACGACGAGCAGGTCCGGCAGGCCGTCGTCATCGGCGTCGATGCCGGCAGCATGGAGGTCGATATGGGAATCGACGAACGGCTCGGGCTTCGGCAGAACCGTCTTGTACTGCTCGCTGAAGGCTCCCGAGCGGTTCCAGAAGATGGTTGAGTTGTGGTTCCTATGGTAAGGACGGCTGCCGTCGGCTGTCACGATCAACTCCGGCAGCCCGTCGCCATCAAGGTCCGTCAGTACGGTCCCCGGGAAGTGGTGCGCGCTGTTTGCATGCATCGTCTCGCCGGGGCCAACGGGCAGGATGGCTCGGTCGAGCACGAACGACCCATCACCATCGTTCAGAAGCGCGTACGCCAGAATCCTGTTCTGCCCGCCGTACCCGTTCCCGACGATGATGTCAATCACGCCACGGCCGCGGACGTCGCCGATGGCCGCCGAATGAGAGAAGTCGCTGAGCTGCGGCAACTCGCCGGTGGCATCGCGCCAGCCGCCACCCGGCCGCGACAGATACAGGCGATTCTGTTCACCCGGAAACGGATGGGCGTCCCAACCGTGATCGGCCACGAACATGTCCAGCCGCCCGTCCCCGTTCAGGTCGCCGAACGGCACGTTGCCGGCGGTCAACGCCAGCAGGCCGAGGAGCAGGACTGCAAGGGCATCGAACCGTACCCGGCTGCCGGGCAAGCTCGTCGGCGCAATCGACAATCGTCGCTCCGGACGTTCGAAGGGACTGGCAGCGGCGCCGTCAGAACACCGCGACCGGATTGATCGGCGAGCCCGTGCCGTTGGGGACGCGCACGGGCGCAGCCACCAGCAGGAACTTCCACCGGTTCAGCCGCGCGGCAGTGGCCGCGGCGGCCTCAAGGTCGAGGTTGTCGAACAGGTTCATCCCGCGCGCGACAAGCGCGAACTTGTGCACCGGAATCCAGCACATCGTGGGCGCCGGCTCGTAGCTCGCGCAGCCCGGAACCCGCCCGACCTCCGACGCGGTGTCGCTGCCGAGCAGCGCGACGTCTCGTTCGGCCAGGAACGGCACGAACGACGCGTCGAAGCCTGACCCGCCGCCCGGCCCGACCGCGGCGCGCCGGGCCCAGCGACCCGTTCGCAAGAGAAGGGCGTCGCCCGGAGAGACCGTCACGCCGGCCTGCCGCTCCCACGCCTCGATGTCCTCGCGGTACACGTGCGTCCCCGGCTCGAGATAGGGCACGCCCTTGAGGCGCGGGATGTCCAGCAGGACGGCTCGCGTGACGATGCCGTCCGCGAGCGCGTCGATGCCCATCTTCGCGCAACCCTCCGGGGTAGCGCTCTCGTAGGGCACGCCGTTGTAGAACCTGCCCTCGTAGGCGACGTGGCACAGCGCGTCGAGATGCGTGAACGTACCGCCGTGGAAATCGATGTCGATGCGGTCGCGCGTGACCTGCCGCTCGGGAAAGATTCCCATGTCGAGCACGTACGGAGACGGGGCGTCGGCGGCGCGTTCCGTGATCAGGTCGTGCGCCAGCGATACGGCCGTGCCCTCCGTGACGAGCGCGGCGGCCTCCCGCCGCTTGGCCGGCGTGATCGTGTTCAGGGCGCCCAGCTCGTCGTCGGCGCCCCAGCGGCCCCAGTTCGACAGCTCCTGCATCCAGCGCTCGAGCTCGGCCTGCGTCGTCCGCGCCATGCCCGGCTCGGGACCCTGCGCGCGAGGCGCCAGCGTGCCAATGCCGAGCACGAGCACGACCACCATCGCCCACCTGCCAGCGCCATCGATCCTCTGCATCATTCCCTCCCGTCGCCACCCGCCGGAGGACCCGCCGCGTTCCGAGCTCCGCGAGCGCGCGCAGGCTTGCGACCGGTCCCCCCTATCGCGGCGCCCATCGTGCGCGATGCGCCGACAACAGACTACGCCACCGGGCGCCTGTCGGGAAGCGGTATGCCCCACGGCAACATGACCGGCTCTGTCGACGCCATCCCGCTCTCCAACCTCAAGCCTCGCCCTGCTTCCGGCGCTGGTGGTGGTCGCCATCCTCCGCCGCTGGTCGGCCGGGGCCGGCGCCGCGCTCCACGGCCCGGGCCGCATGGTCGTGCAGCTCGCGCTCGTCGGCTACGTGCTGACGTTCATCTTCGGCACCGGGCATCCGGCGGTCGTGCTCGGCACGCTGACGGTGATGCTCGCCGTGGCCGGCTGGATCTCCCTGCGGCCCGTCGCGCGTCGCCGCCGGGCCGTCTACCCGCGGGCGCGCCGCGTCGAAGACCTCCAGGGCCGGCCGCCGGACCGTCAGCGGTACCCGATGCCGCGCTTCGCCTTCATCTGTTCGCATGGCCGGCACGATGGGCGGCCGTGACGGACGCTCGACTTGGCCATGGCTCGGCAGAGGCGTCGAAGGCGGCGGCTCGTTGCGGTGCTCTGTGGCACGACGGCGCCGGCAGCGCGAGTAGGGAAGTCCATGCACCCCCGTCTTGCCACCACACCACTATTTCGACAATCATCTACATTGATGACTGTCGACGCAACAGATGAGGCCACCCCCGGTGCCGAGCTCGGGATACTGAAGGCCCTTGCCGACGAGAGTCGGCTGACGATCCTCGGGCTCGTGGCCCAGCGGGAGCGGAGCGTCTCCGAGCTCGCCTCGCTGCTCGCGGTCAAGGCGCCCACCGTCTCGCACCACCTCGCGAAGCTGAAGGACGCCGGGCTCGTCGGCATGCGCTCGGCCGGCACCACGCACTTCTACCGGCTCGACACCGCAGGGCTAGCGCGACTGCGCGCGGGGCTCCGGACGCCGGAGCGCATCGCCGCCCTCACGGCCGATGCGGCGGGCGTCGGCGCCGACGCGGCCGAGACGAAGGTGCTCGCGAACTTTCTGGAGGGCGGGCGGCTCAAGGAGATCCCCGCCAGCCTCAAGAAGCGGCAGGTCATCCTGCGCTGGCTGGCGGCGGACTTCGAGCCCGGCCGCGACTATGCCGAGAAGGAGGTCAACGAGATCATCGGGCGGCGCCATCCCGACTTCGCGACCCTGCGGCGCGAGCTCATCGTCGGCGGCCTCCTCACGCGTGCGCGAGGGACCTACCGGCGCACCTGAAGCTCCCGGACCGGCGGAGCCTCGGCGAGAACGCCGGCGTGCAGGTCGAAGAAACTCATGTCAGAACGCCTTCTCCAGGCCGGCCTGCTTCAGCGTCTCGTTGGCAGTGTGCTTCGATTTCACTTGGCGATCGACGACGAAGTACCGCGCGGAAATCGGACTGTGCCATACCTCGTCGTCGCCACGGCCCTGGCGGACGAAGGTACAGCCGTGATCGCGAAGCAGCCGGACCAACTGCCGGTAGTAGCCGCCCACAACTCAGCAGTGGGGGTTGGCGACGCGGCGCAGGTCCTCCGACAGGACGCGAACCGGGATCTCAGGCAGGTCGCTGTCGATGCCGTTGAGCTCGATGAGATCGGCAACCGCCGCCACGACCTTCTCGGTCAGCGCCTCGTGCGTCTCCGCCTCCACCGCCAGCCCATCGATGTCGGTGCTCGTCGCCACCCACACGCGCGCATCGCCGTCCCAGGTCGCCCGTACGAAGATGGATGCCGTCTTCATCCCGCCCTCTCTTCCCGTCCCGGCTCATTCGGCGCCCAGCATACCAAGCCGGTTCTGCACCACGGGCGCGGCTCCCAATCGAGCAGCCCAGGAACGGCTCGACCCACGACGCGCGGGTTATGCCGGTGCCCGGGTCGCCCGCCGGCAGCCGTTCGCGGCGGTGCTGGACGCCCCCAGAGCTGCGGGCGCCCCGAATGGAGCGCCATGGGACTCGAGTCATCGGGCGCCGGACGACACCATGCTACGCTTGGGATCCAGTGTGGACGCAGGCTTCGAGTGGCGGGCCTCGAAGGCGGAGGCCAACTTCGGCAAGCATGGCGTACGTTTCGAGGAAGCGCTCACCGTCTTCGCCGATCCGCTGGCGCGGATCTTCGACGATCCCGACCACTCGGTCGACGAGTCACGGGAGATCATCGTCGGACACTCTACCCGACATCAGTTGTTGATCGTGAGCTTCACGCAGCGTGGTCGCGCGGTTCGGATCATCAGCGCCCGCCGCGCCACGAGACGGGAACGACATGGCTACGAGCAAGGCACCCTCGTCCACTGACACGTCCGACGACCTGCGGGCAGAGTACGAGCTGGATTACAGCCGGAGTCGACCCAACCGGTTCGCAGCCGATGCGCGTGGTACGGTGGTCGCCGTCGCCCTGGAACCCGACGTCGCCGCGGTCTTCGATACGTCGGAGGCGGTGAACCGTGCGCTCCGCTCGGTGATTTCGGAGCGGTCGGCCGGCGACTCGAGCGCCGGACAGGCCGACCGCTAAACCCGCTGATCACGCCATCACCCGCCGGCATCAGACCATCGGCTGAAACAGTGTCCACGGGCGCGCGGAACAGGTGCGGCCGAATCAGGTGCTGTCCGCGGCGGGCGGCGGTCTCCCGGACGAGGCCGTGACGCTGCTGGCGGCCCGACTCCGACGCGCGCCGCGCCGCGCGCCTCGTCGGCGCGTGCTCGCCACCTGACAACGGATCGGACGATCAGTTCGCCCGGAACGCGCTGCGGGCGGCGAGCGCCGCGTCGTAGATGTCCGCCGGGACGCGGTCGCCGCGCCAGGTGGCCGTCAGGGTGTCCACGATGGCTCGCAGCAGGGCGACCTCGGGCTCCGCGACGGTGGACAGCGTCAGGCCGCGCTTCTGCATCTCGGCCACCGCCTCCTCGTCCTGACGGGGCACCTCGTCGAAGAGGAACGCCTGCATCTCGGCCGCGGCCTCGAGCAGCGCGGTGCGATCCGCCTCGTCGATGCGGGCCCAGGCGCGCTCGGTCATGACGGTGGCGCCGAAGACCGGGCTGAGCGGGATGTCGAGCATGTGCGACGTCTGGCGGTACCACTGGAACACCAGGGCGCCGTAGGGCGGGCTCGGATAGGCGTCGATGAGGCCGGTGTTCAGCCCCATCAGCACGTCGGTGAGCTCGAGCGGCACCGGCTGGAAGCCGTTCTCCTTGTACCACTGCACCATGCCGTCGTCGCCTGCCGACGTGTACAGCTTCGCCTGCTGGAGGTCGGGAATGCCGCGTATCGGGTGCGCCGAGAAGATGTGCGCCCAGCCGCCGTGCCCCCAGCCGAGCAGCACGAGGCCCTGCTCGGCGAGCTTCTCGCGGTACAGCGGGGTGAGCGCCTCGAGCACGTGCACCGCCTCGGCGTCCGAGGCGAAGAAGAACGGGATGCCGAAGACGTTGAACGAGTCGTCGACCTCGGTCAGGCCGGGCAGCGTGAGGGCGGCGACCTGCGGGTTGTTCAGCCGCATCCGGCGGATGATGGTCGCCTCGTCGCCAGTGGTGCCGCGCACCTGCAGGCGCACACGCCCGCCGGTCGCCTCCTGCCAGTCCGACGCCATCTGCTTGAGGGCCCGGTCCCAGACCGAGTTGGCGGGCAGGATCGTGCCGAGCCGGAGGTTGGCCCGCTGGGCGACGAGCAGCGCGGGGCTCGCCAGCAACGCGACGGCGACGGCGAAACGCAACGTCTTCATGGTTGGTTCTCCACGTCCTCGTCGAGCTCGTCGAACGGCTCGAAGAACAGGTCGTCGATGTGGTCGAGCAGCACCCGCGCCCGCCGCTGGGCGACGAGGTTCAACAGCCGGTTGCTCGGCTCCTCGTCCGGATCGATGGCGATGGCGGCCTCCAGCAGCTCGCGGAACTCATCGCGGTTCTCCTCCGCGACGGCCACGCCGGACGCGAGCGACACGTACGCGCCGGCGTCGCGGCCGTCGGACAGCTCGACCACGCGCGCGAAGTGGTCGCGCGCCCGCGCGTACGACCCGCCCATGGCCTCCCCCACCGATTCGAGCGTGATGAACGCGGCGTGCAGCGCGCCCCGCTCGAAGTCCTCGTCGAGCTCGAGCGCCCGGTCGAGCAGGGCGCGGGCGGCCGGCAGGTCGGCCACGAGGGCCGGCCGGTCGAGCCCGAGGGAGATGCCCAGCAGCCACGCGCCGCCGAGGTAGTACAGGCTCTCGACGTCGTCCACGTCGAAGACCGCCGTCGCCGCCTCGGGCTCGGCGCGCAGCCGCGTGGTGATGCCGGGGTGGTCGAGCTCCACGTTGCGCAGCCCGTAGTCCCGCGCCCGCAGGTACATGCGCCGCGCCCGCGCGTTGAGCGCCGTGGCCCGGCGGTAGTCGTCCCACTCGGCGATGGCTGCGTCCGCCTGCAGGAAGGCGTTCGCGTAGAGCAGGAAGCCGGTGTTGGCGAAGAGCAGGACGTCCTGCCGCTCCGGGTCGGCGTCGAGGATCGACTCGATCGTCTTGAGCAGGAACGGCAGGGCGGCGCGCACGACCTCCGGGTCTTCCTCGGAGAGATAGACGGCCGGGTTGACCAGCGTCGGCAGCACGGCGTTGACCGCCATCGAGCGCAGCGAGCAACCCGCGAGCGCCGCGGCCAGGAGCGCCGCCGCCGCCAACCGGACCGATCGTCCGAGGATTCCTCTCATGCCGCCCGCAACAGTGCAACTCTCGATCATATCAGCCCGCCGCGGCCGTTCCGCGCCGGGCCGGCCGGCCCCGGACCGGCGGCCGGCGGTGGCGGCCGGGACTCATGTACCATCGCTGCATGCGCAGCGCCGCCGCCCCGCCCCGTTCGCGGCCGCCGAACGGCTTCGCCCGCATCCCCGCGGGGTGGTTCGTGATGGGCAGCGCCGACGGGCAGGGCGACGAGCGACCCGTGCACCGGGTCTGGGTGGACGGGTTCGAGCTGGCCGTGGACCCGGTCACGCGCGCCGAGTACGCGCGCTTCCTGGCGGCGACCGGCCGCAGCGCGCCGCGCGAGTGGGACAACCCGCGCTTCGCGGCCGCGGACCTGCCGGTGGTGGGCGTGAGCTGGAACGACGCGGTCGTCTACTGCCTCTGGCATTCGTCGGTGGACGGCGGCGGCGGACCGGTGCGGCTGCCGACCGAGGCCGAGTGGGAG
>CAZMWA010000343.1:0-6555 GCA_964569405.1 uncultured Vicinamibacteraceae bacterium | reverse complement strand
GGGACATCCTGCTGCTGGAGGCCGGCCTGCTCGCGTGCCTGTACGCGCCGCCCGGCTGGCGGCCGAGCCTGACCGACGCCCCGGAGCCCGTGGCCCCGGTGCGCTGGCTCGTGTGGGGACTGGCGTTCAAGCTGACCTTCCACTACCAGACGCAGCCGCTGCCCGCCTAGACGAGCTGGTACGCGCACAGCCTGCCCGTCTGGCTGCACATGGGCTCGGCGGCGATCATGTTCCTCATCGAGCTCGTCGTACCCTTCGGCGCGCTTGCGCCGGCCCGTCTCCGCCGCGTTCGCCTGACGGCCTGCGCGCTCATGTGCCTGCTCCAGATCGGCATCGCCGCCACCGGCAACTACGGCTTCTTCGGCCTGCTGACCGTCACGCTGTACCTGGCCCTGCTCGACGATGCAACGCTCGGCCGTTGCCTGCCCGGAGCGCTCGCGTCCCGCGCGGCCGTCGTGCGCTACGAGGAGTCGCGCGGTTCATGGGGCGTGCGCACCGGCCTGGCGGCGGCCATCGGGTGCCTCAGCCTGGTGGCCATCTGGCACGAGGTCACCCCGCGCGAGTCGCACCCGGCGTGGTCCGGCAGCCTGATGCGGGCGGTCAGCCCGCTGCGGTCGGTCAACGGCTACGGGCTGTTCCGGTACATGACCACCCAGCGGCCCGAAATCGTGATGGAGGTCAGCCGCGACGGCACCGTCTGGCGCGAGCAGGAGTTTCCCTGGAAGCCCGGAGCCCTCGACGGGCGGCCCCGCTTCGTCCAGCCGCACATGCCGCGCCTGGACTGGCAGATGTGGTTCGCCGCGCTCGATCCGGCCGGCGCGGAACATTGGCTGCAGCCGCTGATGGACAAGCTGCTGGCGGGCTCCCCCGCGGTGACCGCGCTGCTCGCCGCCAGCCCGCTCGACGCCGGGCCGCCGCGCCACGTCAGGCTGGCGTACTACCGCTACGACTTCACCGCGCCCGGCGAGGGCCGCGAGACCGGCAACTGGTGGCGGCGGAGGCCGCTGGGGTATCTCATGGAAGCCTCCGCACCCTGAGCGTCTGCCGGTCCGCGATCGCGGCGAGGGCCTGCCGGGCGGAGGCGGCCGTCGCCGGGTCCGGGTCGAAGTCGAACACCTCCACCAGATGCTGGTAGGCGGCGGTCGGCTGGCCGAGCTCGTGCAACTGGACGAGCCCCGCCCCGAGGTGCGCCGCGGCGGCGAGCTCGCCGGCGGGATAGTCCCGCAGGTGCCGCTGGTACACGGCCAGCGCGGCCTGCGGATGGCGGTTGGCGAACAGCCAGTCGCCGAAGGCAATGGAGTCCGCGGGGCGCAGCAGACGTCTGGACTCGTCGGGCGTCAACCGGAAGTAGGCCGGCGCCGCGTCCCGGAAGCGTCCGCCGGCGACCAGCGCGGCCACGACGTCGCCCGGCGAGGCCGCCCCCCGGCGGCCGGCCGGCCGGTACTCGTCCGGCGGCCGGACGATCTCCCGGCGCCCCGCCCACCAGGCCCACCCGAGACCGCCCAGGAAGCCGCCGATGTGGGCGCCGTAGGCGACGCCGCCGCCCTCGACCCCGCGCGTGATCAGGAACGGCATGACGTTGTCGATGAACAGGTAGACACCGAGCACCAGGCGCGCCGGCCAGTGCACGACCTGCATGAAGAACGGGAACAGGGCGATCCACACCCGGACCCGGTTGTGGGGAAACCAGATGAAGTAGAAGCCGAGCACGCCCGAGATGGCTCCCGAGGCCCCCACCAGCGGCAGCCCGGAGCCGGCATCGAACGTGGCATGGAAGAGCGTCGCCGCGACGCCCGTGGCGAGATAGGCCAGCAGGAAGCGCCCGGGGCCCAGGCGATGCTCGACGTTGTCGCCGTAGATCCACAGGAACAGCATGTTGCCGGCCAGGTGCATGAACCCGGCGTGCAGGAACATCGACGTGAGCAGCGCGGCGACCGCCGGCTCCGCGGGCCGGAACCCGTGGGTGAACACCACCAGGTCGTAGGCGCTGGTCTGCCGCAGGACCTCGGCGGCGGACAGGCGCCCCCCGAACTGCTCGGTGAGCATGCGCAGGTAGGCCGCCAGCGCCGGGTCGTCGAGATCCGGCCGGACGCCGCTGAGCGGCAGCGAGATCAACAGGTAGACCGCCACGTTGGCGGCCATCAGGCCGTAGGTCACCCACGGCACGCCGCGCGGGTTGGGCTCGTCGCCGAGCGGCAGGAACATGTCGCCTCAGAGCTGCAAGCCGCGCAGGCGCGCGGCGATCTCGTCGCGCACCGTGCGAAACCGGGCGAGCCGCTCCTTCTCGGGCCCGGTCGCGGCCGCCGGATCGGGCAGCGCCCAGTGCAGCCGCTTCGCCGCCCGCGGCAACGCGGGGCACACTTCCTCGGCGCAGAGCGTCACGACCGTGTCGACCGCGGCCGGGTCGATGGTGTCCACGCTCTTGGACCACTGGCCGGAGATGTCGATGCCCAGCTCCGCCATGACCTGCACGGCGAGCGGGTTGACGGTGGCCGGCGCCGAGCCCGCGCTCTGCACCCGGACCGCGTCCGGGAGGCGCGCGCGGGCCAGCCCTTCGGCCATCTGGCTGCGCGCCGAGTTCGCCACGCACAGGAAGAGCAGGCCGGTCACCGCAGCGTTCCCGGCTTGACGGCCCGGATGAAGGCGCTCATGAAGGCGCCGTCCAGCTCGGCCGGGCGCTCGCGGGCTGCGGGCGGCAGCAGCTCGTGCGCGTCGGCGCCGCCATGGATGCGCGTCGGCGCAATCTCGACAGCCTCGAACCCGGCCCGGACCAGCCTGCCCCGGTAGTCCGTGTCCCGCAACGAACCGGCCAGGCAGCCGGTCCACAACTCCATGTTCCGCTGCAGCGCGGGCGCCTGGCGGTCGCGGACATCGTGCGCCGGCGGGACGTGGCGCCCGCCCGGGCGCAGCACGCGGAAGGCCTCGGCGAGCACCGCGTCCTTGTCGGGGGCGAGGTTGATCACGCAGTTCGAGATGACGACGTCGACCGCCGCGTCCGGCAGCGGCACCCTTTCGATCTCCCCCTTGAGAAAGGTCGCGTTGGCGACGCCCGCGCGGCGCTGGTTCTCGCGGGCGAGCGCCAGCATCTCGTCGGTCATGTCCAGGCCGTACACGTGACCGGCGGGGCCGACCCCGCGGGCCGCCAGCAGCACGTCGATGCCGCCCCCCGACCCCAGGTCGAGCACGGTCTCGCCGGCGTTCAGCTCGGCCAGCGCGGTCGGATTGCCGCAGCCCAGCGAAGCCATCACGGCCGCGCTCGGCAACCCGTCGACCTGACCCGCCTCGTAGATGTCGGCGCTGATGGCCTCCGGACCGCAGCAGGTGGGCCCGCAGCACGACCCCGCGGCGTCGCCGGCCCGACTCACCTGCGACGCAATGGCCCCGTACCTGTCCCTGACGACCCGCCGCAGATTCTCCGCTGTGCTCATGGCGTGCACCCCACGCCACCAGCATACCGCGGCTAATCCAGCAGGGTCTCGGTCAGATCGAGCAGCGGCCGCTTTCGACCGCTGCCGTTGCGGTCCTCGAAGTAGAAGCGCCGCTTGCCGAAGGCCGGGCGGAGATCGTCGAACCAGGCCGCGTCCTCGTCGAACTCGGCGAAGAAAGGCCTCCGCACCCAGTCCGGGTTGCGTGCCTGGATGAAGTCGCAGATCAGCAACGGCTGGTCCGGGTCGCCCAGCGGGTCGAAGCCGACGGCCTCGCGCATGACGTCGAGCACGTGGGCGTCGGTCATGTCCCGCAGCCGCGTCACGCCGAGCAGACGCACCTTGCCCGGAAACGCGGACATCGACGGCCCGCGGACCGAGCGGGCCAGGCCCGACACGCGGGAGTAGGCGTCCCTGAAGATCCGCACGCAACGGGCCAGCGGGACCTCGAAATAGTTGCGGGCGCCGGTATCCCGCTCCACGAACATGTAGTACGGAACGAGGCCGAGCTGCACGCCCGTCTGCCACAGGTCGGACCAGACGGCGGGGTCGTCGTTGACGTGGCTGATGAGCGGCGCCTGCATCCGGATCTGGGCGCCGGTCTCGCGAATCCGCCGCGCTGCCGCGCGCGCGATGTCGGGCTCCAACTCGACCGGGTGCGAGTAGTGCCCCATGATCGCGAGATGGCGGCCGGCCGCCGCGACCTCCTCAAAGAGCCGCAGGCAGTCGTCGGCGTCGGCGTCCGAGACGAACCGCTGCGGCCAGTAGGCGACCGCCTTCGTGCCGATGCGGATGTTGCGGACGTGCTCCAGATCCGGCGCCAGCAACGGCTCGATGTAACGGCGCAGCAGGCTCGAGCGCATGATCATCGGATCGCCGCCGGTGAAGAGCACGTCGGTCACGTCGCGGTTGGCCCGCAGGTAGGCGACGAGATCATCCGTCTCCTGCGCCTGGAACTTCAGGTCCTCCATGCCCACGAACTGGGCCCACCGGAAGCAGTACGTGCAGTAGGCGTGGCAGGTCTGGCCCGGGGCGGGAAAGAACAGGACCGTCTCGCGGTACTTGTGCTGCAGCCCGGGCAGGGGCCGCCCGTCGAGGTCCGGGACGTTGTGGGTGAGCTGCCCTGCCGGATGGGGGTTGAGGCCGCGGCGGATCCGCTCCACCTCGCTGGCAAGCGCCTCGGGGTCGCCGCCGGCGAGCACGCGTTCGACGGCTTCGAAGTCGTCGCGCGCGAGCATCTCCCGCTGCGGAAACACGAGCTGGAACAGTGGATCGTCCGGCACGGCGGACCAGTCGATCAACTCGTCCATCACGTAGCGGTTCGTGCGAAACGGCAGCACCTCGCCGACCACACGGATCGCGGCCCGCAAGTCCGCGTCGATCCGCTCCCAGTGCGGAATCTTCTCGACGTTGCGCAGGTCGACAGGGCGATACGTAGTGATGTCGGCAGGCGTACTCATGGAGTCGAAGGCCTCCTCAACTGGTTCTCCGGGCGCACCGCGCCGGTGGAATGGACGCGCCCGAACGACGCGGAGCGCACTGCCGCCGGATCGGCGGCAGGCAGGCCCACGATCTCAACCCTGGCGGAGCTGCCGGGATGCCCCGCCTCGACCAGAACGATCCGCGACCGGCCGGCGTGAGCGCCCGGTCGCGGAAGCGCCGCCGCATGCCGTTCCGCCCGCCGGGGCAACCAGGGCGGCAACGGAACGGCGGCGGCCCGCCGCGTCCATCCGACGTGCCCGTCTCCAGGTCAGGGCAGCGCCACGGCACCCAGGTTCAGGGGCCCCTGCTCGGACTGGCGGGCGATGACCAGCGCGTGTTCGTCGTCGAGCAGATCGAGCTGCTCGACGCCCTCGAGTGCCGCGATCGTCTCGAAGGGTACGCCGGCCGTCTCGCCGTCCGGAACCACCTCGGTCAACGGATCCGCGTCGCCGAACCCGGCGGTCGGAATCTTCATCACGCCGCGCCGGTTGTTCGACATGAGCAGGAAGTCCTGGCCGTCCTTCTCGTAGACGATCATGTCGAGCGGGCGGTTGCCGTTGCCGAACTCCGCGATTGTGACGCCCCGCACGTCCTTGCCGGGCTCGAGGCTCGACACCGGGAACTTCACGAGCGGCGTGCACAGGTACGACGCGATGAGGTGCGGCTCGTCGCCGATGTCGTACGGCACGAACGTGTAGACCGGCGAGCGGGTCTCGAACTGATCGTGCGGGGCATGCCAGATCTCGACGCTCGTGCCCTCGTCGACAGCCGTGAACGGGTAGGCGATCGACCGCAGCTTGGAGGCGAACTCCTCGTTCGACAGGCCGGCGACGTACACGCGCCCGTCGCGGTAGGCGAGGTCGGTGATCGTCTGCACCCCGAACAGGGCCAGCGGAAAATCGGTGGCCTGGTTGCTGGGGTAGTTCGGAATCGGCAGCTCGCGCCCGCCCTGGAGCGGGAGCCCGGTGACCTCGCCCGGCGGGTTCGGCAGCCGCACGCGCGAGTACGCCACGTCCTCGAGCGGGACGACCTCGATCTCGCCTGCCCCGTCGACGCGCAGCAGGACCGGCGTGGCCCCGGCGCCCTTCCCGCGCATGACCGAGATGAACGCGTTGCGCGTCTCGGGATAGACCGCCAGGTCCGTGACCATCACGCCGGACGCGTCGGTCCCGAGCACGGCCGCGATCTTCTCGTCGATGGCCTCGACGTCCGCGGCGCCCGGCTCGCCGCCGCCGAGATGCCCGCTCAGGTCGAGCGCGTAGATGAACACGTCCTCGGAATCGGCAGCGAGCAGCACCCCGTCGGGGCCGAAGGTCATCGGCCCGAGGTACGCGAGCTCCGGCCCGACGCCGGACGACACCGTGGAATCCTGGGCAATCGACGCGCCGGACGTGGCGACCGCCAGCATCAGCGCGAACAGCAGCTTTCCTGAACAGCAACGCATGGGTGATCCTCCTCTTGCGCGGAACCGCAGGTTACCGGCTGCGGGCGAGCGGGTCAAGCGGCCGGCCGCAAGGGGGTGCACGTCAGGATTGTGATCGGCCGAGGGGCTGTCCGAAGTGTGTGGGGTGGCATGGTATTCTTCTGACAGCCTGTTTCGCTGTCAGCATGAGGAGGATTCCATGTCGGCCATTGCAGACCTCGAGGA
>CAZMWA010000342.1:0-7680 GCA_964569405.1 uncultured Vicinamibacteraceae bacterium | reverse complement strand
ACCACCCCGCCCCAACCGGCCTCGAACGCCCGGCGGACGTTGTACTCCTTGTCGGTCGGCGGCCCCGAGGCCAGCCAGAACGGGTTGGGGGATCGGATGCCGAGAAACTCGTTCGCAAGCGTCGCCATCTCGTCGTCTCTCCCTCAACTCGTCAGCGCGGCGTGCATGTCCTCGGCGGCGTCGCGGCCCTGCGCCACCGCCGTGACGAGCAGGTCGTCGCCGTCCGCCACGCAGTCGCCGCCGGCCCACACGCCCTGGCGGCTCGTCCGCCCGGGTCCCGTCACCCGGATCCTGCGGCCCTCGAGCGCCACCCCGCCGGGGCTCCCCTCCAGCTTCTGTCCGATCGCCTTGAACACCTGGTCGGCCCGCAGGCGGAAGGTCTCGCCCGTGTCCCGCAGGCCGTCGGGGCCGTCCTCCGTGTAGGCGAACTCCACCTCGCGGACGGCGCCGTCGCCCAACACCCGCACGGGCCGGGCGTGGGTGACGATCCGCACCCCCTTCGAGGCGGCGTGATCCAGCTCGAAGCCCGAGGCGTTCATCCGCTCGCGCCCGCGGCGGTAGACCATCGCCACGTCCTCGGCGCCGAGGAGCTTCGACTGCACGGCCGCGTCCACCGCCGTCATCCCGCCCCCGATGACGACCACGCGCCGGCCCACCGGAAGCGTCGACAGGTCCTCGACCTGGCGCAGATCGGCGATGAAGTCGATCGCGTCGCGGACGTTCTCGGTTGGCTCCTCCTCGACGCCCAGCGCGTTGACGCCAGCCAGCCCGAGACCCAGGAAGGCCGCGTCGTAGTCGCGCACGAGCGCGTCCAGCGTCAGGTCGCCCCCCAGGCGCCGACCCAGCTCCACCGTGATGCCGCCGATGCCGAGCAGCCACTCGACCTCCCGCTCCGCGAAGCGGTCGACGGTCTTGTAGCTGGCGATGCCGAACTCGTTGAGCCCGCCGGCCTTGGCGCGCGCATCGAAGACGGTGACGGCGTGGCCCTTCATCGCCAGCCGATGGGCGCAGGCCAACCCCGCGGGTCCGGCTCCCACGACGGCGATGCGCTTGCCCGTGGGAGCGGCGCGCGCGTAGGGATGCCCGTCGCGCGCCATCAGCGCGTCGGTGGCGAAGCGCTGCAGCCGGCCGATCTCCACCGGCTTGCCCTCGGATACCTCCCGCACGCACGCCTGCTCGCAGAGCGTCTCGGTGGGGCACGCGCGCGCGCACATGCCGCCCAGGATGTTGCGGTCGAAGATGGTCTTGGCCGCGGCGCGGGCCGTGCCGGTCGAGATCTGGCGCACGAAGAGCGGGATGTCGATGGCGGTCGGGCAGGCCGTCACGCACGGCGCGTCGTGGCAGAAGTAGCAGCGGTCCGCGGCCACGGACGCCTCGTGGGCCGTCAGCGGCGGCCGCAGGTCGGCGAAGTTCTCCGCGTAGGCGCGGGCCGGCAGACGGCCGGCCGCGACGCCCGGTGTGGCAACGGTCGGCAACACGAGCTCCTTCTTCGTCTTCATCTCGACGCTGTGCCGAAACAGGCGTTCGATGGTCACGACCCCGCGGCACCGCGCGGGCAACGCCGGGTGTTCCGAGGCGCGCGCCGCCGCTCGACACGGCATGCCTCCACTCAGAACAACGGCATCCCCCGATTCGCGGCGGCCAGGGGCGCGTAGGCGCCGCCGTAGGGACCCCGCTTGATGAACCGACCGTCCCCGGGCCGGCCCACGTACTCTCCGTTGTCGACCACCACCCGGCCGCGCGACAGCACGGTCTCCGTGTACCCGCGCACCCGGAAGCCCTCGTAGGCACTGTAGTCGACGTGCATGTGATGGGTCCGCGGATCGTCGCGGCTGATGGTCACCTCCCGCTCCGGGTCGAAGATGACGATATCGGCGTCCGACCCGACCGCGATGGTCCCCTTGCGCGGGAACATCCCGAAGATGCGGGCCGGCGCGGTGGAGGTGAGCTCGACGAACCGGTTGATGTCGATGCGGCCGGCGTTGACGCCGTAGTGGAAGATCAGGCTCATCCGGTTCTCGACGCCGGGCGCGCCGTTGGGGATGCGGCTGAAGTCGCCGCGCCCCAGCTCCTTCTGCTCGCGCATGCAGAAGGGACAGTGATCGGTGGAGATGACGTCGAGGTGCTTGCTGCGCAGCCCCCGCCACAGCTCCTCCTGGTTCCACTTCTCGCGCAGCGGCGGCGTCATGACGTACTTCGCGCCTTCGAAGTCCGGCTCGTCGTAGGCGCCGCTGTCCAGCAGCAGGTACTGCGGACAGGTCTCGGCGTGGGCCATCACCCCGCGCTCCTGCGCCCGCCGCAGTTCCGTGAGCGCGTCGTGGCAACTCAGGTGCACGATGTAGACCGGCGCGCGGGCGACCTCGGCGATGGCCAGCGCGCGGTGCGCGCCCTCCGCCTCCAGACGGGTGGGCCGGGTCAGCGCGTGGTACTTCGGTTCGACATGCCCCGCGGCCAGCGCCAGCTTGACCAGCTCGTCGATCACGACGCCGTTCTCGGCGTGCATGCAGACCAGCGTCCCGTCCTCGCCCGCCTTGCGCATGGCGCGGAAGATCGTGGCGTCGTCCGCCAGCAGCACGCCGGGATAGGCCATGAACAGCTTGTAGCTGGTCACCCCCTCGTCGGCCAGGCGGCGCAGCTCCGGCACCCGCGCGTCGGGCAGGTCCGTCACGATCATGTGGAACGCGTAGTCGATGGCGGCGCTGCCGTCGGCCTTGGCGTGCCAGGTGTCGAGGCCCTCCAGGGTGGACGCGCCGCGGGTCTGGATGGCGAAGTCGACGATGCTCGTGGTGCCGCCGAACGCCGCCGCGCGGGTGCCGGTCTCGAAGGTGTCGGACGACTGCGTGCCCCCGAACGGCATCTCCATGTGGGTGTGGGGGTCGACCCCGCCGGGCAGCACGAGCTTTCCCGTCGCGTCGATGACGCGATCCGCCGCCACCTCGAGGCCGCGCTCGAGACCGCGCCCGATCAGGGCCACGGTCTCGCCGTCGACGAAAACATCCGCCCGGTAGTCGTCGACCGCGGTCACGACACGGCCGTTCTTGATCAGCACGCTCATCCCGACCTCCGGCATCCCGGGCGACGATCGGATCGTCTCTGCACGTGTTTTGAGTTTATGGCACGCACGATGCAACGAAAAGGCATCCAGCTTGAGTCGCGGCCCGAAAACCGCGTACATTGAGAATCCCGTTCAAGACTGGACAGCCTCGCCGTGACCAGACGCGGCGAGGCTCATGCTCGTAGGAGGCGATCTCGACCCATGACTACAAGCTCTCCGACGACGACAGGTAATCGCGCGGCCCGCCATTCGCGGTGGCCGCTGATGTTCGCCCTCGTAACGGTGGCGACGTTCCTGACCGTGCAGCCGCTGCACGCGCAGGACGACTGGCGGCACTGGGGACGGGACGCCGGCAACCAGCGCCACTCGCCGCTGACGCAGATCGACGTCGACAACGTCTCGACCCTGGTGCCGGCGTGGCGCTACGAGATGACGAAGGTGGGCGTGCCCTCGCGCCCGAGCCAGTCGACCCCGCTGCTGGTCGACGGCGTGCTGTACCTGTCGTTCCCCTACTACCGCGTGGTAGCGCTGGAGCCGGAGACCGGCGACGAGATCTGGGAGTACACGGCGCCGGGCGACTGGAACTCGCCCGAGCACCAGTTGCACTGGACGGGCGGGTCGATGCGGGGACTGGCCTGGTGGGAAGGCGACGAGAGAACACCCCCGCAGATCGTGTTCGGCACCGAGGAGGGCGAGCTGATCTCGCTGAACGCGGCCACCGGCATCCCCAATCCCCGGTTCGGCAGCGACGGCTTCGTCGACCTGAAGACCCCCGACGTGATGAACGGCTTCCCGAACATGCACTACGGGATCTCGTCCGGTGTGGCCATCTGGAAGCACCTCGTGTTCACCGGGGTCCACAACGCCGACGAGACCGGGTCGAAGGGGCCGGCGGGCGACACCCGCGCGTGGGATCTGCGGACGGGCGAGCTCGTCTGGACGTTCCACACCGTGCCCCATCCGGGCGAGTTCGGCAACGACACCTGGCACGACGACTCGTGGCAGAACGTCAGCGGCGCCAACACCTGGTCGTTCTTCACCATCGATGAGGAACGCGGCATTCTGTACATGCCGCTGGGGTCCGCCCACAACGACTTCTACGGCATGGATCGGCCCGGGGACAACCTGTTCTCGGATTCCATCGTTGCCGTCGACGCCCTGACGGGAGAGCGGCTGTGGCACTTCCAGGCCGTCCATCACGACCTGTGGGATCTGGACATGCCGGCGCCGCCCATCCTGTTCGACGTCGAGCGGGACGGCGAGACGATCCCGGCCGTCGGCGTCGTGACGAAGTACCCCGTGCTCTTCATCTTCAACCGGGTCACCGGCGAACCCATCTACGAGATAGAAGAGCGCCCGGTGCCGGCCGGAGACATGCCCGGGGAGTACTACTCGCCGACGCAGCCCTTCCCGGTGAAGCCCCCGCCCTTCGGCCGCATCGACTTCACGATGGACGAGATAGCGACGGTGACGCCCGAGCACACCGCCGCGTGCCGCGAGCTGCTGATGGAGTACGACGGCGGGCGCAACCGCGGCCCCTACACGCCGCCGTCGGCCGAAGGCGCGCTGGTGTTCCCGTCGACCGGCGGCGGGACCGAGTTCACCGGCGGCACCTTCGATCCGAGCCTCGGGTACTACATCATCAACTACGCGGACACCGGCCACATCAGCCAGCTCGTCAAGGTGGAGGACGACCCCGACCGCCGCGGCTACGTCGGTCCTCCCGAGTCGCGCCGGATCTACTGGCACGTCGTCACCCGGCCGTCCGTCAACGGCTGGCCCTGCTGGCAGCCGCCCTGGTCGCGGCTGGTCGCCGTGGACGTCAACAGCGGCGAGATCGCCTGGATGATCCCGTTCGGCACGGTCGAGGGCGCACCCCCCGGCCTGCTGACCGGCGCTCCCAACTCGCAGAAGGGCGGGCCGACGTCGACCGCGGGCGGCGTGCTCTTCATCGGCGGGGCCAGCGACCGGCGCTTCCGCGCCTACGAGACGAAGACCGGGCGCGAGCTGTGGAGCGTCGAGACCGAGCAGTTGATCAGCGGCGCCAATCCCATCACCTACCTGGGGAAGGACGGCAGGCAGTACGTCGCCGTGGCCGCGGGCACGACGCTGCTGAGCTACACGCTGCCGTGAGGGCTCGCGGTCGCCGCGCGGCAACACCGCCCGCCGTTGCGGATTGCATGACATTGCACTACAATGAACCGTAAAGGAGGGTGGAGCGAATGCGCGCTCAGTTGAGCGTCAGACTGCCCCACGAGTTGAACATCGCCGTTGGGGAAAGGGCGCAACTGGACGGGCGGCGGCCGTCGGATGTCGTGCGTCTGGCGTTGCGGAGGTACCTGAGAGATTCTCCGAACGACGCGCGCAGGGGAACGGACCGCGTCCGTGAGACCAGCACCGCGCCGGCGTGGGGCGAGTCCGACGGCCCGAACTCGGAGCGTACGATCGTGCTCCGTCATGTCCCCGAAGAGCTCTACCAGGCGCTGGAAGAGCGAGCCGCCGCCGAGCGTCTGTCCGTGGCCGACTACGTGCTGGACATCCTGGCCCGCAGACGGTTCCGGGAGCGCCTGCAATCGCGTCCCCGCGTCGAGCTCAGCGTGTCGGCCGCCGACCTCGTCCGCGAGGGTCGGGAAAGCCGGTGATTGTCGTCGACGCTTCGATCGTCGTCGAGGTGCTTCTTCGCTCCGATGCGGGCGCCGCGCTCGAGGAGCGCCTCTTCGAAGGCGACGACGCGCTGCACGCGCCCCACATGCTGGATGTCGAGGTCGTCCACGCGCTCCGACGTTGTGCCCTGCACGGCGACATCGACGAGCGCCATGGCCGCGACTCGTGCCGGGACTTGGCGGCCATGTCCATCGAGCGCCACGGACATCGGGCGCTTCTGGAACGGATGTGGCAACTTCGTCACAACCTGACGGCCTACGATGCCGCCTATCTTGCGCTCGCGGAGAGTCTGGACGCACCGCTGCTGACGCGCGATTCGGCGCTGGCATCGATCACCGGACATCACGCCCGGGTCGTGCTCGCGTAGGAATCTGCGCGGTTGAACGGCGGATCCCCGGAGCGATCCATGCCCACGGACCCCGCCGACCTGGAGCTCACCGCCGACGAGATGCGGCGCATGGGACACGCCACCGTCGAGCGGCTCGTCGAGCACATCCTGCGCCTCGAGACGCAGCCGGCCCGCGGCGACGTGGACGCGGCCGATCTCTGCCGCCGCCTCCGCGAGCCGGCGCCCGAACGGGGCGTCGCCTACGAGCCGCTGCTCGACCGGCTGCTCGCCGAGTGGGTGCCGCGGTCGTTCACGACACCGGGGCCCGGCTATCTCGCCTACATCCCGGGCGGCGGACTCTATCCCGCGGGGCTCGCGGACCTGATCGCCGGCGTGGTCAACCGCTACACCGGCGTGCGGCTGGCCGCGCCCGTCCTCGTGCAGCTCGAGGCCAACGCGCTCGACTGGCTGCGCGAGTGGATGGACTTCCCGGCCGAGGCCCGCGGGCTGTTCACCACGGGCGGGTCGATGGCGCAGTTCAACGCGGTGGTGTGCGCGCGCGAGCGGCATCTCGGCCCGGACATCCGTCCCGGGGTGCTCTACGGCTCGACGCAGATGCACCACTCGATGACCAAGTCCGCCCGGCTGGCCGGCATCATGCCGGACCGGATCAGGGCGGTCCCGGTCGATGAGCGATTCCGGATGGACGTGGACGCCCTGGCCGACATGATCGCCGCGGATCGCCGGGCCGGCCTTCGGCCGTTCTGCGTCGCGTCGGCGGCCGGCACCACGAACACGGGCGCGGTCGACCCGCTGAATGCCATCGCCGACCTGTGCGCCCGCGAGGGGCTCTGGCACCACGTGGACGGCGCCTACGGGGCGTTCTTCCACCTGTGCCCCGAGCTCAGGGGCCTCATGCCGGGGCTGTCGCGGGCCGATTCCCTCACCCTCGATCCGCACAAGGGCCTGTTTCTGCCGTACGGCACCGGGGCCCTGCTCGTGCGCGACGGCGCCGTGCTGCGCCGGGCGCACGAGGCGACCGCCGGCTACCTGCCCGGCCGCACCGACGACGACGAGTACGACCCTCACGTGTACGGACCGGAACTGTCGCGCGGGTTCCCGGGCCTTCGCGTGTGGCTCTGCGTGAAGCTGTACGGCGCGGAGCGGTTCCGCGCCGCCCTGGCGGAGAAGCGGGCCCTCGCCCTGGAAGCGGCGGCGCGCGTGGCCGCGGTCCCGGGGATCGTGATGGCGGCGCCGCCGCAGTTGTCGCTGTTCGCGTTCCACCTGCGCTGGCCCGGCGCGAGCCTGACGGAGGAGAACCGGGCCACCGAGCTGCTGGTGGAGCGCGTGAACCTGCGCAACCGGGTGATGCTGTCGGGCGCGTTCGTGGAGGAGAGGTTCCTGGCGCGCGTCTGCGTCCTCAGCTTCCGGACCCGCGCCCGTCACGTCGAGGCGTGCGCGACGGACCTGGCGGCCGAGGCGGCCTCCGTCCTGGCGGCCGCCTCGGCTTGATCCGACGGCGGCTCAGGGGGCCGCGGCCTCGGCAATCCGGTAGAGCTTCGACCGCGTCCGGATGAACAGGCTGCCCTGGGCGATGGCCGGCGTGGCCATCGTGAACTCGCCGAGCGGGTTC
>CAZMWA010000341.1:0-8259 GCA_964569405.1 uncultured Vicinamibacteraceae bacterium | reverse complement strand
TAACTCTCACTAAGGAAATGATAATAGCCGAACATGGCGCCATATACACATGGCTACATATCGCGCCTTACGCCACCCCGAAAAACCCACAAACCCTCTAGACTCTATGAGTTAGGTCGAAAACGGGCCTTGAAACTTCGGTCTATCTGGTCGTCCGTGTAGATCACGGGCATCGTAGACCGGCTGGACCAAGGAGCAAGTCACCCATGATCAGCAAGTATGCCCCCACTTGAGTCCCATCCACATGATCCCGCGGACCGCATCATCATCGCTACAGCCCGTGCCTTCGGCTACGTTCTGGCGACGCGCGACGCGGCGATCCCTGGGCTATGGTGCCCAAGGTCACGTTCGGATCGTTGGATGTTGATGTAGACAGACCGAAGACTTGGGGAAGCCGTCATTCTCGGATCGGCGGATCCGCAACTGCCGTTCGCCGGGCGAGCGCCCGCAGGATGTCGTCGAGCACCGCGTCCAGTCTCGTGCCCAGGTCTTCGGCGAGAAAGCGCAGCACGAGATAGCCGTGCTCCTGGAGCATCGCGTCCTTGCGGCGGTCGCGGCGATACGCGTCCAGGTCGGCCAGATGGCGCGGGCCATCCAGTTCAATCGCCACGCGGGCAGCTTCGTCCAGGAAGTCGACTTCCATATGGCCCTGCTCGCAGAAAGGGATCGGCAGCCGGGCGTTCACGTGGAACCGATCGCGGGTCCGCGGCTCGTCCTGCAAGCGCCTGAAGAGGAACGCCTCGCTGGCGCTGCGCACCCGTTCGACGCGCGGGCCGTCGTCCCGCGTCAGCTCGGTAGCCAATTCGAGGAACAGACTCGCCGCGGGCGCATCGACGCCGTCACGCGCCAGGCGTCGCACGCTGGACTGGAATCGCTGCTTCCAATCGCCAGCCGCCGGCAGCGGCACGCTCGCCGGCCAGCCGGGCAGGGCGCCGGCCGGCCGTTCAACGGCGTAGCCCTGCGCCTCGTAGGCGCGGCAGCGCTTCTCGAACATGCGCGCCAGCAGCGGCGTGTCGAGGTCGGCATAGTCGTAGACGCGCACCTCGCGCTTGTGCTCGTGCCGTCGATGCAGCCGGCCGACGTACTGGGCCACGGTGCCCCGCCACGAAACAGGCATCGTGAGAAACAGCGTGTCGAGACGGGCCTGATCGAAACCCTCGCCTGCGAACCTGCCGGTGGCGAGCAGCACAGGCGGCGGCTGGACCGCGGCGGCCCTGGTCAGGGCCGCCGCACGCGCGCGCCGACCCATACCGCCGCGCAGCGTCACGACGTCCAGACCGCTGCCGTCGAGCCGGTCGGCCAGCGCCTGCAGGTGTTCGATGCGTTCCGTCAGCACGAGGGGGGCGCGGCCGCCGCGCACGTTGCGTACCACGTCGTCGCAGATGGCCGCGTTGCGCCGGTCGTCCGCAATCAACCGCCCGCACAGGCGCTGGAATTCGAGGCGCGGATCGGTCTCCGGCTCGCCGCTCGAGCGGAAGCTCGTGGGCCGCACCAGCACGCGGCGCGAGAACGGCCGCTCGGCAGCCATTCCGTGGGCGCCTCCCTGGTAGCGGACGGGGCCGCAGTGCAGGAACACGATGGGATGGTGGCCGTCCTTGCGGGTGATCGTCGCCGACAGTCCCGCGACGTAGCGCGCCTTGGCGCGGCTCACGACGAGCTCGAAGTTGCGCGCGGGCACGTGGTGGCACTCGTCGACGATGACGAAGCCGTAGTCGGCAATGCGGTCGTCTACCGCGCCCTTGCGGACCAGGCTCTGCATCATGGCGACGTCGAGTTGCCCGGTGAGTCGCTTGCGCCGCCCGCTCAAGCGGCCGACCGCAGCAGCATCGACGTCCAGAAACTCCGACAGGCGCTCGATCCATTGTTCGAGCAACTGCTCGCGGTGCACGAGCACCAGGGCGTTGACCTGGCGCCGGGCGATCAGCCACGCTGCCACCACCGTCTTGCCGAAGGCGGTCGCCGCGGCAAGAACGCCGGTGTCGTGCCGCAGCAACGCGTTGGCGGCCGCTTCCTGCTCCGGGCGCAGCGCGCCGCGGAATGCCACGGGCAGCACCCGGCCGGTGCTGCGCTCGTCCCGGACAGAGGACTCGATGCCGAGCTCGCGCAGCACGCGTTCGGTGTCCTCCAGGCAGCCGCGAGGCAGCCCCACGAAGCGCGGTCCATCCTCGATGCAGTCGACGATTCGAGGCTTGCCCCAGGTGGGCAGGCGCAGCGCCTGGGCGCGGTAGAATTCGGGGTTCTGAAACGCCGCCAGACGTTTCAACCGCGCAACCAGTCCGGGCGGCAGATCAGCCTTCGCAATGTAGAGTCGGTCGGCCAGCACCAGTTCGGCGGCATCCGGAAGCGGTCCCCCGATGGGCGGATGCGGCTGCCGCCTCGAAGGCGGAGCCAACCAGGGCGCCGCGTCGAAGGCATCGTCCTCCGACACGGTGACCGGCCGCACGCCCAACACGCGCCACTCCGTCTCCGCCTGCCCGACGAGTTCCTCGGTCGTTGCCAGGGAGATGCGCCCGAGCTGCGCGAGAAACGCCCACTGGTCGGCATGGGGCACCAGGTTTCCGTCCACGAACACGCTGTTGCCGGCTCGCCGGGCGGCACCCTGCAGGGGCAGCGCGATCAGGTTGCCGAACCCGCCGCGGGGCAGGGTGTCCTGGCTCGGAAAGAAACGGTCGTACGATCCGAACCCCAGATCGGGACGCCGGTCCATTGCCTCGGTGAGCAGCAACGCACCGAGCCGCCGGGCCAGGGCCGCGGATACCGCGTGCTCGAAGAAGATCCAGACGTGCCCGCCGTTTCCCGACCGTGAACGCTCGAGCGCGGCCGGCACCGCCCGCCTGACGCAAGCCGCCAGATACGCCGCGGCGTCGGCGGGCCAGCCGGCACCATCGAAGTCGACCGCGAGGAAGTGGCACGTCTCGTCGATCAGCAGCGGATAGACGCCCATGACGAACGGCTCGCCCCGGGTGTCCGCACCGGAAAGGTGGCAACGAATCGCGTCGTCGGTGACGGCCAGGAAGCGCCGCTCCGAACAGTCGCTGCACTTGATCCGCGGCTTGCCGCACACCCCGGGCACCCACTCGTTCTCGCACGCCGGCGCGTAGCCGGACTGCCCGCTGCGGCGGCTCTCGAACCGGCGCGGATAAACGTCCCGGCGGCCGCGGAAGAGCGCGCGATAGAGGGCAATCTTGTGCTCCGGGGCCGACCGGCGATTGATGCCGGCGGCGTCCGGACGGGGCGGCACGCCGTCTGACATTCTCCCGATTCTATCTGGTGGCCAACTGCCCGATCGGCCGCAGCCGATCGCCGTCGGCGGGTCGGACTGCGCGGTTGTCCGGTCATGCGAAGGGGCAGCACGGCCATTCGACACCAGGCGGCAGGCGTCAATCCGCGCGGCGCCGGCCGCCCGCGCCCGACCCTGCATCTGCCGTGATATCGTTCCGCGCATGCCTCGTGCCAGGCGGTCGGAGTCGGGCAAGCTGTTCACGCGCGCCAAGGCCGTGCTCCCGGGCGGCGTCGACAGCCCGGTGCGCGCGTTCGGCGCGGTCGGCGGCGAGCCGCCGTTCATCGAGCGGGCGCGGGGCGCGCGGATCCGGGACGCCGACGGGCGGACCTACATCGACTACGTCATGTCCTGGGGACCGCTCATTCATGGGCATGCCCCGGCCGGGCTGGTGCGGGCGTTGCGCGCCGCGGCGGGCCGGGGCACCAGCTTCGGCGCGCCCACCGCGCTGGAGGTGGACCTGGCGCGGCTGGTCGTCCGCCTCGTGGTGTCGATCGAGCGCGTCCGGTTCGTCAACTCCGGCACCGAGGCGACGATGAGCGCGATACGCGTCGCCCGCGCCGCCACGGGCCGCGACCGGATCATCAAGTTCGCGGGCTGCTACCACGGCCACGGCGACGCCTTCCTCGTCCAGGCCGGCTCCGGCGCGACGACGCTGGGCGTGCCGACCAGCCCCGGCGTGGCGCGGGGGACGGCGGCCGACACGCTGATTGCCGACTACAACGACCTCGCGTCCGTGGAGCGCCTGTGCCGCGCCCACCGCGGCAAGGTCGCGGCGGTCATCGTCGAGCCGATCGCCGGCAACATGGGCGTCGTGCCGCCGGCGGCCGGCTTTCTCGAGGGCCTGCGGGAGCTGTGCGACCGGCACGGCGCCGTGCTCGTCTTCGACGAGGTCATCTCCGGGTTCCGAGCCGCCCGGGGCGGCGCGCAGGCGGCCTGCGGCGTACGCCCGGACCTGACCTGCCTGGGCAAGATCATCGGCGGCGGGCTGCCGGTGGGCGCCTACGGCGGGCGCGCCGACCTGATGGCGCAGGTCGCGCCGGCCGGGCCGGTGTACCAGGCGGGAACGCTGGCGGGCAACCCGCTGGCGATGACCGCCGGCATCTGGGCGCTGTCGAACCTTTCCGCGGCGCTCTACCGCCGTCTGGCGGCGCTCGGCGAGCGCCTGGCCGACGGGTTCCGCACCGCCGCGCGAGAGGCCGGGGTCCCGCTCACGGTCAACGCGGCCGGCTCGGTCCTCACGCCGTTCTTCAGCGCCGACCCCGTCGTCGACTACGCGTCCGCGACCGCGTCCGACACCGCCGCGTACGCGACGTTCTTCCGCGGGATGCTGCGGCGCGGCATCTATCCCCCGCCCTCCCAGTTCGAGGGCTGGTTCCTGTCGGCCGCGCACTCCGAGCGCGACGTCGACGCGACCGTCCGCGCGGCGCGCCGGTCGCTGGAGGACGTCGCGGCGGGCAACCGCTGAGAGCCCGGGCATGACGACCGTCCGCCTCCATCGCACGACGGGCGTTCCCGTGGGCGGCCTGCAGATCGGCGGCGGGGCCCCGGTGGCGGTGCAGTCGATGACGCTGACCGACACCGCCGACGCGGCCGGGACCGCGGCGCAGTGCGTGGAGCTGGCCAACGCCGGGTCCGAGCTCGTGCGCGTCACGGTCAACCGCGACGAGGCGGCCCGCGCGGTGCCGGAGATCAAGCAGCGGATGCTCGACGCCGGCTGCACGGCGCCGCTGATTGGCGACTTCCACTACAACGGCCACCTGCTGCTCACGCGTCACCCCGACTGCGCGGCCGCGCTCGACAAGTACCGCATCAACCCCGGCAACGTCGGGACCGGCCGGCGGCGCGACGAGCAGTTCCAGACCATCTGCGCCGTGGCGCGCGAGCACGGCAGGCCGGTACGCATCGGGGTCAACGGCGGCTCCCTGAACCAGGAGCTCGTCATGGCCAGGATGCAGGAGAACACGGACGCCGACCTCGGGAAGACGTCGGAGGAGATCATCAACGAGTGCATGATCGTCTCGGCGCTCGATTCGACGGCCCTCGCGCTCGACTGCGGCCTGCGCGAGAGCCAGATCGTCATCTCGTGCAAGGTGTCGCGCCCGCGCGACCTCATCGCCGTGTACCGCGCGCTGGCCCGGCAGACGTCGCAGCCGCTGCACCTCGGGCTGACCGAGGCCGGGATGGGCATCAAGGGCATGGTCTGGTCGGCATCGGCCATGGGCGTGCTGCTCAGCGAGGGCATCGGCGACACGATCCGCGTCTCGCTGACGCCCCGCCCCGGGGGCGACCGGCGCGAGGAGGTCACCGCCGCCTGCGAGCTGCTGCAGGCCCTCGGGCTGCGCTCGTTCGCGCCGAGCGTCACCGCCTGTCCGGGCTGCGGCCGGACGACGAGCAGCACGTTCCAGGAGCTGGCCGAGCGCATCCAGGACTACGTGCGCGGCATGATGCCGCACTGGAAGCAGGCATACGACGGCGTCGAGGAGATGACCGTCGCCGTCATGGGCTGCGTCGTGAACGGTCCGGGCGAGTCGAAGGCGGCCAACATCGGCATCAGCCTGCCCGGCACCGGCGAGGCTCCGACCTGTCCCGTGTACATCGACGGACGTCACGAGCACACGCTGCGCGGCTCGTACGACGAGCTCGCGGCGGCCTTCCGCGCGCTCGTCGACGAGTACGTCGAACGCAGGTACGCGCGCAAGCCCACCCCTTCGTAGGCCACCGGGACGTGTCGATCCGCCTGATTGCCGTCGACATCGACGGCACCCTGCTCGACAGCCGCGGCAACCTGCCCGCACGCAACCGCCGGGCCGTGCGGCGGGCGATCGACGCCGGCGTCCACGTGGTGCTGGCGACCGGGCGCGCCTTTCACCACGCCGCGCCAACGGCCGCCGAGCTCGCCGACGACATCGTGCTCATCGTCAGCAACGGGGCGCTGACCAAGACGGTCGGCGGCGGCACGCTGGCGAGCAGGCTGCTGCCGCGCGCGACCGCGCGCGCCGTGCTGGCCGCGCTGCGGCCGCGGCAGCAGGGCGTCGCGGTGATCTTCGACCGGCCCGACGCGCGGCAGTACACGTACGAGGGCATCGACTGGAGCCATCCGCAGCGCGCGTGGTACTACGAGCGGAACCGGGCGTTCATGACCCGCGCCGAGCCGATCGAGGCTGCGCTGACCAGCGATCCGGTGCAGGTATCCTGCACCGGCGGCGTCGAGGACATGCGCGCGCTGGCCGCCGAGGTGCGCCGCCTGCCCGTGGCGGGCGGGCTCTCCCTCACGCTCACCGAGTATCCCGAGCGCGAATTCTCCCTGCTGGACCTCGCCGCCGCAGGCTGCTCGAAGGGCGCGGCGCTGGCCGCGCGGGCGCAACGGCTGGGCGTCGACCGGCGGGACGTGATGGCCGTCGGCGACAACCTGAACGATCTGGACATGCTGGAGTTCGCCGGCGCGCCGGTGGTGATGGGCAACGCCGTCGAGCCGCTCAGAGTGCGCGGCTGGCCGCTGACGGCGCCGCACGACGAGTGCGGTCTGGCGGACGCGATCGAGCGGGCGCTCGCCGGCGACCCGCCGGGACGGACGCCAGCATCCGGGGCAGGTCGCGCTCCCGCCGGCGCCAGATCGCCAGCAGCAGGGCCCCGACCAGCGCGAGGCCGACCAGGATGCCGATCCAGAGGCCGATGACGCCCCAGCCGGCCACGAAGCACAGCGTGTAGCCGATCGGCAGCCCGCACATCCAGTGCCCGGCCAGGTTCAGCCGCATCGGCGTGCGCGTGTCGCCGAGACCGCGCAGCGCGCCGGTCGCCGCCACCTGCAGGCCGTCGAAGATCTGGAACAGCGCGGCGACGAAGATGAGCGTCAGGCCGATGCCGACCACGCCGGTGTCCGGCGTGAAGGCGCCCAGAATCAGCCCGGGCGCCGCGAGCAGGAGCGCCGCCGACACCGTCATCACCCCGGCGCCCAGCGCGATCGTGCTCCAGCCCGCGGCCGAGGCCCCGGGCGCGTCGCGCCGGCCGACCGCGTGACCCACGCGGACCGCCCCCGCGGCGGAGATCCCGAGCGGCACCATGAACGTCAGGCCCGACACGTTCGTGACGATCTGGTGCGCCGCGAGGGTCGTCGGTTCCAGGCGCGCGGCCAGGAGGGTCACCGCGGCGAACGCGCCGTACTCCAGCGTGGTCTGCGTCGCGGCGGGCCAGCCGAGGTCCAGGAGCCGGCGGAAGCCGGCCGGCCGCACCCCGGCCAGCGGGCGCAGCACGCCGCCCTGGCGCGCGGCGACGACCGCCAGCACGCCCGCCATGTACGTGCGCGAGATGCACGTGGCCCAGGCCGCCCCTTCCACGCCGAGCGCCGGCGCGCCCAGGTTGCCGAATACCAGAACCCAGTTCGCCGCGGCGTTCACCGCGTTGGCCGTGACCAGCGTGACCATCACCGGCGCGACCCGCGTCACGGCCTGCAGGTAGCGCCGGAAGGCGGCGTACAGCAGCAGCGGCGGCAGGCTCAGCGTGACGATGTCGAAGTAGTCGCGGACCAGCGGCAGCACGCGGGGATCGAAGCCCCAGGCGTCCAGGGTGGCGCCGACCGCCCGCGCGGTCAGGCCGATTGGAATCGCGAGTCCCAGCGCGAGCCAGATGCCGTGGCGCAGCCAGCGGCGGCACTCGCTGCGGGCGCCGGCGCCGTGGGCCTGCGAGACGAGCGTGTCGAGGCCGAGCAGCAGGCCCATGCCGAACACCCCGAATGCCAGGAACAGCGCGCTGCCGACGCCGACCGCACCGATGGCCTCGGGGCCGAGGCGACCCACCATGGCGATGTCGACGAGCTGCATCGACACCCAGCCCACCTCGGCGACGACGACGGGCGCCGCGAGCGCGGCGACGGGACGCAGCTCCTTGCGGAGCAGGGTGAGCGGCGGCATGCAGGGCAGGCCAGCTTCAATCAAACGGGGCTGCGCCCCGAACCCCCGGCGTTCGCTTGCGGGGACCCC
>CAZMWA010000340.1:0-4324 GCA_964569405.1 uncultured Vicinamibacteraceae bacterium | reverse complement strand
TGACAGCGCCGAGTCCGAGTTCGCGGCGGCGTCCGCGGATGACAAGCCGCTGGACCCAACTGCGGGTCCCGGTCGGCTGGACGAACCGGTACAAGCCGTTGCCGTCCGCGTGCCTTCCTGGCGGCGCGGAGCGGACGAAGGCGGCCGAGAGGGCCTTGTCGGGATGGCGTCCCGGCGTTTGGTTCTCCCCCTACTGCAGCGCGAAGACGAACAGGGCGTTGCCGGCGCGCGGGTTGCGCATCTCGCGCAGCAGGTCGTTCGGCACGATGCTCGTCCAGCTCGACGCGCCGAGCGGGCCGCCGGCCCCGAAGGCGACGTACTGCGTGCCGTCCACGGCGTAGGTGATCGGATAGCCGTTCGCCATGGTCGTCAGGCGGCTCTGCCAGAGCTCCTCGCCGCTCGCCGCGTCGTAGGCGAAGACGTAGCGCTCCCAGTCGCCGACGAACACGAGGCCGCCGCCGGTGGTCAGCGCGGACGTGTTGTAGGGCGCGCGGCGGCGGTGCTTCCAGAGCGTCTCGCCGGTGCGGATGTCGAGGGCCTGGAACTCGCCGAGCTGCTCGGGCGCGTCCGGATGGAAGTGGTTGAGACGGCCGCGCACGCCGCCGGTGCCCCCGCCGCCCGGGCGCATCTCGACCGGCCCGAACGCGGCGGTCTCGCAGTGCAGGTTGAGCGGCACGTAGAGCGCGCGGGTGTCCGGGTGGTACGCCATCGCGCGCAGGCTCTTGAAGCCGCCCGTGCTGGGGCAGAAGTAGAGTTCCTCGCCCACGTCCGACACCATGCCGTCGCGGTAGGTGAGCGTGCCGGTCCCGGTGTCGACGTCGACGAGGTTCTGGTAGCCGAGGTCGACGGCGTTCACGTACGCGCCCGTCACCCGGTCGAGCTCCCACAGGATGCCCAGCTTGCCCATGCTGAACACGGACTGCCGCCCGTCGTAGTCGATCAGGATGCGCTCGAACGTCTCGTCCATGTCGTGGCTGTCGCCCGGGATGTGCTGGAAGTACCAGCGCATCTCGCCGGTGACGGGGTCGAGCGCGAGCGTCGAGTTGCTGTAGAGCGCGTCGCCGTCCGTGCCGCGCGCGTCGCGCGTCCAGGGCTTCGCCTGCGCCGTGCCGTAGTAGACGAGGCGGTTGACCGGGTCGTAGCTGCCGGGAATCCAGGCGTCGCTGCCGGCGCGGAACAGCAGCGGCAGGTCGCCCCAGGTGTCGCCGCCGCGCTCGCCCGGGCGGGCGATGGTCGACGTCCGCCACAGCGTGCGCCCGGTGCGGCCGTCGACGCCCACGATGTAGCAGGTGTCCTCGCGGAAGCGCTCGCAGCCCCGCAGCCCGGCGATGATCGTGCCGTCGGCGATGACCGGCCCGCTCGAGAAGCCGTAGCCGTCGTCGTCGGGCGCGGCGTCCGTATCCCAGCGCACCTCGCCGGTGCGGGCGTCGAGGCCGACGATGTGCGCGTCGACCGTGTTGAGGATGATCAGGTCCTCGTAGATGGCGAGGCTGCGCATCTGCGCGGCCGGCCGCAGCCGCTCGTCCATCTCGCGGCGGTGCTCCCAGATGAAGTCGCCGGTCCGCGCGTCGAGGGCCTGCACCACGTTGCCGGGGTTGACGAGGTACATGACGCCGTCGTGCACGAGCGGCGTCGTCTGCGACACGCCCGGCTCGAGGCCCCAGGACCAGACCAGCCGCAGGCCGGAGACGTTGCCGGTATCGATCTGATCGAGCGGGCTGTAGCCCCACCCGTCGAGCGTGCGCCGCCAGTTGAGCCAGTCGGCGGGATCCGGATTCTGCAGAACGGCGTCCGTGACCGGGCTGAAGTCCCGGTCCTGGGCCTGCCCCGGCAGGCCCGCGGCGGCCAGCGCGACGGCCGCCACGAGCGGGAACAGGAATGCGCGCGAGGCCGGAAGCGTCATGGGGACCTCCTGTGCGTCCGAAGATGACTGCTGCGGGTTCGATTATAGTCGGCTGTAGTCGCCGCCCGCGGTAGGCCGCCGCTGCCCGCTGCTGTAGACTCCAACAGTGCACCAGGGCCTCCATACGCTGGATCAACTGCCGATCGGCGAGAGCGCCGTCGTCCACCGCATCGACTGCCAGCGGCGCGTCGGCGGCCGGCTCATGGAGATGGGACTGCTGCCGGGCGCCCGGGTCGAGATGGTCCGCCGCGCCCCGTTCGGCGATCCCCTGGAAATCCGGCTGCGCGGCTACCTGCTGAGCCTGCGGTCCGCGGATGCGGCCGGGGTCCTGCTGGCGCCGCCCGGCCAGGTGGATGCCGGGGGCGACGCGGGAGCACCCGCCGGGCCGACCCGCTTCGACGCGCATCCGCCGCGCGCCGCGGCCGCGAGAACGCGGGTCCCGCGCGTGCTCGTCGCCGGCAACGCCAACTCGGGCAAGACGACCATCTTCAACGCCCTGACCGGCGCCCGCGCCAAGGTCGGCAACTACCCCGGCGTCACCGTGACCCGCTCGTCGCGGCAGATCATGCTGCCCGACGGGGCCGCCGTCGAGCTGGTCGATCTGCCCGGCACCTACAGCCTCAGCACGCACTCGCCGGACGAGCAGGTCGCGGTGGACGAGGTGCTCGGCCGGCGCGGCGAGGCGCCCGACGCGGTCGTGGTGGTGGTCGACGCGGGGACGATCGAGCGCGGCCTCTATCTCGTCCTGCAGATCGTCGAGACCGGCGTGCCGGTGGTGGTCGCGCTGAACATGGTCGACGAGGCGAAGGCCGCGGGCGTCACCGTCGACGCCCGCCGGCTCTCCGACTGGCTCGGTATCACCGTCGTGCCGACGATCGGCTCGACGGGCGAGGGGCTGGACGATCTGCGGCGCGCCATCGGCGGCGCCATCGAGCTGGCCCCGCGGGGCGACGTCGAGTGGGCCGAGTTCCCCCCGGCGGTCGAGAGCGCGGTGGCGCAGGTGGAAGGGACGCTGCGCGGCGGCGCGTTCGATCGGACGCCGGCCGCCCGCCGGTCGTGGGCGGTCTGGTCGCTCCTGTCCCATGCGACGGACGAGGACGACGTCGAGGGCCTGCCGGCCGCCGCGCGCAAGACCGTCGACGACCTGCGCCTGCGGGCCGCGGGCGAGCAGGTGAACCTCGAACAGGAGGTCATCGGCGCGCGCTACCGCTGGATAGAGAACGTCGTGGCGGACGTGCGCCGCGAGTCGCCGGCCGAGGCCGGCCGCCGCGGCTGGACCGATCGCATCGACGGCATCCTCACGCATCGCTTCTACGGCCTGGGGGCCTTCGCCGTCGTCATGGCGTTGCTGTTCGAGGCGCTGTTCGCCTGGTCCGAGCCGTTCATCGGCGCCATCGAGTCGGCCACCGCGGTGCTGCAGTCCGGCGTCACGGCGTTTCTGCCGGCGGGCCCGCTCGCGGACCTGATGGTCAACGGCGTCATTGCCGGCGTCGGCAACGTGGTGGTGTTCGTGCCGCAGATCGCGATGCTGTTCCTCTTCATCGCGGTGCTCGAGGACGTCGGCTATCTCGCCCGCGTCGCGTTCGTCATCGATCGGCTGATGGGCCGGGTCGGGTTGCACGGCAAGGCGTTCGTGCCGATGCTGTCCGGGTTCGCCTGCGCCATTCCGGCGGTCATGGCCACCCGGACCATCGAGAGCCGGCGGGACCGGCTGATCACGATGCTGACGCTGCCGATGATCTCCTGCAGCGCGCGGCTGCCGGTGTTCGCGCTGGTGACGGCGGTGGTCTTCGCGGGCGACGCGCGCGTGCTCGGCCTGTTCAGCGCCGGCGCCGTGGTGCTGTTCTCCATGTACGCGCTCTCGGTGGGCGCGACGCTGGGGGCCGCCGCGGTGCTGCGCCGGACCGTGCTCAAGGGGCCGCGGTTGCCGCTGGTCCTGGAGCTGCCGCCGTACCGCGTCCCGCTGTGGCGGAACGTCGTGCTGGTGACCTGGCGCGGGCTGCGGAAGTTCCTGGTCGACGCCGGGACGATCATCCTGACGATGACGATCATCCTCTGGGCGCTGCTCTCCTACCCGCAGAGCGCCGAGATCGCCGAGCGGTACGCTGACCTGCGGGCCGACGTGGAGGCGACGGTGGTCGACCCGGACGCCCGCGCCGAGGAGCTCGCGTTGCTCGACGGCCGCGAGGCGGGCGAGAGCCTGGAGTACAGCATCGCCGGGCGGGTCGGGCGCCTGTTCGAGCCGACCATGGAGCCGCTCGGCTTCGACTGGCGCATCGGCGTCGGCATTCTCGGCGCGTTCGCCGCGCGGGAGGTGTTCGTCTCGACGCTCGGCATCGTCTTCGGCATCGCGGACGCGGACGAGGAGAGCCAGTCGTTGCGCACGTCGCTGCAGGAGGCGACGCACGCGGACGGCTCCCC
>CAZMWA010000339.1:0-4603 GCA_964569405.1 uncultured Vicinamibacteraceae bacterium | reverse complement strand
ATGACTACCGCAGCCAACGGCAGATAGGTATAGGCGAGAAGCCCCGATAGGACGAAGGCCCTCTTCATGCGGCGGGGGAGCGACAACGCCGCGACGATCTCGTACCAGCCCCGCTCGTCGAAGCGGTTGTGCAGCACGACGTTCGCCGCGTGGCACTCGGTGCACACGCCCACGAAGACGGCCTTCATGCGCCGGCGGTCCGCCGTGTCCTCGGGCAGCGCCGCCACGAACTGGTCCCCCGTGAGCTGGGCGGCGAAGTCGGCGGCCTGCCGCAGCACGAAGTCCTGCCGCCGCTGCGCGCCGTCGAGCTCGACCCGCCGGCGCGCGCCCTGCCAGCCGCCCGCCTGCGCCCACACCTGGTACTCGCCGCTCTCCAGCGGGGGAAAGACGTACGCGCCCCGTTCATCCGTGAACACGGACGTCGTGATCGGCCGCTCCGACCGGCGCGCCGAGACCGTAACCCCTTCGAGGGGCTCGCCCGCCGCCGCGGTCACGGTGCCCGCCAGCCGCGAGTCGCGCGCCGCGGGCGGCAGGACGGACGCCGCCGGCCGGCCGGCCGCGTGGTCGGTCGCCGGCGGGGTGGAGCCGTCGAGCGTTGTCAGATAGGTCATCAGCGCGTCGAGCTGGGCCGGTTGCAACGTGTGCTTCCAACCCGGCATGCCCGCCGCGTTGCCGTCCTCGATCACCCGGCGTGCGTAGGCGCGGTCGCCGGCGACGCGCGCGCCGTCCAGCCGGCTCGCGTACGGCGTCTCGCCGCCGCGGAGGATCGGGAGGTGGCAGACCGCGCACTTCTGCTCAAAGATGCGCGCGCCCGTCGCCTGCTCCTCCGACAGCGCAGGCTCGGCGCGGGTCCCGGCCGGTTGGGCGTGGAGGCCGGGCTGGGCGACGGCGAACAGGGTCGACAGCAGCAGGATCTTGCGCATGCCCGTGTTATACGCCCTGCCGGCGCGAATGGGAACCGGAAATCGCCCGGCTTCGCGTGCTGGCGGGCTGGATCGGCTCGGCCCGGCGGGCCGTGGGACCGAAGGAGCCCGCCGCGACTCACGGCACGCAGCGATTCTCGCCGCCCGGCGGGGCAATGCGGTGCACCTGGTGGCAGCCGTAGCAGGCCTGTGCGAGCTGATCGGTCAGCTCGGTCACGCGCGCCTGGTCCTCGTCCCTGGCCGCCGCCTGGACCGCCCGCGCCACGTCGCGGAGGCGCCCGATGCCGATGACGAAGTCGGCCTGCTCCAGCGGCACCGGCCGGCCGTTCGTGCAGACCCGCCCGGGCTTGATGACCAGGTCGGTCGCCTCCTCCAGCGCGATGCCGGCGTTCTCGACCACCTCCCAGCCGGTGTAGATGCCGGCCCCCCAGTCGACCCAGGAGAAGCCGCCGGCCTCCGGCTCGTAGACCGGCTTCGGCTCCGCCGGGTCCTGGCTCTGGACGTTGAAGATGATGTTCGAGTTGGGAAACATGATGGCGCGCATCAACTGCGCCAGGTTCGCCGTGGGCGTGATCGGCTCCGCCGGCTGGGCGGCCGCGGCCGATGCCAGCACGAGCATTCCGAGAGCTGTTCCGAGGGCCCGCATCGTCACCTCCCTGCCTCTGCGGCAGTTGCGTCAGGCGTCCATCATATCCTGCGCATCCAGCCGCCCCGACGCCAACGAAGGGCTTGGCCTTTCCCGGTGGCCGGTGTATATTGAGGGCTTCCCAATTCCGTTATCCACCGTGGAGGATTGTGACATGACGACGAAGCGGCACCTGCTCCGGACGGCGTTGCTCGCGGCTGCGTTCGCGGCCCTGCTGGCGGCGCCTGCGCCCGCGAACGCACAGGCCACGCCGGAGGTGAAGGACGTCACGTTCACCAAGGACATCGCGCCCATCCTGCAGCGGAGCTGCCAGCGCTGCCACCGCCCCGAGTCCGTGGCGCCGATGTCGCTGCTCACCTACGAGGACGCGCGTCCCTGGGCGCGTTCCATGAAGTACCGCACCGGGCTGCGGGGCGGGCAGGAAGCCATGCCGCCCTGGTACATCGAGAAGGACATCGGCATCCAGCGGTTCAAGGGCGACCTGTCGCTGACCGAGGAAGAGATCGCGAAGATCGCCTGGTGGGCGGACAACGGCGCGCCGCGCGGCAACCCCGCCGACATGCCGCCGCCGCTCGTGTTCGCCGGCCCGAACGAGTGGCAGATCGGCGAGCCCGATCTGATCATCTCGTCGCCGAACATCGAGGTGCCCGCGCGCCGGCCCGACTGGTGGGGCCCCACCGGCGAGGTGCTCACCGGCCTGACCGAGGATCGCTACGTCGCGGCGATCGAGATGAAGGAAGTCAACGACGCCGAGCCGGGCTCGAAGGACACGGTCGGCGGCAACTACGTGATTCACCACATGGTGCTCACGGCGCTGGACGCCGACGGCACGCCGGCCGAGGACATCGAGGACAACGTGGGCTGGCCGGTGCACGAGGTGGGCCGCAACGCCGACTTCTTCCATCCCGAAGCGGGCATGCTGCTGAGGGCGAACTCGAAGTTCGCGTTCCCGTCGACGCACCTGCACTCGAACGGGCGCCACACCATCGCGCGGCTGGACATCGGCCTCAAGTTCCACCCCAAGGGCTACCAGCCGTCGTTCAAGCTGGAGCGCATCGGTCCCTCGACCCCGTACATCGATCTGCGGGGGAATCAGGCCGACCAGCAGTTCGAGGCGATGATGCCGCTGATGAACCACACGATGCTCACCATCTTCGAGCCGCACCTGCACGCGGCCGGGGTGCGCATGTGCCTGGACGCCATCTGGGGCTCGCAGGTCGAGACGCTGAACTGCACCGGCTACAACCACAGTTGGGTCACCGTCTACACGTACGAGGACGACGCGGCCCCGCTGCTGCCCAAGGGCACGATCCTGCGCACGCGGGCCTGGTTCGACACGACGCCGGCCAACCGGAACGTGGCCGACCCGCGGAACTGGACGGGGATGGGCCACCGCTCGGTGGACCAGATGCTGCTCCACCTGGGGCGCGGCGTCGAGCTGACGGACGAGGAGTTCGAGCTGGCGATGGCCGAGAGGCGCCAGCAGCTCAACCTGCAGCCGGGCCAGCTCGTGCTCGGCTGTCCGCTCTGCCCGACCGGGTTCGCTGCAACCGGCGACGCGGACGGGAACCAGCAGTAGGCACCCGCATCACCACGGAGGTATGACCATGGCAACGAGGGTGATCGCGTGGGGCGTCATGCTCGTGGTGTTCGCGGTGGCGTCGGCGCCTGCGCTCAGCGCGCAGGCGCCGGCCATCTCCGACCGGAACATCGCGCCCGCGTTCGAAGGGTGGGAGCAGAACCCGGACGGCTCGTTCAACCTGGTGTTCGGCTACCTGAACCGGAACTGGGACGGGGCGATCGACGTGCCGATCGGCCCGGACAACAACATCGAGCCGGGCGGGCCCGATCTGGGGCAGCCGACGCACTTCCTGCCCCGGCGCAGCCGGTTTCTCTTCCGCGTGCACGTGCCGGCCGACTTCGGTGACAACGAGGTCGTCTGGACGCTGCGGAGCGACGGGGTGACCGAGCGCGCGTACGGCACGCTGCGGCCCGACTACTTCATCGACGACATCGTGATCATGAACAACAACGGCGCGGGCGGGCCCGGCGGCGGAGCGTACAACATCTCCGTCAACGTCGGTCCGGAGCTGGCTGTCGAAGGCGCGAAGACGCGCCACGTCGAGGTCGGCGAGCCCGTGACGCTGACGGCGTACGCCACCGACGACGACATGCCGAAGCGGCGGCCGATGCCGCCGCCCGACCCGCTGGGCTCCCTTTCCGGGACGCCGAACAGCGCCAGTGGGCTCAGGTTCGCCTGGTTCGTCTACCGCGGCGCCGGGTCGGTGACCTTCGATCCGCCGCAGTACAACGTGTGGGAGGATCCCCGCCCCGGCGCGAACTCGCCGTGGGCGCGGGGCTGGGCGCCGCCGCCGATTCCCGAGGACAACCGGTGGGTGGTGGACGCGACGTTCGACGAGCCCGGCACCTACGTGCTGCGGGGGCAGGCCCACGACGGCGGCCTGGACGCGTCCGAGGACATCACCTTCATCGTCGAGGCGCCCGCCGAGCAGTAGCAGTCTGCGCGCCGGGAGCCCGCGTGCCGCGGGTTCCCGGCGCTTTCTTTCCCGCCCTCAGCCCCCCGCTCCTTCAGCGGCTCGCCGCCTCTGCCGCCCGCGCACCGGTCAGGATGTTCCTGAGCCCGTAGTTGCCCTCGTGGCAGGCGTACTCGAACAGCGTGCCCTCGGCTCTGCGGTTCATCGGGATCGACGCGGTCCAGGGGGCCGTCCACACGGTGGGGTCGGTCACCGTGACCTGGTAGTCGATGGTGTCCGCGTCCACCCGCCGCAGGCGCTCGACCACGTGCAGGCGCTCGTCGCCGCCGAGGACCGTTCCGCCCCGCCGCAGGATCCTGGCGTTGAAGTTGGTGGTCTCGATGACCAGCGTGTCGCCTTCCCAGCGGCCGCGCGAATCGCCCAGCCACTGGCGGATGCGCGGCGAGACCGACGGCCTGCCGTCCAGCGGGATGACGCGCGCGTCGTGGATCATCTCGACCACGAGCACGACATGGTCGGGCGTCTGCAGGATGTGGTAG
>CAZMWA010000338.1:0-4948 GCA_964569405.1 uncultured Vicinamibacteraceae bacterium | reverse complement strand
CACCCACGATGTCTTCGTGTTGCAAATCAGCGGCACGAAGCACTGGTCGATCTACGACACCAAGGTGAGACTGCCGCTCCGCGGCCAGCGCTTCGAACCCGGCACGCCGCCCGGCGACGTCAGCGACGAGTTCGAGCTCGGTCCGGGCAGCGCCGTCTACCTGCCGCGCGGCCTGATGCACTCGGCGCGCTCGACGGGCGAGGCCTCGCTCCACGTCACGCTCGGGCTCACGGCGTTCACCTGGGCCGAGTTCCTCGTGGAGAGCGTCACCGCGGCCGCGCTCGAAGAAGAGTCGCTGCGCCGGAACCTGCCGCGCGGGTTCGCTCGGGAGGGATTCTCCGTCGCGGACCGCGAGCGTCTGTTTCGTGAGAAGCTGGCGCTCGTGCAGTCGCGGTTCGACCCCGAGGCCGTGTGGCGCCGCTTCACGGACGAGGTGCTGGCCGCCGACGTGCCGCTGTTCACCGACCTGCTCGGCCAGCGGCTCCATGCAGACCCGCTGACGCCCCGCTCGCGCGTGGGACGCCGCGCCGGGCTGCTCACCGAGGCCGCGACGGAGGGCGAGACGTGCCTCCTCCGGTTCTCTGGCCGCGAGCTCAGGCTGCCGGGCGCCGTATGGCCGGCGCTGCGGTTCGCCACGACGACCGACGAGTTCGCCGTCGGGGACCTGCCCGACTGTCTGGATGCCGCGGGGAAGCTGACCCTAGTGACGCGACTCGTCAGGGAGGGGGTTCTCCAGCGGAGGTCGCGCGGATGACGGCCGGCGTCACGAGGCGGGCCGGCCGACCACTGCGATCTCGGCCGGCCTGCGCGCCGCAATGGCCGTCTGGGCCAGGTACGCGGCCACCATCACGTCGAACGGGATGCAGATCAGCGGCAGCCAGGGCCCGATGACCGGCTGCTCCATCGCCAGGTGCAGTCCGGCGTCCCAGCCCATGTGCAGCAGCCAACCCGCGGCCAGCACGAGCGGCCAGCGCAGCCCGGCTGCCGCCAGCACGGAGAACGCCACGAAGCCTGCCCCCTCGACCGCGATCCAGCGCGGGCCATGGAACGCGCCGAACGCCAGGTAGATCACGCCGGCGAGGAAGAGAAAGACTGCGAGCAAGCGGACCTGGGCGCGCCAGCGCAGGCGGCGGGCGAAACCGATACACAGAACGCCGAGCAGGGCGCCCAGCACCAGCCAGCCGAGCACCGCGCCCGACGCGCTCAACGCGACTCGGCCTCCGCCGCCTCCCGCTCCTCGGCGCGCGCCGCCTCAAGCATGAAGGTCATGTTGTAGTTCGCCTCGTGGCAGGCGTACTCGAAGATCTGCCAGTAGGTGGGGTCGCTCTTGCCCTCGATGACCGCGGTCCAGGGCTGCGTCCAGGTCGCCGGGTCGTCCACGGTGATCTCGATGCGCACCGTGTCGGCGTCCACGCGGCTGTAGCGTTCGAGCAGTCGCAGCGTGGAGCCGGCGCCCCGGTAGTTCGTCCGGTCGCTGAAGTTGGTCACCTCGACGACCAGCGTGTCCCCTTCCCAGCGCCCGCGGGAATCGCCGAACCACGTGCGGATGTTCTGGTCAAGGGGCGCGCGGCCGTCGAGCGGGATGATGCGGTGCTCGTGCAGCCGCTCGTAGAGAATGGCCACGTAGTCCCGGTTCTGCACGATCTGGAAGCCGTTGTTGTAGATGCTCGGGAACCAGGTGTTCGGCAGCCCGCGCGTGATGCAGCGGTCGATCGGGTTGTAGTCCTCCGGACCGTTGAAGGGTCCGGGGCCGAAGCTGCCGCCGGCGAAGCCGATGGTGGTCGACGGGTCCTCCGGCCGGAGCTGCGCGCCCAGGGTCAGGGGCGGGATGCGCCCGTCCGGCGGATCCACGATGAGCGACGTCCGCGCGGAGGGATCGTCCGACCACTCGTCCCAGTGCACCGGCGTCCGCAGGTTCTCCCGCGCGTTGTCGGGACGCACCGACGGGTCGTCCACCGCGCGCAACTGCTCCCGGGCGGCGCGCGCCGCGAGTTCCTCGTCGGTCAGGACGGCCCGCTCGCCGTACTGGGGATCGCGCTCGAGCGGGACGCTCCGCAGCGCGTCGGTGTCCCAGATGCCCTCGAGGTCCGGGTCGCCCCACGGGGTCCGGAACTGCGCTGCCGGCTCCGCCGCACCGTCGCCGGCCTGCTGCCCCAGCGCCGGAACGGCCGTGAACGCCGCGGCCGCCGCCGCGGCCGGCAACCAGCCGATCAGTTGGCGTCGCATGCCACCCTCCCTGCGTATCCTCTCCGCATCCGATTCAGCGCTGCTCCGCGGCGATCTGGTCCAGGTAGAGCTGCTCGAGGCGCTCCACCTCGGCCCGGAAGCCGTCGGGATCCACGAACGTGTCGGGGTGGTACCGCTGCCCGGGCTCGTACTTGTCGTGCAGGTTGTACTGCCCCCCGTGCGACGCGACCCAGACGTCGATGTTCAACGCCTTCTGCCGCCGGAACGTCTCCGCGAGATCGTCGGCCATCCCCGGATAGGTCGGATCGACCACCAGCCGTTTGCCCTCGTTGATGGTGCCCATGTTGGCGATGATGACATCGTAGTCCACGCCGTTCTCGTACACCGCCATGGTGTAGCTCACGCTGCCCTCCGTATGCCCCGGGCTCGACAGCACCTCCAGCCGGGTCCGGCCCAGCTCCAGCACCTCGCCGTCCTCGATGATGCGGTCGACGGCCACCGGCGGGAACGACTCCCGGCCACCGAAGTGCGGATCGCTGAACCCGCCGTCCTCCAGCACGGGCGCGTCGCCGGCCGTCGCCCACATCTCGGCGCCGGTGATCTCCTTGATCTCGGCCAGCGCGGCCGTGTGGTCCCAGTGCGCCTGCGTGGTCAGGAGCACCTTGACGTCCTCGAGCCGGAAGCCGAGCGACTCGATGCTCTCGCGGATCAGCGGGACGGAGTCCTCGAGCCCCGTGTTGATCAGGAAGTGACCGTCCCTCGAGGTGACCAGGAAGGCCGCCAGGTCGTAGGTTCCGACGTAGTACAGGTCGCCGATGACGCGGTGTCCCTCGAAGGGCCGCGTCCAGCCGTCGGGCTGGGCGGCGAGCGGGGCGGCGGCGATGAGGACGAAGCAGCAGGCGGCGACAAGACGTTGCATGGCGGCACTCTCCAGTTTCGAAACGGTTGACGCTGAATGTTAACCAAACGTCGCGCCGGAGTCTCCCTTTCTTGACGGCCCCGTCACCAGTTCCTGACGGCTGTCCGCTACGATTTGCCCGATGCCTGGACGACAAGTGCCTGTCTGGCTGCTTGCAGCCATCCTCCTCGCGGCGCCGGCGGCTGCCCAGAACCGCGCGACCACCGGCGAGATCACCGGCCTGCTCGCCGACGCCACCGGGGGCGTGCTGCCGGGCGCCACCGTCACCGTCGTCAATCTCGACGACGGCCTGACCCGCACCGCCGTGTCCGACGGCGCGGGCGTGTACCACGTCATGCTGCTGCCGCCCGGGCGCTACGATGTGCGCGCCGAGCTGGCCGGCTTCGGCGCGGCCGCCATCGACGACGTGACGCTCACCGTGGGGGCCAGCCGCACGATCAACTTCACGCTGACGCTCGCCGGCGTGGCCGAGGAGGTCACCGTGACCGCGGCTACCTCCGCCGTCGAGACGACCACCGACACGTCCGACGTCACGCTCGACAGCCAGGCGATTTCGAACCTGCCGATCAACGGCCGGCGGTTCCACGATTTCATCAAGCTGACGCCCACGGCGCAGGTCGAGCCGCAGCGGGGCCAGCTATCGCTGGCCGGGCAGCGCGGCATCAACGGCAACATCAGCATCGACGGCGCCGACTACAACCAGCCATTCTTCGGGGGCATCCGCGGCGGCGAGCGGTCGCAGTTCACGTTCACGATTCCGCAGGAGGCGATCCGCGAGTTCCGGGTCGTGAAGGCGGGCTACTCGCCCGAGTTCGGGCGCTCGACCGGGGGGCTGGTCAACGCCGTCACGAAGTCGGGGGCGAACGAGACGAGCGGGACGGCCTTCTACCTGCTGCGGCCGGAGCAGCTCGCGGCGCGCAACGCGTTCGGGCAGGACGCGGCGCCGACGCAGCACCAGTTCGGCGGGTCGCTCGGCGGCGCGCTCGCCCGCAACCGGGCTTTCTACTTCGTCGCCTACGAGCAGCAGGAGTTCAGGGCGCCGCGCGAGGTGCGCTTCGCGCGGCTCGACGGCTTCACGCCGACCGCGGCCAGCCGGGAGGGCTACGACCACTACCGGCGCCTCGAGACGCCGTTCGAGGTGACCAACGACGCGCGGGCCTGGCTGGCCCGCGTCGACGTCAACCTGCCGCGGGGCAACCGCTTCAACGTGCGCTACAACGGCAGCACGAACCGGGCGCTCAACTCCGACGGCGTGGGCGGCGTCATCATCCCGACCACGCACCGCTCGCTCGAGACGAACGGCACGGAGGAGGACGCGACGCAGACGGTGGTGGGCCAGTTCACCAGCGTGCCGTCGTCCGACCTGCTCTTCGAGCTGCGCGGGCAGTACTCGCGCGAGGACCGGCCGCGCTCGGCCAACGCGCTCAAGCCGCTGGTCGATCTGTCGCTCGGGGAGTTCGGCACCCGCAGCTTCCGGCCGACGACGCAGTACGACTGGCGCGCGCAGGCGGGCGGCAACGTGACGTGGCTGGCCGGCGGCCACAGCGTCAAGGCGGGTTTCGACTACAACCACGTCTTCATCGACCAGACGTTCGGCTTCTTCCAGAACGGCGGCTACCTGGTCTTCGGGTCGGACGTCGAGACCACGCTCGACATCATCGGCGCCGGCGGCGCCATTGCGAACCGCTTCGGCTCGCCGTCGCTGCTCTACCTGCAGCAGATCGGCAACCTGAAGGCGTCGTTCGCCACCGACGAGGTCGGCCTGTTCATCCAGGACGAATGGCGCGTGACGCCGACCCTCACCGTCAACTACGGCCTGCGCTGGGACGGCCAGTTCAACCC
>CAZMWA010000337.1:0-5052 GCA_964569405.1 uncultured Vicinamibacteraceae bacterium | reverse complement strand
GTGCTGTGGACCGCCACCTCCGACGAAGCCAGCTACTCGTCGGCGGTCGCCGCCGATTTCGGCGGCGTGCGGCACGCCGTCTTCTTCACGCGCAACGGACTGGTCGGACTGCATGCAGCCAGCGGCGAGGTGCGCTTCGAGCAGCGCTGGCGGTCACGGCTGGGGGCCTCGGTCAACGCGGCGACCCCGCTCGTGGTCGGCGACCTGATCTTCGTGTCGGCGTCGTACGGCACGGGCGCCGGGGTGTTCCAGGTCGACGGCCCGGGGCTGGCGCCGCTCTGGTCGTCCGACGACGTCCTGTCCAACCACTACGCGACCAGCGTCCATCGCGACGGCTATCTGTACGGGTTCCACGGGCGGCAGGAGTACGGTCCGAGCTTCCGGGCCGTCGAGTTGCGGACGGGGACGGTGCAATGGTCGGTCGACGGATTCCGGGCCGGCAGCGTCACCCTGGCCGGCGACCGGCTCGTCATCGTCCGCGAGACCGGCGAGCTCGTGATCGCCGAGGCGTCGCCCGCGGGGTTCACGCCGCTCGCGCGGGCGCCCATCCTCCCGCCGGTCATCCGCGCCTACCCGGCCATCGCCGACGGGCTGCTCTACGTCCGGAACGGCGACACGCTGATCTGCCTGGACCTGCGCCCCTAGGGAAACACGCCCCTCTGCAGGTAGGCCTGGGCAACGCGCTCGATCGCGTAGTAGAACGCGGCCGTGCGCAGATCGTCGATGCCGTTGACGGTGCGCATCGTGTCGCAGATGTGGTGGTAGGCGGTGATCATGGTCTCCTCGAGGCCCGAGTTGACCACGGTCATCTCCTGCACCGGCCGCACGACCTGGGCGCGCTCGCCGGCGCTCAGCGTGGTGCCCGTCACCGACTCGATGACCCCCAGCAGCCGGTTGTCGGCGCGCTCCTGGTAGCGGCGCTCCAGACGGCCGAAGCGCACGTGGGACAGGTTCTTGAGCCACTCGAAGTACGACACGATCACGCCGCCCGCGTTGGCGTAGACGTCCGGAATCACCAGCATGCCGCGTGAGCCGAAGATGGCGTCCGCCTCCGGCGTGGTCGGGCCGTTGGCGCCCTCCACGATGATGCGGGCCGCGACGCGGCCGGCGTTCTCCGCCGTGAGCTGATTCTCGACGGCCGCCGGGATGAGCACGTCGCAGTCCAGCTCCAGGGCGGCGCGCGGGTCGTCGTGCACGGTGGCGTCCGGGAACCCCGCCACGCTGCCGGTGGTGTCGACGTGCCGCCGCACGGTCTCCGGATCGAGCCCGCCGGGGCTCGCGATCGTGCCGGTCCGGTCCCCGACGCCGACGATCCGCGCCCCCTCGTCGTGGCAGAACTTCGCGGCCCAGAAGCCGACCTTGCCGAAGCCCTGCACGACGAGCCGCTTGCCGTCGAGCCCCGGGCCGAGGCCGAGCCGCTGCATGTCGTGCTTCTGCGCGCAGGCTTCCCGGAGCACGTAGTACAGTCCGCGGCCGGTCGCCTCGGTTCGCCCTTCGACGCCCCCCTGCGACACGGGCTTGCCCGTGACGCAGCCCAGGGCGTCGATCTGATCGCCGCGGACGGCCTGGTACGTGTCCGCGATCCAGGCCATCTCGCGGGCGCTCGTGCCGAGGTCCGGCGCCGGCACGTCGACCGCGGGTCCGATGAAGTTCTTGCGGATCAGCTCGTGCGTGTAGCGCCGCGTGACGCGTTCGATCTGCTCGGCCGTGTAGCGCGTCGTGTCGATCTGGATGGCGCCCTTGGCGCCCCCGTAGGGGACGTCGACGATCGCGCACTTGTAGGTCATCAGCGCCGCCAGCGCCATGACCTCGTCCTCGTCCACCTCGGCGCTGTAGCGGATGCCGCCCTTGACCGGCAGCCGGTGGTGGCTGTGCTCGGCGCGCCAGGCGCGGACCACCGCGAGCGCCCCGTCGCGCTGACGGACCGGGAAGTCGAAGCGGTAGACGCTGTTGCAGCGCTTGATCTGGTCCAGCAGGCCGGCCGGATGGGAGCCCAGCGCGGCCGCGCGATCGAAGTAGCGGGTGACGTCGGTGAAGAATCGTCGTTCAGGCATGCTAGCCGGTCATTGTCGCAAGTTCACCCCGCCACCGCCAGGTAGACTCTGCTGACGGAGGCGATGTCTCTCATGTCCGAGCTGATGCTCGTCGTCGGATTCGTCGTGGTCGCGTCGGCTACGTGCTCCCTCTTCGAGGCCGTGCTCTACTCGGTCCCCGCCAGCCGGATCGAGGTGCTCGAGCGCGCGGGACACGGGTCGGGCCGCCTGCTCACGCGCCTGCGGGGGCAGGTGGACCGGCCGATCGCCGCCATCCTGTCGCTGAACACGATCGCGAACACCGGCGGCGGCGCGCTCGCGGGCGCCATCGCGGCCCGGGAGTTCGGCGACGGCAACGTGATCTATTTCTCCGCGGCCTTCACGCTGGCCATCCTGCTGTTCGCGGAGGTCCTGCCCAAGACGGTGGGCGTGGTCTACGCCAGCGGCCTCGCGGCCTGGATCGCGTACCCGCTGCACGGACTGGTCGTGTCGTTCCGGCCGCTCGTGGCGTTGACGCGGGTGATGACGAAGCTCGTTTCGACGGGGCACCAGGAGCACCGCGTCTCCGACGAGGAGCTGCTGACCCTGGTCGGGTCGGGCCTGCGCTCGGGCACGCTCAAGCCGCACGAGGCGAGCGTCATCCGCAACGTGCTGGCGCTGGAGACGCGCACGGCGAAGGACGTCATGACGCCGCGCCCGGTCGTGTTCACGCTGGCCGCGGGGGTCGGCGCGCGCGAGGCTGCCGCGCTCGACGAGCTGGGCAAGCACAGCCGGGTGCCGGTCTTCGATGTCGATCCCGACGACCTGGTGGGCGTCGTCCACCGGCAGGACGTGCTCGCGGCGGTCGTCAGGAACCGCTTCGACGTCACGCTGGACGACATCATGCGGCCGCTGCACTTCGCGGTCGACTCGACGCCGCTCGACGAGCTGCTGCGAACCTTCCTCGATCGCCGCCAGCATCTGGTGGCGGTCATCGACGAGTTCGGGGCGTTCGTGGGGATCGTCACCCTCGAGGACGTCCTCGAGGAGCTGATCGGCCGCGAGATCGTCGACGAGTTCGATCAGATCACGGATCTGCGAACGTACGCGCACCGGAGGCGGGACGACATTCTGCGGCGGCGGGGCAGGGCGCTGTAGTTCCGCACCCTGCGCGCTGGCACGCCGGCCGGCTTTCGGGGTACTCTCCGCAGGCAACGGTTTCCAGGCTGGACGTCTCCGCCGCAGGACCCACAGACTGCGTCCGATTGAAGCTCAGCGGGGCCGGATGCGCCAAGCCATGTAGCCGGCGAAGCAGATGAATCCGACCACCACGGCCTCGAGCGGCAGGAGCGTGGGGACGACGCTGAACACGGCGATGAATCCGACGGTCATCAATGCCAGGCGCTGCATCGGCTCGGTCCCGGGAACAACGATAGCCCCGATGCGCGTGCGAGCTCAACGGGATTCCGTTCGACGGGACGGACTTGCGTAAGCGAATTCCCGCGGCCGGTCGTCTTGACGTGATCGTATGCGGTCCCTGTTTGCCTGCACCCTTCCACTCGTAGCCGTTCTCCTCGTCGCGTCGCCTGCGGCGGCGGCCGCCCAGGAACGCACGGCGCCGGACCGCCGCATGCCGCGGGCGGGCGAACGCGTGGCGGTCGTTTCGTTCGTCAACATCACCGGCGCGCCGGCGGACGACTGGATCGGCGCGGGCATCGCCGAGACCGTGGCGGTCGACCTCGAGCGCGTCGCGAGCCTCGCGGCGGTCGCCGGCGGTCCCGCGGTCGGTCGGTCGGCGGTCGAGGTCGGGCGCGGGCTCGGCACGCCGTGGGTCGTGGCCGGCGGCTACCAGCGCATCGGAGACCGCATCAGGATAACGGCGCGCCTCGTGGACGTCTCCAGCGGGACGGTGATCCGCACGGCCAATGTGGCCGGTGCCCTCGACGATCTCTTCACGCTCCAGGATCGCGTGGCCGGCGCTCTCATGCAGGGCGACGCGCCGTCCGTCGTCGACCAGACCGCTGCGGGAGCCCGGCGCACGCCGCCGGCGCCGCCCCCCGCGGGCCGAGCGCCGGGCGGCGGCGGCTTCGCGCCGGCCGTCTCCGGCGCGGCAATCGACGGGCCGCCGGCGCCGGTGCCGCCCGAGGTCTTCACGCGGGACGCGGCCGGCCGGGTGACGATGCGCGCGTTCCGCCTCACCGGAGGGCTCGAGCTGGACGGCGCGCTCCGCGAGGCCGTCTACGAGGAGATACCGCCGGTCAGCGGATTCGTCCAGCAGTTGCCCATCGAGGGCGCCCCCGCCACGGAGCGGACCGAGGTCTGGGTGTTCTACGACGAGGAGAACGTGTACGTGACGGCGCGCTGCTGGGACTCGGCGCCCGAGGACCAGTGGATCGCCAACGAGATGCAGCGCGACGGGTTCCAGTTGATCAACAACGACTGGTTCAGCGTGGGGTTCGACACGTTCTACGACCGGCGCAACGGCATGGCGTTCCTGGTGAATCCCATCGGGGGCTTCTTCGACTACGAGATCAGCGACGAGGGCAACCCCAACAACGACTGGAACCCGGTCTGGGATCTGCGCACGGGCCGCTTCGAGGGCGGCTGGACGGTCGAGATGCAGGTGCCCTTCAAGTCGCTGCGCTTCCAGCAGGGGCGGTCGCAGCTCTGGGGCATCCAGTTCGGGCGCCGCATGCGGCGCAAGAACGAGACGGCCCACCTGACGCCGGTCCCGATCGCCGTGGGCCCCGGCATGTTCCGCCTGTCGGCCGCCGCCACGCTGGTGGGGCTGGAGGTGGCGTCGGAGAACCGGCGGCTGGAGGTCAAGCCGTACGCCATCGGCTCGTCGGCCACGGACCTGACGGCCAGCCCGCCCTTCACGAACCGCGGCGCGGGCGACGCGGGCATCGACGCCAAGTGGGGCGTGACGCAAAATCTGACAGCCGACTTCACCTACAACACGGACTTCGCGCAGGTGGAGGTGGACGAGCAGCAGGTGAACCTGACGCGCTTCAGCCTGTTCTTCCCCGAGAAGCGCGAG
>CAZMWA010000336.1:0-9601 GCA_964569405.1 uncultured Vicinamibacteraceae bacterium | reverse complement strand
CTCCACGACGTGCAGGGCTTCGCTGGCGCCGCGGAAGTGCGTCTTGTGCGTGAAATTCCTGGTCTCCACCACCAGCGTGTCGCCCTCCCAGCGCCCGCGGCCGTCGCCCGGCCACTGGCGGATGTGCGCCGGCAGCGGCGGGCGCCCGTCGAGCGGCACGATGCGCGGCGGGTTGTTGCTCATCTCCTGGAAGATGACCACATGGTCCGGCGTCTGGAAGATCTGCAGGATGTCGTTGTAGGAGGGCGGCAGCATCGGCGGCCCCTCGTGCCGCCATACCAGGCAGCGCTCCTGCACGCTGCGGGTCTGGTAGCTGTCGAAGACCGGGTTGGGCCGGCTGCGCGCCAGGTACTCGCGCGTGACGAGGCGGCGCGCCTCGCGCCGGCTCGCGGTGGGCGTCAGGGCCGGAATCCGGCCGTCGGGCGGGTCGACGATGAGCGACGTGCGCAGGCTCGAGAGGCTCTTGCGCCGCTCCTCGGTCAGCCAGATCGCGTTGTCGTAGTGGATGTTCTCCTGCGACTGGATGGTCTTCTGGCGCCGCAGCTCCGGGTCCGGCTCGGCGAAGGCGGCGCGCCCCGAGGGGTTGGCGCCGTCGGCGGTGAACAGGGCGCGCAGCTCCGCGGCCTCCTCCTCGGTGAGGAACTCGCGGCCAGCGAACCGCTCGGGCCGCTCCAGGGGCGTGAACGTCGCCATGGTCCAGTGTCCCTGCAGGTCCGGCCGCCCGTCGGGCGTGCGCGGCAGCGTCCGGCCGCCGTCGTCCTGGCCGGCGGCGGGCGCCGCCGCCAGGCATAGCAGTGCCGCGCCGGCGAGCAGCATGCAACCGTGTCGACACGTCATCTCCAGCCTCCTTCCGCTGAACCGGCCGCCGGACCGGGTCGGGCGGCCGCCGCTCAGCGGCCGGCGTCGGCCGCGGCGGCCCGCCGCTCCTGCGCCCGCGCGCCGCTGAGGATGTTGCGCACCGCCTGCTGGCCCTCCTGGCAGGCGTACTCGAGCATGTGATCGGGGGCGCCCGCGCTGGTCAGCGGCAGCGCCACGGTCCAGTCGCGGACGAACGTCCGCGGATCGTCGATCGTGACCTCGTACTCGATGGTGTAGGGGTCGACCCGCGTGAAGCGCTCGACGACCCGCAGGTCGACGCTGTGGGCCACCTGCGAGGGCTCACCGCGCACGGGGTGCAGGGGGGTCTGATCCGTGAAGTTCCGCACCTCGACGACGAGCGTGTCGCCTTCCCAGCGGCCCCGCGAATCGCCCATCCACTGGCGGACGCTGCCGTCGAGCGCCGGCCGGCCGTCGACGGGGATGATCCGCGCGTCGTGGATCATCTCGTAGAGGATCACCACGTAGCCCGGGATCTGCAGGATCTGGTAGTTGTTGTTGTAGAAGGTGGGAAACATCGAGCCGGGGATGCTGCGCGTGATGCAGCGGTCCCAGGGGCTCAGGTCCTCCCACGAATCGAACGACATCGCGAGCCGCTCGCGGTTCACCGTCCCGATGATGTGCCGCCCGCGCGCCTCGGCCGTCAGCGCCGGCACCTGGCCGTCCGGGGGATCGATCACCTGCGACGTGCGGTTGGACACCTTGCCCAGGTGCTCGTACCAGTGGTCGGGTCCGGCCGTCGAGCCCTCGTTCGAAGAAACCTCCGCGGCCTGCACGCGCGCGACAGCCTCGGCCTGCGCGGCCGCGAACTCCTCGTCGGTCAGCAGCTCCCGCTCGCCGAACTCGGCCGGCCGCTCGAACGGCGTCGACGTGGTGTTCGACCAGATCCCCTGCAGGTCGGGATCGCCCCAGGCGGTGCGGGGCGCGGCGTAGGATTCGGCCGGCTCGCCCTGGCCCTGGCCGGCTGCCGGCCCGGGCGCGAGCCACGAGGCCGCGGCCACGGCGAGAACGAGAGCAACGACGCGCGCGCCGGTTGCAAGAGGCATCTGACCCTCCTTGGCGACGGAACGGGAAGTGGACCGATTATAGGCTGGGCACGGTTCGTTGCGCCGCCGTCCTGCCCGACGTGCCGGGCCGCGACGGCGCGCGTCGCTACGCTGCCCGCAGGAACTCCAGCAGCAGGCGGACGGTCTCCTCGGGCTGCTCCTGCTGCACCCAGTGGCCGGCGCCGTCGAGCAGGTGCGCGCCGCGGAAGTCGGTGCAGGCGCTCTCCTGCATCCGCTCGAAGTTGCCCGGGCGCTGGTACACACCCCAGTCGCTCGCGCCGCCGATGAAGAGCGACGGGATGTCGATGGTGCGGCCGGCAAAGGTCAGCGGCTCGTCCGTGATGACGCCGGAGCGGTACCACTGCAGGCCGCCCTGGAAGCCGTTGCGCTCGTACTCCGTGCTGTAGACGCGCAGCTCGTCGTCCGGCAGCCAGCGGTTGGCCGCGATCTCGGCCGCGGTCGGCATCTCGCGGGCGACCGTCTCGGCCATCCCCATGTCGAGGTCCATGATGTAGTAGGTCGGCATCTGCGCGACCTCGGCGGCCGTCCACGCCGCCAGCCGGTGCGGGCGGTTCGCGGCCCAGTCGGCGCTCTTGTGGTGGTAGTAGGCGCGCAGGAAGGCGTGGACGCCCTGCGGGGCCTGCCACATGTTGGGGTTCGCCTCGCGGGTGCGGTAGTAGCGCTGGTAGTGCTTGCGCGGGCGGGGCAGGCGCGCCAGCTCCTCGTAGATGTCCGGCTCGGCGGGCGGCGCGGCACGCGGGCCGTCGTCCGCCGTCCCGAACGGGAACGTCGGCGTCCCGCCGAACGGGGCGCTCATCAGGGCCACGGCCCGGAACACGTCGGGCCGCGCCACGGCGCACCAGGCGGCGATCGGCGATCCGAAGTCGTGGCCGATGACCGCGTCCACGGTGCGGTAGCCGAACGCCGCCACCAGCGCGAGGGCGTCCCGCACGGCGTTCATGCGGCTGAAGGGCCGCAGGCTGCCGTCGTAGTCCGCGCTCCAGCCCGTCGTGCGGCCGTAGCCGCGCTGATCCGGCGCGATGACGTGGTAGCCGGCCGCCGCCAGCGGCGCCATCACGTGCCGCCAACTGTAGCCGAGCTCGGGGAAGCCGTGCAGCAGGAGCAGGGCCGGCCGTCCGCCGGTCTCGAAGCCGGCCTCCAGCACGTGCATCGTCAGCCCGTTGACGCCGTGGACGAAGCGCGAGCGGACGCCCGGGGGCAGCCAGGCGGGGTCGTAGGGGCCGACGGTACCGGCCTGCGCGGCCGGCGCGGGCGGGGCCGCCAGCGCCTCCGCCGGCAGCTCCCGCATCACCGCCGCGGATCCGAGGACCGCGCCGACTCCCTGCATCATGCGGCGGCGGGTGACGGCGCCGCGCTCGGCGTGCTCTGTCGTCTGCGTGCGGGTGGTCATCGCTTCACCTCCGTGCGGTCGCGGTCCCAGTGCGGTCGCGGCCTGCCGCGACAGCCGCTGCCTCGGCGCGGACCCGACCGTGCTCCATCTGTTATACATTCGAGCGCACCTGGAATCCACGCCGATGGAGCGTACCCGTACCCGCCGTACAGGAGGATCCAAATGATCAGGCGCTTGCTGCTGCTCCCCCTCGGCCTGCTGATCGCGGCTCCCGCAGCCTTTGCCCAGGAGACCCCGGTCACCATTCGCGCGGGCCGGCTCATCGATGGCGCGGGCGGTGTGGACGAGGGCGTCACCATCACCGTGCAGGGGTCGCGGATCACGGACGTGAGCGCCGGCGGGGCCGGCGTCCGCGCCACCTACGATCTGTCGGCGCTGACGGTGCTGCCGGGGCTGATCGACACGCACGTCCACCTGACCGCGCACTTCGACGCCGACGGACGCACCCACGACGACCCCGACGAGTCGCCAGCCCGGACGATCCTGCATGCTGCGGAGAATGCCTACGCGACGCTGATGGCGGGCTTCACCACCGTCCAGAGCCTGGGCAGCCCCCTGGACCGCGACCTCCGCGACGCCATCGCGCGCGACACGTTGCCGGGCCCCCGGGTGCTGACCTCGCTGCGGCCCGTCACCGCCCGCACCGGCTCGCCCGCCGCGATCAGCGCCTTCGTGCGCGAGCTGGCGGCCGACGGGGCCGACGTGGTCAAGGTCTTCGCCTCGGCGAGCATCCGGGAGGGCGGGGGCCTGGTGATGACCGACGAGCAGTTGCGGGCTGTTTGCGGCGAGGCGGCGGCGCAGGGCCTGCGCACCGTGGTCCACGCCTACGGGACCGACGGCGTGACGGCCACCGTCGAGGCGGGCTGCGGCGGCATCGAGCATGGTAACCGCTACGACGATGCGACGATCGCGCTGATGGCCGAGCGCGGCACGTACCTCGACCCGCACGTCGGATCGCTGTGGGCCAACTACTTCGAGCACAGGCCGCGTTTCATCGGCCTCGGCAACTACACGGAGGAAGGCTTCGCGCTGATGGAGGAGGCGCGGGTCGTCGGCTACGAGACCTTCCGCCGCACGCTGGCCCACGGCGGCGTGCGCGTGGTCTACGGGACCGACGCGGTGGCCGGCGCCCACGGGCGCAATGCCGAGGAGCTCGTCTACCGGGTCCGCGACGGCGGGCAGGACCCGGCGGACGCGATCGTCTCGGCAGCCTCGCTGGCCGCCGAGTCGCTCGGGCTCGCGGATCGGATCGGCAGCGTGCGCCCGGGCTACCAGGCCGATCTCGTCGCCGTCGACGGCAACCCGCTCGACGACATCACGGCGATGCGGAACGTCCGCTTCGTCATGAAGGGCGGCGTCGTGTTCAAGAACGTTGCGCGGTAGGCGGCGCTACAGCACGCGCCACCAGGGCACGCCGAGCACGCCGTCCGCCATCCACTGCGTATCGCGGCCGCCGTGCAGCAGCAGGGCGCCGGCGAACCGGTCCGGGTATTCCTCGCGAAACAGGCGCAGGCCGCGAGTGTCCGCCAACCCGGGAGTCGCGGCGGCCTTCACCTCGATGGCCAGCAGCCGTCCGCCGGCCTCGACGACGAAGTCCACCTCGCGATCCGTCGTCGTCCGCCAGAAGAGCACCTCCGGGGCCGGCGCCTGGCCGTCGCGCCACACCAGCAGGTCGAGCAGCACGAGATTCTCCAGGTGCTCGCCCGCAACGGCGCTCGCACCGCTGAGCCAGAGCGCCAGGGCCGGGTCGCTCCAGTAAAGCTTCGGACTCTTGACCAGCCGCTTGCTCCGGTTCACCGAGTACGGCGGCAGCCGCACCAGTTGAAAGGACGTTTCCAGCAGGTTGAGATGGCGTTGCACCGTGGTGCGCGGCAACTGGAGGTCGCGGCCGATGTCGGCCTGGTTGAGCAGGCCGCCGAGGCGCTGGCTCGCCGCGCGCATGAGCCGGCGGAAATCGACCAGGTTGCCCACCGCGGACAGGGATTGCAGATCGCGCTCCAGGTAGGTGCGCACGTAGCCGTCGAACCACAGCGACCGGTCGTCGTCGCCGCCGAGCTCCACCGCCGGCGTGGGATAGCCGCTCGCGCGAACCTCGATGCGCCAATCGGCGGCACCCTCCTCGCCGGGCGATTCGAAGAGGTCCGGCCAGTCGGCAACGCGGGTCGCCAGCAGCCTGGACCAGACGCCCGGCGTTCCCCGCCCCAGGCGTTCCCGGCGACTGAGCGGCCACAGGTTCACGTACGCCGCCCGGCCCGCCAGTGTTTCCGACACGCGCTGCATGAGCAGCAGGTTCGCCGAGCCGGTCAGCAGGAAGCGGCCGCTGCGGCGCGGCCGGTCCTCGTCCACCGCGCGCTTGACGGCGAGCAGGAGGTCGGGCTCGCGTTGCACTTCGTCGAGGGTCAGCCGCGGCGCGGCGCGGACCAGATCCCGCGGCGCTGCGCGCGCCCGCTCGTGCGTTTCCGGATCGTCGAGGGTGAGGTAGAGCCGGTCAGCCAGGAACGGCTCGGTCCGCGCCAGCGTGCTCTTGCCGGTCTGACGCGCGCCCATCAGCACGACGATGGGGAAGGCCTCCAGCGCCCGCTTCAGGAGACCGGCCGCATGGCGTGGCAGGTAGCTGGGATCAACCACGAGACAGGCGATTATCGCCTATGCCGTGGGCAATATACAAAATACCGGGACAACACCGTCCGGCCGAAACGAAAGACGCCAATGAAATCAGCGGTCCCTTGAACCTGCTGGAACCTCGTAGTAGCGCTTGTACAGCCCGCGCCGGAACAGGAAGCCGCCCAGGGGGCCGAGCCAGCCCAGCACGTGGTACATGTAGCGGAGGTCGGTCAGCTCGATCAGGTTGCCGTCCGGATCGCGGACGAAGAACAGCGTGTGGCCGCGGGGCGAGCGTTCCGGCGGGCAGACGCAATCCACACCCCTGGCGACGAGGTGGTCGTACCAGCGCTGCGTGTTGCGCACGTTGAAGCAGATGTGGGTCAGGCCGACGCGGTTCCACGGCACCTCGATCGGCGGCTGGCGCGGCTCGAAACCGAATATCTCGATGACCGCGCCGCCCGGAACGCGGATCCACCCGATCTTGCACGACGGCGCCTCGGCGTCGACGCCGAAGAAGCCGCGCACGCGCTCGACGGGCGCGTCCGAGACGCCCACGAGGGGGCAGCCGAAGACCTCCCAGTAGAACTTCACGGCCGCGTTGAAGTCGGACACGGTGATGCCGGTGTGGCTGAACGATCGGACCTTCACGGGGCTCTCCTCAAGTCGGTTGCGACGATGTGATCCGCGACCCGCAGCGCCTGCGCCGCGATGGTCAGCCCGGGGTTGACGGCGGCCGACGACGGAAAGAAGGACGCGTCGACGACGAACAGGTTCTCGATGTCGTGGGCGCGGCACCAGGGATCGAGGACCGACTCGCGCGGGTCGGTGCCGAAGCAGAGCGTGCCGCACTGGTGGGTCGTGTTCTTCTGCTCGTGCGAGTGGCGCATCACCACCCAGCAACCCAGCCGTCGCAGGATGCGCCGCATCTCGGCGACCAGCCGCCGGTGGGCGCCGCGGTTGTTGGGCCGGTAGCGCAGGCGGATGCGGCCGTCCGGCTCGACGGTGACGCGGTTGTCCGGCCGCGGGAGGTCCTCGGTCAGCGCCAGCCAGTCCACGCCGCGCGCCACCCAGGCGTCGTACGCCCACAGCGGAATCCAGGGCACGACGGTCTTTGCCATGACGCCGTGGGTGCGGCCCTGCGACTGGATCTGGCCCAGCGGGTAGGCGGTGTCCGGGCCGCGCAGGTAGAAGTCGTTGATGGCGACCGTCTTCTGGAACACGGCCCGGTTTTGCCGCAGCGGATGGAAGCCCTGCATCATGGTCGCCAGGTGTGCCATGTAGCGCGCGCCGACCAGCCCGGACGAGTTGGCCAGCCCGCGGGGATGCCTGTCGCTGGCCGAGCGGAGCAGCAGCGCGGCCGAGTTGACCGCGCCGCAGGCGACCGCCACCAGCGGCGCCCGCGCGCGGACGATCTCTCCGTTGCGCTCCACCTCGACCGCCGCAATCCGCCGGCCGGCCGCATCGGTGAGCAGCCGCCGCGCGCGCGCGTTGGTCCACAGGGTCACGTTGTCGCGCGCGAGCAGCGGACGGACGCAGCAGCTCTCCGCCTCGCTCTTGGCGTGGCGCTGGCAGGGGAACGAGTTGCACGTGTTGCAGAGGATGCAGCCGTCCGGCGCTCCCGGCCGCCGCAGGCCCAGCGGCAGGGGCGACGGATGGAGACCCTGCTCCCGCAGCCGCTCCACCACTTCCGCGATCTCGTCGGCGTGCGGAATCGGCGGGTGCGGGAACGGGCCGCGCGGCGGCTCGGTCGGATCGTGGCCCCGCTCGCCGTGCACCTCGTACAGCCGCTCGGCGCGGTCGTAGTACGGCGCCAGCGTCTCGTAGTCGATCGGCCAGGCGGGCGAGAGCCCGTCGGCGTGCTCGGTCGCCTCGAAGTCCGCCTTGCGCAGCCGGTAGAGCACGCTGCCCCAGAACTTCGTGTTGCCGCCCACGCAGTAATGCGTGTACGGGCGAAACTCGCGGCCGGCGGCGTCCAGCCAGCGCTCCGTCGTGCGGTAGCGCAGCTCCTTCCACACCGCGGCGGGGTCCCAGTTCTGCGGCTCGCGGGGAACGAAATCGCCGCGTTCGACAATCAGGATGTGCGCCGCGGTCGGCGCCAGCGCCTGCGCCAGCGTGCCGCCGCCTGCGCCGGAGCCGATGATGATGACGTCGCAGTGGTAGTCGCCAGGCACGGTCCTACGGATCGGGAGGGGCGCAGATCTGCTCCATGAGGCGCTGGTCCGCCATGGCCGTCTCCAGGCTCATCTCCGGCGTCCGCCCGGTGCGGACCGACGCGGCGAAGTCGCGGTACATCGCGCGGTAGCCGCGGATGTCGCGCACGCCGGGCCACAGCAGCCGGGGCCGGCCGCGGCCGCGCACCAGCACGAAGGCTCCGTTCGACTCGAAGGTGATGATGCCGCGCCGGCCGAACACCTTCGAGAGACGGAGCCCGCGCAGCAGCGAGGGCACCTCGCGCGAGTAGTAGAGCGTGCCGACCGCGCCGTTGTCGTAGGTGAAGGCGGCCAGCATGCTCTTGGCGCGCGTGTCCGGACCGCGGCGGGACGGCCGCGGCCGGTAGCCCCGGGCCGACGCGATCGCGGGTCCGAGGCTGTTGGCCAGATGCAGCCAGTGGATGCCCTCCTCGAAGAAGGCGTCGCCGCCGGCCAGCTCCTCGTCGTTGCGCCAGTCGTCGGCGGCCTTGAGCCGGTGCGCCAGCGTGTTGAACTGGGCGAACACCATCTCGCCGATGGCCTCCTCGCGCAGCAGGCGGCGCAGGCACACGGCCAGCGGCTTGTAGTGGTCGTTTTCGGCGACGAGGACCACGCGTCGCGCGCGGTCCCGGGCGGCGCACACCCGCCGGTAGTCGTCCAGCGTCAGATAGGCCGGCTTCTCGACCAGCACGTGCTTGCCGGCGTCGAGCGCCCGCAGCGTGAGGTCGAGGTGCCAGCGCGGCGGCACCGCGATGACCACCGCCTCGACGTCCGGGTCGAGGAGGGCGGCCTCGTAGCCCCCGTAGCTGCGAAACCCGCCGTACCGCCGCCGGAACGCCTCCGCCCGGTCCCGGTCCCGGCTGGCGTAGCCCGGCAGGATGTCCCGGCGGCAGCCGCGCAGGTGGCGGCTGTGCACCCCCGTGATGAATCCGCACCCCAGATGGACGATCCGCACCGGCGCCGGCACGCGTCAATTATCCCCGACGGCGGACCGGGAACGGCGGTTGCCCCGCGCGAACGGGAGAGCCTGGGCCGAACGGCGAGCGCGGGGAGGCCGCCCGGCCGCCCGACGCGCGTTGCCTCCCGCCGCCATCTGGACAATACTAGAAAGCTGCGCCGTACAAAGGCGCAGCCCCGTTCCGATAGCAGCGTCGGCGCACGGCGCGCCTCGGCGGAAGCGGCGCGGGACTATGGGGTCCCCGCAAGCGGACGCCGGGGGCTTGGGGCGTAGCCCCATCCAAGGGAGGTTTCAGATGCACAGCCGATATCTCGTGGGGTTGGTGGCGGCGGTGGCCGTCGTCGTACTGACGCCGGCGCAGGCGGCCGCGCAGGCGGACGACGCGTCCTGGACGGCGCCGCGGACGCCGTTCGGCCATCCGGATCTGCAGGGGATCTGGACGAACAACAGCGCCACCCCGATGCAGCGGCCGGAGATTCTCGCGGACCGGAGCGAGCTGACCGCCGAGGAGCTGGCG
>CAZMWA010000335.1:0-7218 GCA_964569405.1 uncultured Vicinamibacteraceae bacterium | reverse complement strand
CACCAGGCGCTGGCGGGGTTCGCCGCGGCGCTCGGCATTCTCGCGCTGAAGGCGTGGCTGCGACCCGCCTGAGGCAAGCAGCCCGTGGCAAAAGCCCCGCTGCATTCGAGCGGCGATCCATCCCGCCTGACTGCGTTGCTTCTCGGTCGAATACGCCCGATATTCTCCGTCGTCGCGCCTCGTCAGGCGGGCGTCTCGGCCTTTCGCGGGCACCCTTCGGGCGCGGTGCAACGCGCGGTTTCACCACGGGCTGCTCGGAATGCCGTATAATGCAAGGCTCCGGGGTCGCGTAGCGGGCGGTTAGCTCAGTGGCAGAGCACCGGTCTTACACACCGGCTGTCACAGGTTCGAGTCCTGTACCGCCCACCAGCCGCCGGCGGCGGCCGTGGCCTCGGGCGGAGTGCAGCGTCCAGATGCGGGGTCGTAGTTCAGCTGGTTAGAACGCCGGCCTGTCACGCCGGAGGTCGCGAGTTCGAGTCTCGTCGGCCCCGCCATCTCTGCTGCAACGCGCGGGCGTCCGGGTGCGGTGGCGGCGGGCGTCCACGCCCGCCGGCGGCCGGGCGCCGCCAGCCCATGTCAGGCGTACAGTGAGTCGCTCGCCGGCCGTCTTCCTCGACCGGGACGGGACGTTGATCGAGGACGTCGGCTACGTCGACCGGCTCGACCGGATGCGCCTCTATCCCTGGAGCGTCGAGGCCGTCCGCCTGCTGCGCCGAGCCGGCTATGCCGCCGTCGTGGTGACGAACCAGGCGGGCGTGGCGCGCGGGATGATCAGCGAGCAGGTGGTCGTCGAGGTCCGCGACCGCCTGCAGCAGGATCTCGCCCGCGCCGGCGCGCGGCTCGACGGCCACTACCACTGTCCCCATCTGCCCGACGCCCCGGTGGCGGCGTATCGCCGGCGCTGCGGTTGCCACAAGCCCGAGCCGGGCATGATCCGGCAGGCGGCGGCGGACCTGGCCCTCGATCTCGACCGCTCGGTCGTCGTCGGCGATCGCTGGACCGACGTCCGTCTGGCCCGCGCCGCCGGCACCGCCGCGATTCTCGTCAGGACGGGCTACGGCGCGAGCCAGGCCGCCCGGCCCGTCCCGGGCGCGACGGCGGACGCCGTCGCCGCGAACCTGCTGGAGGCGGCCGGCTGGATTCTCCGCCACCTGCCGCACCCGCGCCGCGACTGACGCGCCGCCGCGGGCCCCGCCGGCCCGCCGCGACCCGTGTGTTACGATTCGGTTTCGTGCATGGCTTTTCGCGATATCGCGGGTCATCGTGCGCTCGTGCAGTTGATCTCGCGGGCCGTCGACCGGGCGTCGCTGCCGCCGAGCCTGCTCTTCGCGGGGCCTGAGGGGGTCGGGAAGCGGCTGGCGGCCACGGCGCTGGCCCAGGCGCTCAATTGCACCGATCCGCTGCGCGGCGCCGGCCCCGCCCTGCCGCTGGACGCCTGCGGCCGCTGCGCCGCCTGCAGCCGCATCGCCCGCGGCGCGCATCCCGACGTGCTCGCCGTCGAAGCCGGGGACGGCGGCGCCATCACCATCGACGAGGTACGCCGCGCGGTCGGCCAGGCCAGGTACCGGCCCTTCGAGGGTCGGCGCCGGGTCATCGTCATCGACGTGGCCGATCAACTGGTTCCGCAGTCGCAGAACGCGCTGCTCAAGACCCTCGAGGAACCGCCGGACGCCTCGCAGTTCGTGCTCGTCACCGCGCGCCCCGACACGCTGCTCGCCACGGTGCGGTCGCGCTGCCAGCGGCTGAGCTTCGGCCAGCTCGGGACGGCGGAGGTGACCGGCGTCCTGGTGCGCGATCACGGTTACGACCAGCCGACGGCGCTGGCGTCGGCGGCATCGGCCGGGGGCAGCGTCGGACGCGCCCTGCTGCTGGCGTCGGGGGAGCTGGCGGCGGCGCGCGCCGCGGCGCTGGCCCTGCTGCAGGCCGTCGCGGGCGCGTCCGACACGAAGACGCGCCTCGACGGCGCGAAGGCGCTGCTCGCCGGCAAGGGCGGCGGCAAGGCGAGCGGCGGGGTCCAGCGCCAGGAGCTGGCGCGGCGGCTGCGCCTCCTGGCATCGATGCTGCGCGACGTCACGCTGCTGGCCAGCGGCGGGGACCGGGCGGCCCTCGCCAACGCGGACCTGCACGACCGGTTCGAGCCGCTGGCGCGGACGGTTGCCGCGCGCCGCGGCGTGCGGGCCTTCGCGGCGGTCGGCGAGGCGCTCGCGGCAACCGCGCAGAACGCCGGCCCGAAGGTCGTCGCCGACTGGGTCGCATGCCGCCTGTAGCAGGTGAGACCATGGCCGAATCCGAACCGCCGCCGTTCGTGAGCATCAAGTTCGATCCGGTCGGGCGGCTGCACCACTTTCTCCTTCCCGAAGTCGGCTTCAAGCCGCCGCTGCAGCCGGGCGACGCCGTCGTCGTGGCGCAGGGCACGCAACGCGCCTACGGCACGGTGCGGCCGTCGGTGCCGGCGCTCGCCGGGCGCAAGGCGCCGCCGGCGACCTCCGCCGACCGGGTGCTGCGGCGGGCGTCGAAGCAGGACATCACGAACCGCCTCGCGCAGCAGCACCGCGAGCGGGAGGGCTATCGGATCGGCCTGATGAAGATCCGCGAGCGCGGTCTCGCCATGAAGCTGGTGCGCGTCGAGCAGCCGTTCGACGCATCGCGGCTGGTCTTCTACTTCACCGCCGAGGACCGCGTCGACTTCCGGGACCTCGTGCGCGATCTGGCGGCCGAGTTCCGCTGCCGGATCGAGATGCGCCAGCTCGGCGCCCGCGACGAGGCGAAGCTGCTGGGCGGGTACGGGACGTGCGGCCGCCCGCTCTGCTGCACCACCTGGCTCAAGGGCTTCGAGCCGATCTCCATCAAGATGGCCAAGCGGCAGCACCTCAGCCTCAACCCCTCGCGGCTGTCCGGGTTGTGCGGCCGGCTGAAGTGCTGCCTGCGGTACGAGTTGCCCAATGCGGCGGGCGAGCAGTTCGCGGGCTGCGCCCACGAGGGCTCGTGCAGCCGCAGCGCCGGGGGCGGCTGCGGCGGCGACTGCGCGAGCGGCGGCTGCGGCACCTGCTCCGCGGGCTCCTGAGCCCGGCGGCGATCCTGTCCCCGCCAGCCTGCTGATGGCGCTGCCCCGCATCGGCCTCACCGTCGGCGATCCCGCGGGCATCGGGCCGGAGGTCGCGGAGCGGGCCGCCGCGGACCCGCGCGTCACCGACGTCTGTGAGCCGCTGCTGTATCGTCCGGCCGCCGCCGCCGCGCGGGCGGCGTTCGAGCCGGGCGTGGCGACGGCGGCCGGCGGGCGCGCCGCCTACGAGGTCGTGTGCCGCGCCGCGGCCGACGCGCTCGCGGGGCGGCTCGACGCCATGGCGACCGCGCCCATCAACAAGACGGCCTGGCGGCTGGCCGGCCTGCCCTGGCGCGGCCACACCGACCTGCTGGCGCATCTGACGGGGGCGTCCGACGTGGCGATGATGTTCCACACCGACCGCCTGCGCGTCGTGCTGGCGACCGTGCACATCCCGCTGGCGGAGGTCCCTGCGCAGCTCACGCGGCAGCGGGTCGAGCGCACGGTCGAGCTCGCCGCCGCCGAGCTGCCGCGGTTCGGATGCCGCACGGCCCGCCTGGCGCTGGCGGGCGTCAATCCGCACGCGGGCGAGGACGGGCTGATGGGGCACGAGGAAGCGCGTGTGCTGCGGCCCGCCGTCGAGGCCCTGCGGGCCCGCGGCATCGCCGTCGAGGGCCCGCTGCCCGGCGACACGGTGTTCGTCCGCGCGCTCGGCGGCGAGTTCGACGCCGTGGTGGCCTGCTATCACGACCAGGGGCTGATTCCGGTCAAGCTCGTCGCGTTCGGCCGCGCCGTCAACGTGACGCTGGGGCTGCCCATCGTGCGCACTTCGGTCGACCACGGCACGGCGTACGACATCGCCGGCAAGGGCGTGGCCGATCCGTCCAGCATGGTCGAGGCGCAGCGCCTCGCCGCGCAGCTCGCCGGGTGCCGCGAGCCCGCTCAGCCATGACCGACCGTGCCGGCGAGCGTCTCATCGCCGACAACCGCAAGGCGCGCCACGACTACCACCTGCTCGACACCTTCGAGGCGGGCATCGTGCTGCTCGGCACGGAGGTCAAGGCCATTCGCGAAGGCCGCGTCAACCTCCGGGACAGCTACGGGCGCGTGGAGAACGGGGAGGTCTTCCTCCATAACGTGCACATCAGTTCCTACAGCCATCGCGGGTACGCCGACCACGAGCCCATGCGCCGGCGGAAGCTGCTGCTCAACAAGGGGGAGATCCGCAAGCTGATCGGCAAGACCGTCGAGCGCGGCTGCACGCTCGTGCCGGTGCGGATGTACTTCAGGAACGGCCGCGTCAAGGTGGCCGTGAGCATCGCCAAGGGCAAGAAGACCCACGACAAGCGCGAAACGATCCGGCGCCGCGAGATCGACCGCGAGACGCGTGCGATGGTGAAGGGCCGCGGGCGGTGACGATTCTCGTCACCGGGGCCGGGGGACGCCTCGGGTCCACGCTGGCGGCGCTGCTTGGGGCTCGGCACCGGGTCGCAGCCCGGGCGCGCGCCGGGCTCGACATCACCCGGCCGGCGGACGTCGCTGCCGCCGTACGGACCATCGCCCCGGACGTCATCGTCAACTGCGCCGCCTGGAACGACGTGGACGGCGCGGAGGACGACCCCGTGGCCGCCTTCGAGGTGAACGCCTTCGCGGTGCGCACGCTCGCGCGAGCCGCGCGCGACGCGGGGGCCGTGCTGGTGCACTACGGCACCGACTTCGTCTTCGACGGCCGGGTGGCCGCGCCGTACACCGAGGAGGACGCCCCCAGCCCGCAGAGCGTCTACGCGATGTCCAAGCTGGTGGGCGAGTGGTTCGCGCGGGATGCGCAGGCGTACGTCCTGCGCGTGGCCAGCCTGTTCGGGGGCGGGCGGCCCGGCGTGCGCGCAAGCACCATCGACCGCATGGCGGACGCCATCCTGGCGGGGCGGGAGGTCCACGCGTTCGCGGACCGGACGGTCTCGCCGAGCTACGTGCCCGACGTGGCGGCCGCGACGGCCGCGCTGCTGGCCGCCGCGCCGCCCGCCGGCGTCTATCACTGCGTCGGCTCCGGCCGGGCGACCTGGCTCGAGCTGGCGACCGAGCTGGCGCGCCGCCTCGACCGCGAGGCCCGCATCGTCCCGGTCGCCGCAGCCGATCGTCCGCAGAAAGCGCGCCGTCCGATGTTCTGCGCCCTGGCCAACGCCAGGCTCGCCCGGGCGGGCATCGAGATGCCGCACTGGACCGACGCGCTCGGACGCTACGCGGCGGATCGGGCGGCCGCGGTAGCGCGGATTCCACCTGGGTGATGTCTTGACATCAGGCTGCGGCGCATCTACGATGCATCCGCCCCGATGCGGACCACGCTGACGCTCGACGACGATCTGGCGGCGCTGCTCAGGCAGCAGGCGGCGACGCGCGGCGTATCGTTCAAGGCGATGGTGAATCAGGCCTTGCGCGCGGGGATCGCGAGGGAGACGATGCCGCGCGACATCGAGGTGCCAAGGACGATTCCGCACTCCTTCGGCTTCCGTCCGGGAGTCGATCTCGACAAGCTGAACCAGCTCGCGGACGAGCTCGAGGCCGAGGCCGTCGCCGAGTCGCTCGCGCGCACCAGATGATTCTGCCGGACGTCAACCTGCTCGTGCACGCGCACAATCGCGACTCCACCGTGCACGAGCCGGCGCGGCGCTGGTGGGATGGGTGTCTCGCGGGAACCGAGGGTGTGGGTCTTGCCTGGATCGTGATGCTCGGGTTTATCCGGATCACGACCCATCCGCGAGTGCTCCTCCGGCCGCTGCCCGCCAGCGACGTGCTCGACCGCATCGAGAGCTGGTTGGGGCTTCCGCACGTGCACGTCCCGCAGCCGTCGAACCGGCACTTCAGCGGGCTGCGAGTCAATCTGGAGGGAATCGGTACGGCCGGCAACATGACCACGGATGCCCACCTGGCGACGCTGGCGATGCAGAGAGGCTACGTGCTCTACACGACCGATACGGACTTCATGCGCTTTCGGGGGCTGCGCTGGGTCAACCCGTGCTGCTGATGCCGCGGCTCAGCCCAGCGCTTCCTCCACCAGGTCCGATACCAGGCGGGCGATTGCGAGGCACGCGGTCAGGCCGGGCGAGTCGATGCCGGCGGCGTGCACGAGGTGGGGGACGCGGGCGTCGCGGCGGATGATGAAGTCGGCGAACGGCTCGTCCGGCGGGCAGGCCTTCGCCCGGATTCCGGTGCCGCCGGGGCGCAGGTCCTCCGGCGCGAGCGCGGGCAGCAGGCGGCGTGCGGACTGCAGGAAGTGGTCCAGCGGCAGCCGGTCGGCCTCGTAGTCATCGCGGCCCGTCTGATAGCGCGCGGTCGGGCCGAGCGTGACGGTGCCCCACGTGGTCCGGGTGAAGTGGACGCCGAGGCCGTGGCCGCTCGGGTCGGGCAGCGGGTAGACGGGGCCGTTGATCAGGTGGCGCCGCCCGGGCGCCAGCTCGGCGTACTCCCCGCGGACCGGGTAGATCGTGAACGGCTCGCCGCCGAGCATCGCCGACAGCTCGTCGGCGTACAGGCCGGCGGCGTTGACCACGACCCGCGCGGCGATCCGTTCGCGCGGGGTGTGCAGCTCGATGCCGTCGCGGCCGGCGCCGCCGCCCCGGACCGGCGTGCCGGGCAGCAGGTAGGCGTCGCGGTCGGCGGCCAGCCGCGCCAGCGTGCGCACCAGGGCCTCCGCCTCGATGATGCCGGTCGACGGCGACCACAGCGCCGCGCTGGCGTCGACGGCCGGCTCGCGCGCACGCACGAAGCGGCGGTCGACGACCGTCAGATCTCCGACGCCGTTGGCCGCCCCGCGCGCGGCGAGCCGCTCGAGCTCGACGATCTCGCCGGCCCGCGTGCAGACGATCAGCTTGCCGCAGCGCGCGTGCGGGATGTCGTGCAGCGCGCAGAACCTGTAGAGCGCGTCGCGTCCCTCGACGCACAGGCGGGCCTTGAGCGAGCCCGCGGGGTAGTAGATCCCGGCGTGGATGACGCCGCTGTTGTGCGTGCTGGATTCCAGCCCCGCGCGCGGATGCCGCTCGAGCACGCAGGTCGAGCGGCCGCGTTCCGCGATGGCGCAGGCGGCGGCGAGCCCCACGACGCCCCCGCCGACGACCGCCACGTCCAGACGCTCCATCGCCAGCGACGATTGTGCCACGCCGCCGCTCGCCACTAAAATC
>CAZMWA010000334.1:0-11854 GCA_964569405.1 uncultured Vicinamibacteraceae bacterium | reverse complement strand
ACGCTCGTGTCGTTGGTGACCGTCATCGCACTCGTAGCGGGTCTGGGCATCACGGCCGCCACAGCGGAGGCGGCCGCACGGCGGGACGCGCCGCTGCTGGCGGCGGTCAAGGCGGCCGACGTTGATACGGTGCGCTCCCTGGTCGACCGGGGCGTCGACGTCAACCAGGCCGCGCCGGACGGCGCCACCGCACTGCACTGGGCGGTGCACCGCAACGACGCCGGCCTGGTGGATCTGCTGCTGGAAGCCGGTGCCGACGTGTCGGCGAAGAACCGCTACGGCGTACAGCCGATCTCGCTCGCGGCCGAGAACGGCAACGCGGATATCCTTGAGACGCTGCTCGAGGCCGGGGCCGACGCGAACGCCGCGCTGCCGGAGGGCGAGACGGTCCTGATGACCGCCGCGCGCACCGGGAACGCCGCGGCGATCCGGGTGCTGCTCGTGCGCGGCGCCGACCCGAACCTGCGCGACAGCTTCCGCGGCCAGACCGCGCTGATGTGGGCCGCCGCTCGCAACAACGCGGACGCCGTGCACGCGCTCGCCGAGCTGGGCGCCGACGTCGATGCGAAGACCGAGACGGTCGAGCGGCCGCCGAACGGCAACCGGCTGTTCTACGCCCCGCCGCCCACTGGATTCACCGCGCTGCTGTTCGCCGCCCGTAGCGGACACATAGACGCCGTGCAGGTGCTGCTGGCGGCCGGCGCCGACGGCAACGACACGCTGTCCGACGGGCAGAGCGCGCTGGTCGTCGCGGTGGCCAACGCCAACTGGGAGCTGGCCGACTACCTGCTCGACCGCGGCGCCGACCCGAACCTGGCCGGGGCCGGCTGGAACGCGCTGCACCAGCTCGTGCGCACGCGCCGGATGAACACCGGCTTCGGGTTTCCGGGACCCATCCCGAGCGGCAGCATCGACAGCATCGACGTCCTGAAGAAGATGCTCGCGGCCGGCGGCGACGTCGACGCGCGGATGACCGTCAACGGCATGAAGGACGGCCAGCGCAACCGCCTCAACCGGCTGGGCGCCACCCCCTTCTTCCTGGCCGCCAAGGTGACCGACACCGAGGCGATGCGGGTGCTGCTGGACGCGGGCGCGGACGCGACGATTCCGAGCGCCGACGGCACGACGCCGCTGATGGTCGCGGCCGGGGTCGCCATCTGGAACCCGGGAGAGGACGGCGGGTCGCTGCCCGGGCAGGAGGACGAGGTCCTCGAGGCCGTCAAGCTGTGCCTCGAGCACGGCAACGACATCGACGCCGCCAACTACCGCGGCATGACCGCCCTGCACGGCGCCGCCTTCCGCGGCGCGAACAACGTCGCCGAGTACCTCGTGGAGCAGGGCGCCGACCTCGACGCGCGCACCGAGCTCGGCTACTCGCCGCTCGCCATCGCCGACGGTTTCAGCTACTCGGACTTCTACAAGGCGCAGAAACACACCGCGGCGCTGCTGCGTGAGATCATGGAGGAGCGCGGCATGCCGACCGACGGCGAGGGCCACGCCATCCCCGGCACCCTCTGCTTCGACTGCCTGCAGACCCGCCGCGACCAGATCGAGGACCGCGTTGCGTGGGAGGCGGATCTCGAGAAGGAGTTCAGGGCGCAGCTCGGGGCGCCGAAGTAGACGGCATGCACGTCGCCCACCAGGGCTCGTTGGCCGGTATCGACAACGACCTGCTCGCAAGCCGCGGCCAGAGGTCCTAGCCAGAGCCGCCTTCGTCTCGGAGCGCCTCCAGTTCGGCGATCGCTTCGAGGTCCTTCACGCGTCCGGCCGATCGCTTGAGGTGAATCAGGCGGTCGAGCGTCACGCAGCGGCAGGTGATCCCGAATGCCGTCACCACGTCGGTATCCGGGAGCAGCCGTTCGTACGTGCCGCCGCCCGCGATTTCTCCGAGCAGATCGATGGCGCCGATCGTCGTCGTCAGCGTGAAGTTGAGCCCGCGATTCAGGGTTTCGACGTCCCATTGGAAGGGGAGTCCGGCAGGGGCGCCGCGCAGGCTCGGGGCGTAGGGAGTCAGCGCGTTCACGAGGCGAGCCAGGTTGTCGGGCGTCCGCTGATAGACGACGTCGACGTCCAGGGTCAGCCTCGCGGATCCGTGCACGGTGGCGGCGGCGCCGCCGACGAGGATGTAGGCGACGTCCTGGTCGTCCAGGACGCGGAGAAGGGTGGAGAAATCGGTCACGTTGCGCGCCGCGCGGCGCGGCCGGCGCGCTGCAGCTCTTCGGCGAACCGCTGCAGCTCCATCAACTGGCGCAGGCGCTCTTCCACGCTGAGCTTCAGGTTCTCGCGCAGCAGGGTCCGGTCGATGTCCTTCTTGTAGACCTCGATGACCGGGTCGACGACGGGCCGGGTGTCTTGCGCCACAGGCACAGTCTACAACCGTCGTCCGTGTCCGGGCGGTGGCCGCGCAGAGGCCGCCGGGCGACAGAAGTCGGGACTCCGCGCGCGTAAGGAACCGGACCCGGATTCACGCCCAGAGCTGCGAGACCGGCAGCGCGAACAGGTTCCGACCGAACGGAACGACGCTGGTTCCGGTGCACAGAACCACCCCGCGGACGAACCGGTCGGCCGTCAACCGGGCCAGCGTTTCCAGACCACGAAAGTCCTGTTGCCGCACGGAAGCGGCGCTCTTCACCTCCACGCCTACGAGGCGGCCGGCGCGATCTTCGAGAACGAGGTCGACCTCGGTGCCGCTCTCGGTGCGGAAGTGGAACAGCCGGCACCGCCGTTCCGACCAGCCGAGCTGCTTGATCAGCTCCATCGCCACGAAGTTCTCGAGGACGTGTCCCAGCAGCGTGCGGTCGCGCCGGAGGCGGCCGTCGTCGGCTTCGACCAGGTGGGTGAGCAGCCCCGTGTCGGTCAGCAGGAGCTTGGGAGACTTTGCGAGGCGCTTGCCGAGATTGGAGAACCACGCGGGCAGCAGCCGTACGAGGAACGTCATCTCCATCAGCGCCAGATAGCGCTTCAGGGTCGTCTGCGGGATGCCGAGCGTCCTGCCGAGATCCGCGAAGTTGAGCAGCTCGCCGGCGCGGGACGCGAGCAGGGCGAGCAGCCGCGGGATCTCCGACAGCCGCTCGATGTTGGCCAGATCGCGGACATCGCGCTGCAGGATGGCGTCGACGTACGAGTCGAACCACGCTTGCCGGCGGGCGTGGCTCCTGCGCATCTGGATCTGCGGATACCCGCCCGCGCACAGCCGGCCGATCAGGGATTCCTCGGTGTCCGGCGCGGTGTCGGGCGTCACCAGCCTCTCGGCGAAGACCCGGTCGACGAACGTTTCGCGAACCTCCGCGAGCTCGCCCTGCGAGAAAGGCCAGAGCGTGTGCAGCTCCATGCGTCCGGCAAGTGAGTCGGAGAGCGCCGGCAGGGACATGACGCTGGCCGAGCCGGTCAGCAGGTACTGTCCCGGGCGGCGGTCGGTATCGACGGCCGCCTTGATGGCCAGTGCCAGGGCGGGCGCCCGCTGGACCTCGTCGATGACGACGGGCCGTTCGAGTCCGGCGATGAACCCTTCGGGGTTGTTCAACGCCGCGGCCAGGACGGCGGCCGTGTCGAGCGTCAGGTACCGCGCCGGATGTTCCCGTTCGGCGACGGCGCGCACGAGCGTGCTCTTGCCGGTCTGCCGCGCACCCTGCAGGTAGACGACGGGGGTGTCGCGCAGTGCGTCCAGCAGAGCGTCGGTCGCATGTCGGCCGCGCATGCGACTCGGATATTATCCACTGAATGGCCAGAAATCAACCACTCAGTGGACGATTTTCAGCCATGAAATGGTGAATCTCCTACTGATCGGCGTTCGTCTCCGCCGGCACGTTGCCGTGCGGCTTCAGCGCCGCCACGCCCGGTCCGGACGGCCCGCGCAGGGTGAACCAGAGCGTGCCCTCCGCGTCGCGGTCGAGCTTCGGCGTGTGCGCCCGCAGCTCCGGGAACGGGAAGTAGGTGAACTCGTCGGTCTTCTGGTCGAAGCGGACCAGCGAGTTGTAGATGCCGTTCTCGACCCACAGGTTGTCGTCGTCGTCCGGCCAGACGTCGTAGGGGTTGCCGTCCTTGAGGGGCAGCACATACTCGGTGACGGCCGACGTGACCGGATCGATCTTCGAGATGGCGTTGCCGAAGTAGTGGGCCGCCCAGATCTTGCCGTCGGAGTCGATGGCGGGCCGCCGCGCCGGGTTGGCCAGCGGGTACGACCGCCACGCGGCCGTCTCCTGGTTGTACATGTAGATGGCGGGCGTGTGCAGGCCGACCGCCCAGACGCGGTCCTGCCGGTCGACGACGATGCCGTAGCCGCTGAAACCGGACAGGGGCTCCCACTCGGTGAAGTCCTCCGCGGCGAGGTCGAAGCGGCCGATGCGGCCGGCCGAGGCGAAGTAGGTGTACCAGAAGCTGCCGCGGGAATCGACCCAGACGCTGTGCGGGCCGGCGCCCTTGGTCGGCATCGGGTAGCGCTTCATCTCGCCGCTGGCCGGGTCCAGCTCGCCGAAGTGGTCGCCGGTCAGCTCGACCCAGTAGACGCGGCCGCGGTACTCGACGATGCCGTGCGGCGTGACGTTGATGTTCTCCTCGTTCTCGATCCACAGCTCGTCGGTGCGGGTCTCGAAGTCCGGATCGCGGCTGTCCATGCGGATGATGGAGTTCGAGCCGTTGCCCGACACCCAGATGACCCCCGGCTCGGCGCGGCTCGCGAAGACGCTGTGGATGCTGCCGCGTGGCGGCGCGCCGTTCGAGAGCAGGCGCTGCGGTCCGCGCTTCAGCTCGTACTCGATGTAGACCGCCTCGGACAGCGCCGCCTCGTCGCGGACGAGCGGGTCGAGCTCGAGGTCGCGCGGCGTCGAGCCGGGTCCGAAGTTGGCGGTCAGGTACTGGATGATCAGCTCCTTCTCCTCGACCGACACCAGGTCGTGCGTGATCTGCGGCACGCCGGGGGCCATGTTCGCGACACGGCCGTCGATGTCGAACATCCGGTCGACGGCCCGCCGCCAGCCGCGCTCGTTGCGGGGGCCGCGGCGGTGGAAGCCGGCCGGGCCGTGGCAGCCGAAGCAGGAGCGCAGCATCACGTCGCGGGCGGGGTGGGGTGGATAGAGGGTGTCGAAATCGACGATCTCCGCCGCGCGACCGTCCGCCGCCCCGCCCCCGTAGTTGCGCTGGGCCGCCGCGCCGGCGGCTGCGGCTCCCTGCTCGGGCCCGGCGCCGAGCGCCGTCAGTGCGATGTCGACCGTGGTGGTCTCGCCCGCACTCACCTCCACCGTCGCGGTCGGCGACTCGAACGCCTCCTCGACGACGCTGACGTCATAGGTGCTTGGCGGCAGGTTGAAGATACGGTAGCGGCCGCCCTGCGTGTAGACGGTATAGGCGATGCGGTGGACGGTGTCGTGCGCCTTGACCCGCAGGGCGCGCACCTCGCCGCGGTCGGCCGCCACGCTGCCGGCGACCACGCCGGTTGCGCCGGCGTCCTGAGCCAGTGCGCGGCTGCCTGACAACGCGCCCGCACTGACGAGCAGGGCCGCCGCAACCGTCGATACCGCCAAGCGGGTTCGATGCCGAGCCGTCGCCTCGATACGCATGGGACCTCCCCTTCGGGCCGCGTGTCGGTGAGAGCCGGACGCCCTATGCGGCCCGCGTGCCGGTGACGGTCTCGCGGAGGCCTTCGAGCAACCCCTCGAGCCTGGCCATCCGCCCGCGCAACCGGCTGATTCCACACGGCATCGTAACGCAAACGGCCCGCGTGAAACGAATGGTCACGGCCATCGGTCGGCTGCTTCGGCGACGGCTTCTCAGGGCCACAGCATCCGCCAGGCGGTGAAGTACTCCGCTTCTCCCCAGGTGATGCGAAGCATCCCGGACGGTACGGCTCCTTCCTCCGCCGGCAGGTCCGGCTCGAGCGTGACGGCCAGGCTCCGGACCGTTCCCGCCAGCGTGCGGCGATCGATGGGCGTTCTGCCGAGGTCGAAGGAGGCGTCGTAGTCGGTGCCCCACTGCCGGGTCTGACGGCTGACGATCAGCTCTCCGTCGTTCGCGCGCGGGAGCATGAACAGCGTGTACTCCCCGCGCGGCACGTCGAGCTCGCCGAGACGGACGTCGAAGTCGAGGGTCAGCCGCGTGGCCCAGTTCGCTCCCAGGCGCCACACCTCGCCGTACGGCACCAGCCCGCCGAATATCTCCCGGTCCCGCGCGTGCGGCTGGCCGTAGTCGATGGTGATGCGCGACGGGCCCGAATGGGACGGGGTGTAGGTGAACCACCCGCCGTCGCGCAGCACGCGGCCGTCGAAGGTCACGCTCGTCGTCACGCGGCCGCTGGGGGCCACCCTGGGCACGGGCTGCGCGCTGCGGACCTGGGCGTGGAGCGATCCGATGAGCAGCAGAACGACCAGCGCCGCGGGTCCGGCACGGAGGCAGAGGGTGCGCATGTCGACCTCATTCTACGGCCGGCGGCGTTCGTGCACAGGTGTAAGATGGCGGCGATGGGGCGGGCACTCGCACTCTGTCTCGCAACGGCTCTGACCGGGGCCGGTTTCCAGGGCGTCCACGCCGCCGGCATGCACGCGGAGGGCAGAGCCGGCGCTGCCCTCGCGGGCGCGGCCGGGCCGCACCGCGCGGCCGGGGCCGGCCCGCTCATCGAGGGCGCGGTCCGAGTGCGCCCGCGCGCGGCGGTAGAGGTCTCTGCGCCGGCGGGGCAACACGCCGCTACGACGGCGGCGTCCCAGCGCGCGCTGCTCGATCGCTACTGCGTCGGCTGCCACAACGAGCGGCTGCGGACCGGCGGGCTCGCGCTCGACACGCTGGACGTTGCTCGCGTCGGTGAAGCGCCGGCGATCTGGGAGCGGGTCGTCCTGAAGCTGCGCGGCGGGATGATGCCCCCGGCCGGCCGGCCGCGCCCCGACCGGCAGACCTACGACGGTTTCCGGACGTGGCTGGAAGCCGAGCTCGACCGCGCCGCCGCTTCCCGGATCGAACCGGGACGCGTGCCTGCCCACCGTCTGAACCGCGCCGAGTACGCGAACGCGGTGCGTGACCTGCTGGCGCTCGAGGTCGACGCCGCCGCCCTGCTGCCGGCCGACGACACGGGTCACGGTTTCGACAATCTCGCCGGCACGCTGGCGCTGTCGCCCGTGCTGATGGAACGCTACCTGTCGGCGGCGCGCCGGATCAGCCGCCTCGCGGTCGGCGATCCGACGATCGGGCCGGGCTCTACGTCGCAGGTCTACCGCGTCCCGATCGCGATGACGCAGAACGAGCGGATGAGCGAGGACCTGCCGTTCGGATCCCGCGCCGGCCTCGCGGTCCGCCACCGTTTTCCGCTCGACGGCGAGTACCTCGTCACGATCCGGCTGAAGCGGAGCGTCTACGAGTACATCGTCAATCTCGACGAGGCGCACGACCTGGACCTGCGGATCGACGGGCGCCGCGTCGCGCGCTTCCCGGTCGGCGCCGAGGCGCCGGGCAGGCCCGCCCCGGTCACCTTCTCGGGAACGTTCGTGGCCGCCGGCGAAGCGGAGTACCCGAGCCAGGACTGGGACGACTACCGCACCGGGGCGGACGCGGATCTGGCCGTGCGCGTGCCCGTGCGCGCCGGCACGCGGGTGGTCGGCGTGTCGTTCGTCGGCAAGTCGTGGGAGCAGGAGGGGGTGCTGCAGCCGCCGCTGCGGGAGTACGGCGCCACCGTCACCGAGACCACCGACACGTCGCCGCGCCCCGAGGGGCCGGGCGTCGAGAGCGTCGCCATCGACGGGCCGTACGGCGCGAGCGGGCCGGGAACGACGGCCAGCCGCGCCCGGATCTTCGTCTGCCGGCCGGAGCGCGGTTCCGGCCCCGGCGCCGAAACGCATCGGCGTGCCGCGGTGGACCGCGCGGGCGGTACGGCGCCCGGCGGGCAGAGCGCTCGCTGGGCGGAGGACGCCTGCGCCCGGGAGATTCTGGCTACGCTGGCCCGCCGCGCGTACCGCCGGCCGGTGGACGATGCCGACATCGAGCCGCTGCTGTTCTTCTATCGGGCGGGACGCGCCGAGCTGGGCTTCGAGGCCGGCATCCGCATGGCGCTCGAGCGTCTCCTGATCGATCCGGAGTTCCTGTTCCGGATCGAGCGCGACCCGGCAGATGCCCCTCCCGGCACGCCGTACCGCCTCTCGGACCTGGAGCTCGCGTCGCGGCTGTCGTTCTTCCTCTGGAGCAGCATTCCGGACGACGACCTGCTGGACGCCGCCGTCGACGGCCGGCTGTCCGACCCCGCGGAGCGCGAACGGCAGGTGCGGCGCATGCTCGCCGACGCGCGCTCGCGCGCGCTCGTGGACAACTTCGCCGGCCAGTGGCTGTCGCTGCGCAGCGTCGAGGGCATCGCTCCCGATCCGAACCTGTTCCCCGACTTCGACGAGAACCTCCGCGAGGCCCTCCGGCAGGAGACCGAGCGGTTCGTGGAGAGCCAGCTTCGCGCGGACCGGAGCGTCGTCGACCTGCTGCGCGCGGACCATTCGTTCCTGAATGAACGGCTGGCCCGCCACTACGGCATTCCGGGCGTCACGGGAAGCCACTACCGGCGCGTGAAGCTGCCCGATGACCGGCGCGGCGGACTGCTCGGCCACGGCAGCATTCTGGCCGCGACGTCGTACGGCAACCGCACGTCCCCGGTGCTGCGGGCGAAGTGGCTCCTGGGGAACATCCTGGGGACGCCGCCGGCCCCGCCGCCCCCCGACATCCCGCCGCTGCCGGCGCGAGGGGAGGCGGGCGAGCCCCGCACCGTGCGCGAGCGCCTGGCGCAACACCGGCGCAACGCGGCCTGCGCCATCTGCCACGCGCCGATGGACCCGCTCGGCTTCGCGCTCGAGAACTTCGACGCGGTCGGGGCCTGGCGTACCCGCGATGCCGGCCTGCCGGTCGACGCCTCGGCGGTCCTCGCAGACGGAACGACGTCGTTCGACGGACCCGCCGGGCTCAGGAGGGTGCTGCTGGACCGCTCGGCGCAGTTCGTGGAGACGGTCACCGAGAAGCTGCTCACCTACGCTCTCGGCCGCGGGATCGAGCACTACGACCGCCCGGTGATCCGCGCCATCACGCGCGCCGCCAGGGAGGACGACCACCGCTGGTCGTCCCTGATCCTGGGCATCGTCGAGAGCACGCCGTTCCGGATGCGGAGGTCGGAGTCATGATCATCACCAGGAAGGCCGTTCCCCGCCGGACGGTGCTGCGCGGCCTCGGCGCGGCGGTGGCGCTGCCGCTGCTCGACGGCATGGCGCCGGCGCTGACCGCGCTCCACCGCTCCGCGGCCCGCCCCGTGCGACGGTTCGGCGTCGTCTACGTGCCGAACGGGGTGGTGATCGACCAGTGGACGCCGTCCGCCGCCGGCGCCGGGTTCGAGCTCCCGCCGATCCTGAAGCCGCTCGATCCGTTCCGCGACCGGCTGCTGGTGCTGACCGGCTTGACCCAGAACGTCAACGGCCTGACCGCGCGCAGCGGAGCGGTCCACGGCCGCTGTGCGACGAAGTACCTGACCGGGGCGATCCCACGCCCCTTCGGGCAGGAGGGCAACGACTTTCTCGCCGATGTCTCACTCGACCAGCTCCTCGCGCGCGAGATCGGGCGGGACACCGCGCTCGGGTCCCTGGAGCTGTCGCTGGAGTCCGGCGACAAGGGGGCGGGCACCTGCGACGGCGGCTACAGTTGCACCTACAGCCACACCATCGCGTGGCGGGGTCCGCGGACCCCGCTCCCGATGGAGCACAACCCGCGCGTGGTCTTCGAGCGGATGTTCGGCGACGGCGGCAGCACGGACCCGGCGGTCCGGCAGGCGCGGCTGGCCCAGAACCGCAGCCTGCTCGACTCGGTCGGCGAGAAGGCGGCCGACCTCGCCCGCGATCTCGGCCCGGGCGACGCGGCCAAGCTGGCGGAGTACCTCGACGCCGTGCGGGACATCGAGCGGCGGATCCAGCGCATGGAGGCCCAGGCGGCGGGGGAGCTTCCGGCGTTCGACCAGCCGGCGGGCGTGCCCGCGCGCTTCGCGGACCACGCGCGGCTGATGTTCGACCTGCAGGTGCTCGCGTATCAGAGCGACCTGACGCGCGTCATCACGTTCATGGTGGGCCGCGAGTTCAGCAGCCGCACCTATCCGGAGATCGGCGCGCCCAGCGGACACCATCCGCTGTCGCACGAGGACAGCTCGATAAGCCGCGAGCAGTTGATCCGCATCAACACGCACCACGCCGAGCAGTTCGCCTACTACCTGGGCCGGCTGGCCGCGACTCCGGACGGCGACGGCTCGCTGCTGGATCACGTCGTCCTCTACTACGGGGCGGGCATGTCCGAGGGCGATCACCAGCCGTGGAACCTGCCGCTGGTGGTGGCGGGCGGCGGCGGGGGTCGCCTGCAGGGCGGCCGGCACCTGCGCTACGCCGGCGGCACGGGCGGGGGCCGGTCCGTCGCCGGGGGCACGCCGCTCGCGAACCTGCACCTGACGGTGGCCGAGAAGCTGGGCATGCGGCTCGACAGTCTCCACGACAGCACCGGGCGGCTGGACCTGTAGCGCCATGGCGAGACGCGCGCTGCTGCTGGCGGCACTTCTGGCTGCGGCGCCGGCCGCGGTCCAGGGTCAGGCGGAACCCGCATCCGGGGCGTCACGTCTGATCCCGGCCGTGCGAGCCGTGGACGTTGCGGCCGTGCGGGCGCTGCTCTCCGCCGCGGTCGACGCGGACGGGCGGCAGCCGGACGGCGCCACGGCCCTCCACTGGGCGGTCCACCGGGAGAGCGTGGAGATCGCGGATCTGCTCATCGGAGCCGGCGCGGATGTCGACGCGGCGAACGATCTCGGCGTCACCCCGCTCCTGATGGCCTGCGCCCGCGGGCACGGCGCGCTGGTCGAGCGCCTCCTGGCGGCCGGCGCGGATCCGAACGGGGCGCTCGCCAGCGGCGAGACGGCCCTGATGGCGGCGGCGCGCGCGGGGAGCCCGGCGGCGGTCAACGCCCTGCTGGATGCCGGGGCGCACGTGAACGCCACCGAGACGACGCGCGGTCAATCGGCCCTGATGTGGGCGGTCGCGAACCGGCGGCCGGCGATCACCCGGATGCTCCTCGACCACGGGGCGGACGTTCACGCCCGCACCGGCACCCGGCGTCGGGTCTACAACATGGGCGGCAGCCGCTCGGCCGGCTCGGCGTCGCGCGGCATCGCTCTCGCGGAGGTCGCCGAGGGCGGCACCACCCCGCTGCTGTTCGCCGCGCGCTCGGGCGACCTGGAGTCGGCCCGCCTGCTGATCGCCGCCGGTGCGGACGTGCACGACACCGCCGCCGACGGCAATACCGCCCTGAACATCGCGGCCCACAGCGGTCACGGGTCGCTGGCCGCGTTCCTGCTCGGCGCGGGGGCGGACCCGAACGCGGCGCCGCTCGGCTACACGGCGCTGCACGCGGCGGTGCTGCGGGGCACGCTGCGCGACCGCGGCGTCGCGAACGACGATCCGGGGGCCGGGCTGCCGCTGGTGCGCGCGCTTCTCGAGTACGGGGCGGATCCGAACGCGCGATTGACCAGCGGCACGCCGGTCCGGCGCTGGAGCCACGACTTCGCCTTCATGGATCGGTGGGTCGGCGCCACGCCCTTCTGGCTCGCCGCCCGGTTCCTGGAGATCGAGATCCTGCGGGTGCTCGCGTCCGCCGGCGCGGATCCGCGGCTGCCGAGCCGGGACGGCACCACGCCGCTGATGGCGGCGGCGGGCCAGGGCTACAACCGGGGCGGCGGCAGCGCGTTCATCCGCGACCGCCGCGACTTCTCGTCGTACAACCCCGTCGAGTCGGCCGCCCTCGGTTCCGCGATTCCCGCCGACGAGGAACGGCGAACCGTCGGGGCGGTCGAGATGGTCCTCGGGCTGGGCGGGCAGGTCAA
>CAZMWA010000333.1:0-12442 GCA_964569405.1 uncultured Vicinamibacteraceae bacterium | reverse complement strand
ACCGCGCCGGCCAGCAGGATGGCCCCGGCGAGCGCACCCGCGATCTTGACCGCCGCGCGCGCCGCAACTGCGCGGCGCAGACTCCTAGCCGTGAACATCCACCACCACGTCGGTCGGTGCGAGCCCATTGGTCACCTTTCCGTCGGCGCCGACCTTCCACGGCTGGATCCAGTTGCAGTAGCCGAGCTGGCTCTGGATCGTGCCGTAGAGTTGCCCGCGCGTGAGGCCCCAGTAACGGGCGTACTCTTCCTCGCTCGGCTGCAACTGCCCCCGCTCGTCGAGGCAGCGCGACTGCAGTACCGCCTCCTCGCCGTTCCAGCGCCACGGCAGGTGGAAGCGGGTGTGGGCCTTCGACAGCACGGGACCGGCCAGCTCGGCCTCCTGCCAGGAATGGCCCCCGTCGGTCGAAACCTCGACCCTGCTCACCTTGCCGGCGCCGGACCAGGCCAGGCCGCTGATGACGTGCAGGCCATGGCCGTGCAGCTCTTGCGAGCCTGACGGCCGCGTGATGACCGAGTTGGGTCCGAAGTCGTAGGCGTCGCGCTGCGTCTTCGGGTTCGGCGTCAGGAAGCGCGAGTGCTCCTGGAACGAGAGGTACGGCTGATCCACGACCTTGATGCGCTTGAGCCACTTCACGTTGTAGATGCCCTCGAACCCGGGCACCAGCAGCCGTAGCGGATAGCCGTGATCGGGCCGCACCGGCTCGCCGTTCTGCCCGTAGGCGACGAGCACGTCGTCGAGCGCCTTTGCCAGCGGCAGGCTCTTGGTGTGCTTGCCGCGGTCGGCCGCTTCGGCGATGACCCACGACGCGCCGTTCTTGACGCCCACCTCGTTCAGCAGCACCGACAGCGGCACCCCGGTCCATTCGCTGCACGCCATCCGGCCGTGCGTGCCGGTGACGGTGGCGGCCCGCGGGTTCGGCCGGTTGCCGACGCATTCGAGGAAATGGACGCGCGAGACGAACGGCAGCCGTTGCAGCTCGGCCATCGTGAACACGAGCGGCCGATCCACCATCCCCTCGACCAGCAGCGTGTGCTCGGCCGGGTTGATGTCGGGAATGCCGTAGTAGTGCTGCGTGGTGAAGTGCAGCGACGTCGGGGTGATGGTCCCCGTCGACTCGCCCAGCGGCGTGCGCGCGCTCGGGCGGTACGGCTCCGGCCGGATCCGGGGCGTGTCGTAGTGGCTGCGGCCCTCGACCTCGCGCGTCGTGGTGACGAAGCGCGAGCGGCGGCCGTAGAGGACGCTCTCCAGCGAATTGTTGTCGAGCATCGAGCGCGTCGGCTCGGCGGCCGCGGCCGACGCGGCGGCCAGGGCCAGGCTCGGCGGCGCGGCGACCAGGCCGGCGGCGGCGGCGCTCTTCTTCAGGAACCGGCGCCGGCTCGTCTGCGTCTTGCCCATCGATTCTCTCCTCGGCTCCGATCGGGAGCGCTCTTGTCCGCAGTCGACGACGTGTCGCACACGATACCAATCCGTGATGCGGCCGACAACGAAAACCTGTCCCGCCACGGGCCGGACTCCCTGCGCTCCCTGATGCCTCCGCCCGGTGCCCGGCCCGGGCAACCGCCGCGTGCTCCTTACGGCCAGAGCCAGCCGAACGTGCCGGCGGTCAACAGCGCGTAGACCAGGCCGTCGAACATCGTCAGGAACGTGAAGCGCCAGCTCCGGTACCACCAGATGCTGCTCTGCAGGATCGCGAGGGAGTAGCCGGCGAAGGCGACCATGCCGACGACGCGGAAGACGAGGCCGTACTCCGCGCCCGGGCCGAGGGTGAGCCCGGCCGTGTAGCCGGCGATCGCCCCGACCAGCAGGCTGTAACCGAACCAGCGGGCGAGGCTGACGCCGATGGCCATCGGCCCGTTGGGGAGCACCGTGACGAACGCCACCGGTCCCGCCTTCATCTTGTCGATGAACGCCGGCTCGCTCATCTCCTTCGTGCTCGCCGGGCGCGGCATGACGTAGTCGCCGGGCGGGATCTCGAACGGCCGAAGCGCGTCCATCACCTTCGCCTCGCCGGGGACCCCGCGGGAGTCGCCGGCGTGGTACTGCAGCACCATGTGGATGATCGAGCTGACGACGAAGACGAGCACCCCCGACAGCAGGATGGGTAGCCAGAGCGCCGGAACGGTAACCATGCTACTGACCCTCCTCGCGCAGCGCGTTGAACTCCCGGGCCCGGTTCGCCGTCGCCTCGTTGCCGATCAGCTCCAGGCGCCGGCTGCCGGGGAGCGACAGCGACGCCGTGTCGCCGAGCTGCCCGTCGCCCATCAATTCGCCCATCGCCCGATCGATGGCGCCCGCCGCGATGGCCCCCATGGCGCCGACGAAGAGGACCCCGACCCCGGCGTCGCGGGCCGCGGCCAGGGAGGGCGCGCCGGTCAGGATGGGCTTCCCCGCCATCTCGACCGCCCGGCGGCACTGGTCGAGCGGAATGCCGGGCACGAAGATGAGATCGCCGCCCGCCTCGGCGTAGCTCGTCACGCGCTCGAGGGCGTCCTCGAGCGGGCCGCCGTCGGCGACCACGTCGCTGCGGACGAGCAGGACCAGGTCGTCGTCGCGCCGGGCGTCCACCGCGGCCCGCACCTTGTCGACCATCGCCTCGCGGGCGAGAATCTTGCCCTCGTCATAGCCGGCGAGATGCTTGGCGCCGTAGAGGTCCTCGATCATGACGCACGCCGCGCCCGCCTTCTCCATCCGTTGCACCGTGCGGTAGACGTTCAGCGGGTTCCCGCCGCCGTCGTCGGCGTCGGCGATGATCGGCGTGGCGATGCGGTCCGCGGTGCGGCCGCAGAACTCGACCAAGTCGTCCATCGTGATCATGCCGAAGTCGCCGATGCCGTACTTGCTGAACGACAGGGCGCTCCCGCCGGTCATCACGATATGGAAGCCGTGCATCTCGGCGAGGCGCGCGGTGGCGACGTCGCCGCAGTTGACGCAGTAGGGCGGGTCGTCGCCGCCGAGGAGTCGGCGGAAGCGCGCGCCGGGGCTGTCGCCGCCGCCGGACTGCGCCGCGGTCGAGCGGCCGGGGATGGCGGCGGTGGCGAACGCCGCGCCGGTGACGGCGCCGGCGCTCTCGATGAACCGCCTGCGCGAAGGCTTCGGTGTCGGGTGGCTCTGCGGCTGGCTCTGCATCGGTGATCTCCTCACGTGCGGACCGTCGGTCCGGGCTCTCTCCGGTGTCGGCTCACTTTACTATCCCCGCGCTCGGCGCGCGGGCGATTGCGGTCCGGGTCGCAGGAGATCGGGGTTCTCCCGCTCGAGCCGCGCGCGGTCCATCCGCAGCAGTAGCCGCTCCTGTTCCGGATCACGCGGTCTTCTGCCGGGCGGCCGGCCGGGCGGCTCGGCGGCGAGAATCTTCGCCCAGCGTTCCCGCTTGAGCCGTTGCACCTCGGCCTGGAACTCGTCGTAGTCGATCATGCGCGGCCCACTTCCCGTTCCAGCCTTTGGAGTGCTTCGTTCTCCTCGGGCTGCTCGCTCGTCCGCCGCCGAGGACTACACCCGCGGCTGCACGATCTCGATGCGGACCCCATCCGGGCCCACCACGAACGAGATCAGCATGTCCTCGCCGAGCGGGTTGGTGAACGGGCGCGGCTCCATCGTGAAGTCGACGCCCTTGCCCTTGATCTCCTCGGCCGCCGAGCGCAGGTCGGGGAACTGCCAGCCCAGGTGGTCGAAGGCGCGGCCCTCGGTCGGGGCCAGCTCGCCCTCGTGCTGCGAGATGAGCAGCCAGACGGTGCCGTAGCGCAGGCCCGCGATGCGGCCTTTCAGGCTGTCACGCTCGCCGGCGAAGATGTGCTCGTACCAGTCGAGCGCCGCGGCCGGATCGGCCGACCGCAGGTGCAGGTGGTGGAAGCCGAGCCACTCGGTGTCCTCGACCACCTCGATCTTGGTGCCCCACGGGTCTTCGATGAACGCCAGCTTGAAGAGGCCGTCGATCTCCCGCATGGGCTCGAGGATCTTGATGCCCGCGGCCTCGAACGAGGCCATCTTGGCGGCCAGGTCGGGGAACGAGAAACCGATGTGGTCGACGCCGCTACCCACGCTCGGGCCGGTCGGCTCGCGCTCGAAGAAGATGATGAGCGTGTCGCCGGCGGCGCAGGCGTTGTGCCGGCCGTAGTCGGTGCACCCCATATGGGTCATGTACCACGCCTTGGCCTCGGCCGCCGACGTCGCGACCAAGTGGATGTGGTGGTAGTCGGCGGCGGCGGCCACGGCCGGGGTGGCCGCGAGCCAAGCGGTCAGCGCGACGAGCGGGAGCAGTTTGCGTGTCATGGGTATCCCTCCAGGTGAGCGGCCTCCGGGAGCCTGCGCGGCGGATGTTGCAGACGCCCGGCCAGGCCCGGTTGGGCGGCAATCGGAGCCGCAGGCGACATTTCTCGGGCCGGCGCCCGATTATAGCGACAGGAACGCGATTCCCCAGGCGGCGATGCCTACCGCCAGGCCGAGCAGGGTGTCGAGCGCGTAGTGGTAGCGGGCGAGCACCGTGGCGACGACGATGCTGGCCGCCACCAGCAGGAACCCGGCGCCCGTGGCGGGGGCGCCGAGCGTGACGATGGTCAGCGCGACGGCCACCGACGTGGCGGCGTGGCCGCTCGGACAGGTGTTCACCTGCACGCTCATGCGTTGCAGCACCGACGTGTTGAGCCGGCGCAGGCTCGGGTGGGGCATCCAGAGCGGGCGGTCCGACGCGAGCGCGCGCGGCGGGCGCGTCTGGATCCAGGGCAGCATGCCGTAGCAGGTGAATCCCGCGATGAGCGCCGCCATCCAGAACGCGTCCGCGCGGTCGCGGTGTCCGAGCGCCAGGAACACGCCGAAGCCTACCGGGACGAAGGGGTACGCCAGCAGATACGTGGCCTCGAACCACGAGGCGACCAGCCGTGGCGCGCGCGCGGCGGCGCGGCGCAATCCGGTGCGTCGAAACAGCCAGGTGTCGAACGCCAGGAGGCGGCGCTCGAGCCGCAGCGAGGGCCGCCGGAAGAAGAGGCCGCAGATCCAATAGCCCTGCAGCAGATATGCCGCCGGCACCCAGTCGCGAATGATCCGCAGGCTGGGCGACGGCCGGAGCTGCGACAGCATGACGGCCAGCACGATGCACACCAACCCGACGAGCAGCACGCGGCGGCGGCGTGCGGGTGCGAGCGGGTGCAGGCGCGAGAGGATGATCAGGTAGAGGAAGAAGCCGCAGACGATCCACTCGGTGACCCAGAGTTGGCGCAGATCGAAGGCCATTTTCTGCTCAGGCTACCCGATCGCTCTTGTGGATGCAGCGTCAGTTTCGTTTCTGTGCCGATGTTTCGGTCGCGGGGCCGGTGCGCAATACCCGGACGCAGGGCGCAACCAGCCAGGACGCCCCGACCACTCGTCCCGCCAGGATCGCGATCGATGCCGCGACGGCGCCGGTGAGTCCGAGCCCGTGGATCGTGACGGCCAGCGCTGCCGCCACCGTCAGCACCTCGAGCGCGGTCGCCCGGGCCGTCGGGCGCGTGTGGCGCGCGTGCACCAGCACCCCCCGCTGCAGGTGCAGCGCGACCGAGAGCGCGGGGAAGACGGCCAGGATGGCCAGCGGCAACAGCGCGAACTCCGTGAGCTCCCGGCTCAGTCCCGAAACCGTCCCGAACCACACGTTGGCCAGCGGCGTCAGGGCGATGGCCGACAGGCCGGCCGTGGCGGCCACCGCCAGCAGGCCGGCGAAGTTGCGCAATCGCGCGAAGTGCTCGCGGCGCGGACCGAGCAGCGCGATGACGACCTCGAGGTACGAGAGGCCGACCGCGCGGAAGATGAACGTCAGGCCGTGGATCACCGGCAGCACGGCCAGCGATTCGACCGGAAAGCGCGCCCGGCCCATGAAGAAGGTGACGAGCGGCTGGGCCGAGAGGGCGATGAAGGTCGTCAACCCGAGCGGCGCGTAGAAGCGGACGAGAGCCCGCAGCCGGAGCGGCGTCGTGCGTTCCGCGGGGCGGGGGCGGTCGAGCAGCTCGGCGACGATCTTCCGGGACATCGACCGGCTCGCCAGCGCCTCGGTGACGACCGCGGCCGACAGGGCCAGCGCGCCGACGCTGGCGCCCGGCAGGCCGGTGGCCAGAAACGTCCCGATCGCCGTCAGCGACATGGCGGTGACGCGGATCACGGTGCCGTAGGCGACGCGCCGCGTCTGGTGATGGCGGATGAGCAGCCCCTGGCGGAATCGGCGGTAGGCGATGGCCGCGGGCCACGGCAGGAGGATGGCGAGCGCGCCGTGGGTCAGATCCGCGACGTCGGCGGGAAGCCGCAGCAACCCGGCGACGGCGTCGAACACCGGCGGCAGCAGGACCAGAAGCTGCACCGCGGTCACCAGCCCCGCGAGCCCGAGCGCGAAACGCCGCAGGGCGCGGTAGCTCGCGGCGTCCTCGACCAGCGCGGTCGAGGCGCTCATCAGCATGATGACGGGCGACTCGATGATGATCGCGAAGGCGAACGCCACGCCGAACGCCGCGAGGTTGATCGTGGCTTCCGGCAGCCGCGCGATGATGGCGGCCAGGTAGGGGCCCTCGACCGCCATCATGAGCCACGTGCCGGCGAGCGGAAGCCAGAAGGCGAAGATGCGGCGGTAGGCGAGCGGCCGGTTCGTCACGCCGCGCGCGGCGTCGGATGCGAGGGGGTCGATGCGCCAGCATACATCGGGGCATCTACGCGTGACCTGTCCACCATTGCCGATCGCGCGGTCCGACGAGGGCGCTGCGGCGATGCCGAAACAGCCGCGCTGTGGGCAGGATCGACCGGGCAGATCAGGTTCGCCACCCTCATAGCGCACAGCAATCTGTTCGACGATTTCGACTGCGCGCGGAACATCCGCTTGCCGGGTCTGGAGGATCTCGCCGCGGGAAGACGTCTTCGTGAGACCAGATCTCAGTTTTCTTGACCGACCAAACGGGTCGGAGATATAGTTCTCAGCGCCAACTGAGATCAAATCTCATTTTGGCTCTGCTGCGGGGAAGAGTCCCCAAGTCGGAGAACGACGGCGGCTCAGGGGGCGTCGGAGAGACATGGCCCGTCCGGTGCGGCAACACCGGGCGGGCCGGCTGAACGCTCGCCCCGCGGTTCCCAGACCTGGTTGCACGGCGTGCGGCACGTTGCAGCGGTCCCATTCTAGGGGCCTGCCTTGCGCCGCGCAACCGCACTGACGCTGGAGGTGGCGCGATGGCAATCGGACGTTTTCCCATTGGGGCGGCCGCCTTGGCGGCTGCGTTCTGGATCGGGTCCGGGGCGGCCCCCGCGGCCGGCGCCGGCCCGAACGAAGCGGGTTTCACGGAGTTGCCGGAGGGTGTCCTGGTTCCTTCCGGCGCCGGAGCGAGCGCGGAGCCGGTGCCCGATGCGGGGGCCGAGACCGCCGACGGCGAGACGGAAGAGCAGGACACCGAGGAGCAGGACACCGAGGAGCCGGAGGTCGACGTCGAGGAGCTCGAGCGGCGCATCGAGCTGCTGGCCGAGGAGATCGAACGGCTGCGGAGCGGCGAGTCCGCGAACGAAGTGTCGATCGAACAGGCCCGCGCGCTCGGCCTGGCGCCGTCGGCGGCCGCGACCTACGCGATCGACTCGGGCGTGTCGATCGCCGGTTACGGTGAGATGCTGTATGAGAAATACGCCTCGGACAAGACGACGCAGTTCGACTACCTGCGGGCCATTCTGTACGCCGGCTACCGGTTCAGCGACAAGTTCCTGTTCAACTCGGAGATCGAGGTCGAGCACGCGAAGGAGATCTTCGTCGAGTTCGCGTACGTCGACTACATGGCGACGCCGAACTTCGGTCTGCGCGCCGGCATGCTGATGATTCCGATGGGCCTGGTCAACGAGTTCCACGAGCCGACGGTTTTCATCGGGGCCGAGCGTCCCGTGACCGAGAACAGGATCATTCCCTCGACGTGGCGGGAGAACGGCGGCGGGTTCTACGGCGCGTTCGACAACGTGGCGTTCCGCGCCTACGTGGTCAACGGGTTCAACGGCGCGAAGTTCTCGTCGGGGGGCCTGCGCGGCGGTCGTCAAAAGGGCGGCAAGGCCTTGGCGGACGACATGGCCTTCACCGGCCGCCTCGACGTTACGCCGATCCCCGGGGCCTTCTTCGGCGCCAGCTTCTACACCGGCGGATCGGGACAGAGCCAGGTGATGGACGACAGCGGCCGCACCTACGGCGTCCGCACCAACATCTTCGACGTGCACGCGCAGGTGCAGGCCCGGGGCGTCGACTTTCGCGCCCTGTTCGCGCAGGCCGGCCTCGACGACACGTCGATGCTGAACCAGGTGCTCGGCCTCGAAGGCAAGAGCGGCGTCGCGGAGAAGATGCAGGGCGGCTACGTGCAGCTCGGCTACGACCTGTTGTCGCAGGCGCCGGGCGCCGCCGGGGTGGCGCTGACGCCGTACCTGCGCTACGAGAAGGTCGACACCCACACCGCGCTGGCGGCAGGGTTCACCCGCGACCCGGGCAAGAACAACACCTACACGACCCTCGGCATCGAGCTGAAGCCGAACCCCGGCGTCGTGCTCAAGGTGGACCACATGTGGGTCAGCAACGCCGTCGACAGCGGGGTCAACCAGTTCAACGTCAGCGTCGGATACGCGTTCTAGGAGTCCCATCATGAGGCAGGTGTCGACCGTGGGGCGGGTGGCGGGCAGGCGCGCAGCCGGCGCGCTGGTGGTTGTTTCGCTCGTTCTCGCGGCCGGCGCCGCTTTCGCGCAGCCCGGCGTGATCTCGCGCCAGGAGGCGCTGAACACGGTCTTCGCGGGTGCGAGCATCCGCGGGGACCGCGTCTACCTGACGGCGGAGCAGGCCGAGCGGATAGCCGAGATCTCGCGCGAGGACGTGCGGACCCGCATCTACGCCCGCTACGTCGCGCGGCGCGACGGCGTCGTCGTCGGCCGGGCGTACGTCGACACGCATGTGGTGCGGACCAAGCGCGAGAGCCTGCTCATCTCGCTCGAAGCGGACGGGCGGGTGCGCCGCATCGACGTGACCGCCTTCCTCGAGCCCCCGGAGTACGTCCCCTCGGATCGGTGGAGGCGGCAGTACTACGAGCGGCCGCTCGGCGACGACATCGCGATCCACCGTGCGATACGTCCCATCGCGGGGGGGACGCTGACGACCCACGCGGTCAATGCCGCGGTGCGCCGCGTGCTGGCGCTCGACCAGGTGGTGGAAGGGCGTCGGCCGGGGGGTGAAGGGCGCGGCGTGCAATGACCTGGTGGGAGCGCTGGGGCTTCAACGCCTTCCACGTCATCGTCGCGGTGACCGGGACCGTCTACCTGTACATGAAGTACGCAATGACCACCGACGACCCGTTCGCGATCGTCAACCATCCGTGGCAGCCGACGATGCTCTCGGCGCACGTCGTGGCGGCGCCGTTCTTCGTGGCCTTCTTCGGCATGCTGTTCCGCTCGCACTCGTTCGGGAAGCTCCGGTCGCGAAACCCGTCGAACCGCCGCACGGGATGGACGTCGGTCCTGAGCTTCTCGGCCATGGCTCTCACCGGCTACCTGATCCAGGTCGCGACCACACCGGCCCTCATCACGTTCTTTATCTGGACGCACGTCGCGGCCAGCGTCGCGTTCGTGGTCGGCTACGGGATCCACCTCGTCAATGGCTGGCGGTTGGACGGGATGGACCGCAAGGCGGTACGGACGTCGCCGCCGAGACCCGCGCGGCTTTCCCCATGACGAAGCTCGGGCGGCGCCGGACGGTTGCCCGGCTGGCGTGTCTCGGGGCGGCGCTGTGCGGTCTCGCGACGGCTCCTGCACGTGCCGTGGGCGTGCAGACCCCGGTCCGCGTCGAGCGCACCGTCTTCCTGATGGGCACCCTCGCCACCTTCGTCGCCGAGGCGATCGACCGCGAATCGGGCCTGGCGAAGCTGGAGCGCATGGTCCGCATCGTCGAGCAGACCGAGGCCGAGCTCAGCACGTGGCGGGACGACAGCGTCCTGAGTGCACTGAACCGGCGGCCGGTGGGCGAGGCGTTGCAGTTGCCGGCGGGAACCTGTGCGTTGCTGGCGCGCGTCGCGGATTGGCGGGCGGCGACGGAAGGCGCGTTCGATCCGGCGATTGGCCGTCTCATCGACGTCTGGGGCCTGCGCGGGGAAGGCCGGCATCCCGACGACGACGAGCTGGAAGCGGCGCTGGCCGGCGCGGGATTCGAGAACCTCTCGCTCGATCCGGCGGGGTGCGCGGTCACGCGGGACGCTGCGGTGATCCTGGACGCGGGCGGGTTCGGAAAGGGCGAGGCGCTCGACCGTGTGCGCGCGGCCGAGCGTGGCCGGGACGGCGTCTGGCGCATCGACTTCGGTGGCCAGATGGCGGTTTCCGGAGAGGCTTTCGACGGCCCGTGGGCGGTGGGCGTCGCGCACCCCGCGCGGCGCGGCACGGCCGTTCTCGAGCTGTCTCTGGCGGCGGGCTCCATCGCCACCAGCGGCGGGTCCGAGCGGGATCTGATTCTGGAGGACGGCAGCCGGATCGGCCACATCATCGACCCGCGCAACGGGCGGCCGGTCATCCGGTCCGCATCGGTCACGGTCTGGCACGAGAGCGCCTTCGTGGCGGACGTCCTGTCGACCGCGCTGTACGTGATGGGGCCGGACCGCGGCATCGCGTGGGCCGCGGCGCGCGGGATCGCCGCCTGCTTCATCGCGTTCGACCGCGATGCGGCGGATGTCACGTTCCGCGCGACGCCGGCCTTCGAGGCGCGGTTCCCGCTGCCGGCGACGTCGTAGGGCGCCTGCAGCCGTGCCGCGGCCCGTTCGGATTGCCTACAATGCGGACAGCAAGGGAACGAGGAGGGATGAGGACTCGCATCATGCATAGAGGAATCGCGCTCGTCACCGGATTGATGCTCACCGCGCTCTTCGCCTGCGCGCCGGCCGAGGAGCCGCCGCCCGCCGAGCCAGAGGCGCCGGCCGAAGAGGCTGCCGGCACCGTCGAGCGGCTCGATCCCCGGCTGGACGAGCTTCTCGCCGCCGACGCGGCAGTCGAGCAGGTCGCCGAAGGCTTCCAGTTCGTCGAGGGGCCGGTCTGGGTCGGCGGCGCCGACGACGGCCACCTGCTCTTCAGCGACATTCCGGCCGACACCGTCTACCGCTGGTCCGACGCCGACGGAACGAGCGTGTTCCTCAACCCCGTCTTCCTGCCCGAGCTGGAGACGAACGGGCAGGGCGGCTCGAACGGGCTGACGCTGGACCTCGAAGGGCGTCTCGTCCTGTGCGAGCACGGCAACCGGCGCCTCGCGCGGATCGAGGAGGACGGCTCGCGGGTGACGATCGCGGATCGCTACGAGGGCAGCCGCCTCAACAGCCCGAACGATATCGTCTTCCACTCCAGCGGCTCGGCCTTCTTCACCGACCCGCCCTACGGCCTCGCCAGCCCCGAGGCGGCCGAGCTGGACTGGAACGGCGTCTACCGGCTCGATCCCGACGGCACCGTGCACCTGCTGGCGGACGGGCAGACCCGGCCCAACGGCATCGGGCTGTCGCCCGACGAGAACACACTCTACGTCGCCAACTCGGACGGCGAGGCGCGCCAGTGGGTGGCCTATCCGGTCAACGACGATCTGAGCGTCGGCGAAGGCACGGTGCTGCTCGACCTGACCGACAGCGAGGACGGGGGCGTGCCGGACGGCTTCGCGGTCGACGCGGCGGGCAACATCTGGTCGAGCGGGCCCGGCGGCATCGTCGTCATCAGCCCCGAGGGGGACCACCTCGGCACGGTGCGGCCGGCGGAGCAGCCGGCCAACGCGGCGTTCGGCAACGACGGCCGCACGCTCTACATCACCGCGCGCACGGGCCTCTACCGCATCGACACCCTGGTCGAAGGCCTGATGCCCTGATCGTCGCCGATGGCGGCGGCCGTGCGCCCTTCAGCGCCGGTCGCCGCCGCGGCGACGACGAGGAGCCGGCCGGGAGACAGTCCGCGGAACGGGTAGACCAGCATGCCGCAGACGGCGTAGAGGAAGAGGATGTCGCCGGCCCACAGCGAAGCCGCGCAGCACGTCGATGGAGTCGATGCGCGCGGTCTCGGCGACGGGGCCGCCGGCGGCGCCGCCTGGGAGACCCGTCAAGGCCGCTCGCGCTCCTGGGCGCGCGCGCCGCGCAGGATGAGCGGCATGCTGTAGTTCCCCTCGTGGCAGGCGTTCTCGAACACCGGGCCGATGGCGCGCGTGATCGGGAACATGACCGTCCAGGGGCCGGCGAACGACGCGGAATCATCCGCCGTGAACTCGTAGTGCAGGGTGTCGGCGTCGGAGAACCGGATGCGCTCGACGTAGCGCGCATCGGGCCCCGTGCCCTGGATGGTCCACGCGCCGTTGAAGCCGCCGGTCTCGACGACGAGCATGTCGCCTTCCCACCGGGCGCGGGAGCTGCCCTGCCACTGGCGGATCGCGCCCTCGAGCGGCGGCCGGCCGTCGAGCGGGATGATGCGCAGGTCGGAGTTC
>CAZMWA010000332.1:0-8703 GCA_964569405.1 uncultured Vicinamibacteraceae bacterium | reverse complement strand
GGCCGCGCCGGCCCCCGAACCCGCCCCCGCCGCGCGAGTTGACGATGGAATCGCCCTGGACGCCGTACGCGTTCACGGTGAAGACGTACGCCCGCTGCTGATCGAGAAACGTGTCGAAGTAGACGGAGATGAGGTCGTCCCGGAACGTGCGGTCGCGGTCCGAGCGGTTCGCGCGGATCATGCCCGGGTCCGTGTACCGCGCCCGGAACCCGAGGTAGATGGCGGCGGCGTCATACGCCAGATAGACGTCGGTGTCCTCGGTCGCCGGCGCGCCGTCGAGGGGTTGGATCTGGACGAACTCGGTGATGCGCAGCGCGCCGTCCCACGCGGCGTCGTCCAGGCGGCCGTCGATCGCGGGGGGCGCGACGACGCGGGCCGGCCGCACCACCGGCCGGCCGGGCAGGATGCCGGCCGCCGCCGGGAGATCGGGGGCCGGCTCGGGGGCCCCGATCTCGAGCTCGCCGTTCACGAGCTCCGCGACGGAGGGCTCCGGCACCGCGTCCGCCGGCGCGGTAACGGACATCTCCGGCTCAGCGTCCGCTGGCGCGGGGCGGAAGCCGGACTGGGCCAGCGCGGGCGCGCACGGGCAGGCCGCGATGCAGGCGGCCAGGACCACGGTGCGCAGCAGCATCGCTTGTCAGGGCACGAACGGCACCGCCGGCTCGCGCACGCCGGGGTGGCCGGCTTCCTTGCGCTGGCGCGAGACGCGCGCCGCCGCCTCGAGCGCCTGCCCCTCGTCGGCGCGGCCGGCGCTGAGCAGGTTCATCATCCCGTGGTTGCCCTCGTGACAGGCGTACTCGAACAGGTGGTTGAGCGGATCGCCCACCGTGTCGCGGCGGGTCATCGGCAGCGAGACCGTGAACGGCCCGGTGTAGGTCGCCGGATCCTCCACCGTGAAGCGGTAGTCGATCGTGTTCGCATCGAGCATGCGGAAGCGCTCGACGAGGCGCAGCGTGCCGCCCGGACCGCGGTGCGTGGTCTGGATGATGTGCGACGGCTGGTACTCGCCGCCGTCGAGCCGGTTGTTGAAGCGTTCGGTCTCGACCACCAGCGTGTCGCCCTCCCACCGGCCGCGGCTGTCGCCCAGCCACTGGCGGATGCCGTCGGCGACGGGCGGCCGGTCGTCGAGCGGGATGATGCGCGCCTCGTGGATCATCTCCATGAGCACGACCACGTGGTCCTGCGTCTGGAAGATCTGGTAGTTCGCGTTGTAGATGTTCGGGATCATGGCGATGGGCAGCGTGCGCGTGATGCAGCGCTCCCAGGAGTTGCGATCGAGCCACGAATCGGCCTCGCCGCGCCCCCCGCGCGCGTTCTCGCGGTCGATGAGCCGCTGCCGCGCCGCGGGCAGCAGCGCCGGGATGCGGCCGTCGGGCGGGTCGACGATGAGCGCCTCGCGGTCGGCCTCGGTGACCTGCTCGACCCAGCCCGCGCCGGTGCCGCGCGTGGCCTCGATGACCGGCGCCTGGGCCAGCTGGCCGCGCTCGATCTCCGCGGCCGTGCGCCGCTCGAGCGGCGTCCGGTTCGAGTTGTTCCAGACGCCGCGCAGATCGGGCGTGCCCCACGGCGTGCGGGGGATCTCCCCGCCCTCGACGCGGTCCAGCAGACCGCTGATGCCGACCGCCGCGCCGGAGCGCGGCTCGGGCGCATCCTGCGCGGCGGGCGTCGCCAGCGCGCAGGCGGCGACCAGTACGACGACGGCTCCAAGTGTTCGAACGTTCATGGCGCTTCCTCCAGATCTACCGCCCGGCCTGCTCGTCGATGCGGGCGCCGGCGAGCATCCCGGTCAGCGAGTAGTTCCCCTCGTGGCACGCCGACTCGAAGATCAGGTTCTCGGTGTCGTCCTGCCGCACCAGGGCCAGCTCCAGGGTCCACGGCCGGGTCCACGTGGTCGGGTCGTCGACGGTGATGCGGTATTGCATCAGGTCCGGGGCGACGCGCGTGAAGCGCTCGACGAGATGCAGGTTCTCGCTCGACCCCCGGTAGCTGGTGCGGTCGGTGAAGTTCGTGGTGTCGACGACGAGGGTGTCGCCTTCCCAGCGTCCCACGGAGTCGCCGAGCCACTGCCGGATGTGCGCCGGCAGGTGGGGCCGGTCGTCGAGCGGGATGCGGCGGTAGGCGCCGCCGCCGTGCCCCTGCTCGTAGTAGATCCCGACCCAGCCCGGGCCCTGGACGATGCGGCTGAAGCCGCACAGCCCGCCCGTGCAGGGAATCGTCACGCCCATGCAGCGCTCGAGGTAGCCGGAGTCCTCCGGATTGTCGTAGCGGTCCTCCATGTCGACGAAGTAGGGCAGATCGATGCCCGCGGCCGCGGCGGCGGCCGCCCGCGCCGCGAAGCGCTGGCGAATGTCGTCCTGCCGCGCCGCGCCCTCCTCGGTCATGGCCGGCACCTGCCCGTCGGGCGGGTCGACGATGAGCGACGTGCGCCGGTGCCGGGCGTAGCGCACGCCGAGCCCGGTGCTGAAGATGTTGTTGTAGGCGCCCTCGACGTCGGCCTGCGTGCCCGGCTCGCCGCGCACGTCCCGTCCCTGCGCCTTGTCGCTCCGCTCCACCGCCAGGCTCGCCTCGTCGATGGCGCGGACCTCCTCGTCGGTGAGGAACTCGCGTCCGGCGTGCTCGTCGGGCCGCTCCAGCGGGGTGGAGCTCTTGCTGTCCCAGATGCCCGCCAGGTCCGGCACGCCCCACGGCGTCCGGGGCGGCTCCCAGCCGTCCTCCAGGATCGGCCAGGCCGACCTGGCCGGCGCCTCCTGGCCGGCCGCCGGACCGCCGAACCACCCGGCGCCGGCCAGCGCCAGGGCGACGATGCCCGCCAACAGTGCTCGCCTCATCGCTGTGCTCCTCCCATCTCAAAGGATACTGCCTTCCGCTAGGAGTCTGCGCCGTAGAACAGTGCAGACTCCGCAAGGCGCGCACGGCGCGCCTCGGCGGGAGCGGCGCGGGGCGAAGGGATCCCCGCAAGCGGACGCCGGGGGTTCGGGGCGCAGCCCCGTTTGATTGAAGCCCGCGTTGACCACCCTGCCGGATCACGCGAAGATATCCTGTCGATCGCGGCGGCGATCCCTCGAGGAAAGGCTGACGACCATGGCGGCAACCGCGGCGCGACGCACGGTGCTGGCGGCGATCCTGTCCATCCTGACGCTTGCGAGCGTGAACGGGCAGGTCGCGTTCGAACGTCTGCGCGACGCGGCGGGCGAGCCGCGGAACTGGCTGACCTACTCGGGCGGCTACTTCAGCCAGCGCCACAGCCGGCTCGAGCAGATCGCGCCCGGCAACGTGGGCGACCTCGCGCTGCAGTGGGTGTACCAGACGCCGGTCCTGGGCACCTGGCAGGCGACGCCGATCGTGGTCGACGGCGTCATGTACCTGACCCAGCGACCGAACGACATCGTGGCGCTCGACGCCCGGACCGGGCGCGTGTACTGGATCTACCGCTACCCGACGCCGGCCGACCACCGCGCCTGCTGCCAGGCGAACAACCGCGGCGTGGCGGTGCTGGGCGACAAGGTGTTCATGGCGACGCTCGACGCCCACGTCGTGGCGGTGGACGCGACGACCGGCGCCGAGCTCTGGGACACCGAGGTGGCGGACAAGAACCTGGCGTACGCCTTCACGCTGGCGCCGCTGGCCGTCGACGGCAAGGTGCTGGTCGGCTCGACCGGCGGCGATCAGGGCATCCGCGGCTTCGTCGCGGCGCTCGACGCCGAGACGGGCGCGGAGGTCTGGCGCTTCCACACCATTCCGGGACCCGGCGAGCCCGGCCACGAGACGTGGGAGCCGTGTCCGCCCGATCCGGAGACCTACTGCGACCCGGAGGCCTGGAAGCACGGCGGCGGCGCGGCCTGGCTGACCGGGTCGTACGACCCGGACCTGAACCTGACGTACTGGGGCACGGGCAATCCCGGCCCCGACTTCAACCGCGCGCAGCGGCCCGGCGACAACCTCTACACGAGCTCGGTCGTGGCGCTCGACGCCGACACGGGCGAGCTGCGCTGGCACTTCCAGTTCACGCCGGGCGACCCCTACGACTACGACGCGGTGCAGATCCCGGTGCTGGCCGACATCACCCGCAACGACACGGTCTTCAAGGTGATGCTGTTCGCCAACCGCAACGGGTTCTACTACGTGCTCGACCGGGCCACGGGCCGCTTTCTGACCGGCCGGCCGTTCGTGTCGGTCAACTGGGCAGAGGCGCTCGACGACAGCGGGCGTCCGGTCGAGACGCCGCAGCCCGCCGGGTCGCCCACGTATCCGGGCGTGGCGGGCGGCACGAATTGGTACTCGCCCTCCTACAGCCCGAGCACGGAGCTGCTCTACGTCCCGGCCTGGGAGAACTACGCCTCGATCTTCGGGGGCGAGCCGGAGGAGTACGAGGAGGGCGAGTTCTTCACCGGCGGCGGCATCGCCGAGGCCGCGCCGGTGCCCGACGCCCCGGGCATGCCGCGGGTGACGCGCGGCCCCATCAACGACTGGACGGAGGCGCTCGGCACCGGCGCGGTGCTCGCGCTAGATGCGCTGACGGGCGAGCAGCAGTGGAAGTTCGAGATGACCGACGTCATCCGCAGCGGCATCCTGACGACCGCGTCCGACCTGCTGTTCACCGGCGCGCGGTCGGGCTACTTCCAGGCGCTCGACGCCCGCACGGGCGACCTGCTCTGGAAAGTGAGCCTCGGCAGCCAGATCATCAACGGCCCGATGACCTACGCCGTGGACGGCCGGCAGTACGTGGCCGTCATCTCCGGCCACGCCCTCTCGACGTTCGCGCTGCGCGAGTGAGGAGGCCCGGCGCGCACCGCGGCCTGGCGCCCGCCGCGGGCGCAGCCGGCCGCGGCGCTACTGCCGCGGGCCCTCGCCCGGCTCGCCCGGCTCCATCCGCCGCTGGTCCTCGGCGGGCGGATCGTCGAGGGGCTCGTTCCCGAACGCACCCCACATGCGCCGGTACTCGCCCGTGTCGGCGTCGAACATGATGACTCGCTTGTTGCCGTAGCCGTCGGATATGTAGACCTCGCCGTCGTGGACGTCCAGGTCGGTCGCGGTGTGCAGGCTCTCCGTATCCGTGTTGCCCCTGCTGCTCTCCCGTGCGTAGCGGACTGCGTTCTACTAGGATCCGCCAGCGTGAACATCGAGCCCTTCGCCCTCGAGCGTCTGCAGTCCCTGTACGAGCATCAGGTCGAGATCAACCTGTCGGAGAGCGGCGTCGAGCCCCTGCGCCTCGAGGAGCTGCTCCCGGCGGACGAGGTGGGCAGCCTGCTCGGCGAGCCGCTCGGCTACACACAGACGAACGGCACGGTCGAGCTGCGCGAGATCGTCGCCGCCGACTACCCCGGCGCGTCGGCCGATCACGTCCTGATCACGGCCGGCAGCGCGGAGGCCAACTTCCTCGCCTGCTGGCGCCTCGTGGAGCCCGGCGACGAGGTCGTGGTGCTGCATCCGAACTACCTGCAGACGCACCTGCTGGCCGCCGCGCACGGCGCGCGCGTCCGCCCCTGGCCGCTGCGCCTCGACCGCGAAGGCGGCGGCGCCCGCTGGGCGCCCGCGCTCGATGCGCTCGGCGACCTCGTCACCGCGCGGACGCGGCTCGTCCTCCTCTGCAACCCAAACAACCCGACCGGGGCGCGGCTGACCGCGGCCGAGGTCGACGCCGTGTGCGCCGCGGCCGCGCGGCACGGCGCGTGGGTGCTCTCGGACGAGGTCTACCGCGGCGCCGAGCGCGACGGCAACCCGACCGCGACGGCCTGGGGCGGCTACGAGCGCGTGGTCGTCACGGGCGGGCTGTCGAAGGCCTACGGCCTGGCGGGGCTGCGGATCGGATGGCTCGTCGCGCCCGCCGCGCTCACCGCCGAGCTGTGGAGCCGGCGCGACTTCACGACGATCGCGCCCGCTGCCCTGAGCGACCGGCTCGCCCGCGTGGCGCTCGCGCCCGACAGGCGGCGGCGCCTCCTGGCGCGCGCGCGGCGCCGCATCGCGGAGCACTACCCCATCGTCCGCGACTGGCTGGCCGCGGCCGGTGCGGGGCTCGCCCACGTGCCGCCCGAGGCGGGCGCCATCGCCTGCGTCCGCTACCCGCACGCGATCGGCTCGGAGGATCTGGCGACGCGGCTGCGGCAGACCGCGAGCGTGCTCGTCGCGCCCGGCGCACACTTCGGGCTCGAGGGGCACGTGCGCATCGGCTTCGGCGGCGAGGCGGCGGAGCTCCGGGCGGGCCTCGACCGGCTGGGCCGCCTGCTCGCCTCTTTGCCGCCACCGCCATGAGACGCGCCGAGCGGCGACGCGGAATCTCGGGAGCTCGCGAGGGGCGCCCGGCCGCCGCGGTCCTCACGAGATGCATTGCTGCTACGATGGGACTGCATGAGTCCCGACGCGATTGCCACCGTGCTCACGGGTGTCGGCGTCCTGGTCGGCGTGTGGCGCCTAGTCGAAAGCGTCCGGTGCGACGTGGACGGTGTGCGGCGTGACGTGGACGGCGTGCGGTGCGACCTGACGGCGCAGATCGCCGCCGTCGACACGCGCATCGACAACATCCTGCTCGCCGACCTCGGCAGGAAATCTCCCTAGGAGTGTCTGCATGCGCGAACGACGCCCGCTGTCACGCTATGTGCTCGTCGCCGCGATGGCCCTGCTACCGGTCGCGGGAGGCCCGGCGGCCGCCTTGGCTCAGCCGGGCGGCGAGCTAGTCCCCGTCACGGACGCGATGCTCCAGAACCCCGACCCGGCCGACTGGCTGATGTGGCGCCGGACGCTCGACGGCTGGGGCTACAGCCCGCTCGACGCCGTCGATCGCGGGAACGTGGACGAGCTGCGGATGGTCTGGTCCCGCGGCCTGACGGGCGGGCGCCAGCAGGGCACGCCGCTGGTGCACGACGGCATCATGTACATGCCGAATCCGCGCGACGTCATCCAGGCGCTCGACGCGGTGACGGGCGACCTGCTCTGGGAGTACCGCCGCGCGCGTCCGGACGACCTCGAGACGTTCATCCTGCCCGCGCTCGCCGAGGGCAACCGCAACATCGCCATCTACGGCGACACGATCCTGCACACCAGCACCGACGGCCACGTCCTCGCGCTCGACGCCGCGACGGGCCGGTTGGCCTGGGAGACCCGCATCCTGGACTACACGACGCACCCGGCCCATCAGACGTCGGGCCCCATCATCGCCAACGGCAAGGTGGTGTCCGGCCGGGGATGCCTGCCGCAGGGCGGCCCCGACGCCTGCGTGGTCACCGCGCACGACGCGCGGACCGGCGAGGAGCTCTGGCGCACCCGCCTGGTTCCGGCGCCGGGCGAGCCGGGCGACGAAACCTGGGGCGGCGTCCCCTTCGAGCAGCGGCGCCACGTCGGCGCCTGGATGGTGCCCAGCTTCGACCCGGCGCTGAACCTCGTCTACGTCGGGACGTCGGTGACCTCCCCGTCGCCGAAGTTCATGCTGGGCGGCGTCGACAGACAGCACCTCTACCACAACTCGACGCTGGCCCTCGACGCCGACACGGGCAGCATCGTCTGGTACTACCAGCACCGCAATGGTCAGTCGGCGTCCACAAACGTTCTGCACGGTGCAGAACAGAACATAAACTACTGAATAGTAAACGGTTACGTTCCGTTTTCGGCGGTCTAAACGGATCGGGCCGCCTTGCGAAATCCGCCACCATCCCGTATATGATATGGGAATGGATAGCGGATACGCCTCGGCGAACAGACCGCGAAGACACAAGCCCCGAGGCCGGCACCCCGACAAGGCCCTGTCGGCCGCCTTCATCCGTTCCGCGCCGCCCGGACGACACTGCGACGGGCAGGGGCTCTACCTCGTCGTCCAGCCCACCGGCACCCGCAGTTGGGTCCAGCGGCTCGTCATCCGCGGCCGGAAACGCGAACTCGGACTCGGCAGCACCGCTCTGGTATCACTGGCCGAGGCGCGGGACCGGGCGCTGTCGAACCGCAAGCTCGCACGCTCTGGCGGCGATCCCCTGGCTGAGAAGCGCCGCGCCGAGGGCATGCCGACGTTCGCCGACGCTGCGGCCCGCGTCGTCGAGGCGAAGCGGGCCGGCTGGCGCAGCCCGCTGCACGCCCGGACCTGGCTGCACAGCCTCGAACGCCACGCCTTCCCGCGCATCGGCAGCCGGCCCGTCTCCGAGGTTGCGAGCGCGGACGTGCTGGAGGTCCTGACGCCGATCTGGCACGTGAAGGTCCAGACGGCGCGGAACGTGCGGCAGCGCATCAGCGCGGTCATGGAGTGGGCCATCGCGATGAACCTGCGGTCGGACAATCCCTGCGACCGGCTCGGGCCAGTGCTCGGCAAGCAGAACGAGGTCGTGCGGCACATGCGGGCGCTGCCGCATCGGGACGTGGCGGCGGCGGTCGCGGCCGTTCGGGGGTCGAATGCGGCTCAGGCGGTCAAGCTGTCGTTCGAGCTTCTTGTGTTGACGGCGGCGCGTTGGGGCGAGGTACGCGGTGCACGATGGGACGAGATGGACACCGAGGCCCACGTGTGGACGGTTCCTGCGGGGAGGATGAAGGCGGCCTACAGGGCCTTGTCGGGGTGCCGGCCTCGGGGCTTGTGTCTTCGCGGTCTGTTCGCCGGCGTGTATCCGCTATCCATTCCCATATCATATACGGGATGGCGGCGGATTTCGCAAGGCAGCCCGATCCGTTTAGACCGCGAAAACGGAACGTAACCGTTTACTATTCAGCAGTTTATGTTCTGCTCCGCAC